>JARIBS010000057.1 GCA_029257385.1 Thiorhodococcus sp.
CATGATGGCGGCGGCCTCGACGTCTGACAGCAGCTCGGTGAGACGCGCCTCCGAGAGTGTGCCGGAGAGCACTTGCAGGCGCTGATCGCGATAGACCAGCGGCGTGCGCAGCACCGATGCGCTGGCCACGACCGAGCAGACCCCAGGGACGACCTCGGTCTCGAAGCGCTCGGCCAGCCGGTCATGCAAATACATGAACGAGCCGTAGAAGAAAGGATCGCCCTCGCACAGCGCGGCCACGTCGCGCCCGGCATCCAGATGCTCGGCGACCTGCTCGGCGGCATCGTCGTAGAAGGCGCGCATGACGCCTTCATAGTCATAGGGCGGTGGCGGGGGTTTACCCGTGATCGGGTAGACTAGCGGCAGCCGGAGCTGATCCGGGTGCAGATGCGGTGTGACGCTGCTCAGTGCGTTTCCACGCTTGCCCTTGGCGATATAGTAGACGACCACGGGCGCCGCCTTCAGATAGCGCAACGCCTTGACAGTGATCAGTTCGGGGTCGCCCGGGCCGACGCCCAGGCCGTATAAACGTCCTTTGCCCATGACGATTAGAAATGCTCTCCTCCGAGTGCATTGACTGCCGCTGCCGCCATGGCGCTGCCGCCACGGCGACCACGCACGATCACGAACGGGACGCCGCGACTGTCTGCGGCAAGCGCATCCTTGGACTCGACTGCGCCCACGAAGCCGACCGGAAAGCCGAGGATCAGGGCCGGTTTGGCAATCCCCTCGTCGAGCATTTCGAGCAATCGAAAGAGCGCCGTCGGAGCGTTGCCGATGACCACCACCGCGCCATCTAAATGCAGACGCCAGTGTTCGAGCGCGGCTGCGGTGCGGGTGTTGCCGAGCTGGCGCGCCAACTCTGGCACGCCAGGCTCGTTGAGGGTGCAGATCACGGCATTGTCGGCTGGAAGCCGGGCGCGGGTAATGCCTTCGGCGACCATGCGGCTATCGCAGAGCACCGGGGCGCCAGCCGCCAGGGCCGCGCGACCGGCCGCGCCGGCACCGGGTGAGAACACCAGATCTTCGACGATCTCGGGCATGCCGCAGGCATGGATCACCCGCACCGCAAGCGCCTCCAAGTCATCAGGAAACTGGTCCAGCTTCGCCTCGGCACGGATAATGGCGAAGGATTGGCGATAGATATCGTCGGCATCGCGGTTGTATTGGATCATTGGGCAGGTCTCTGGCGCGCGGCAGTGCGATATGGTCCCGCTCAGGGACGATGCCGGTTGGAAGTAGGTTGGTCTCAATGCGCATAAGGCTGGATCGCCGCACCTGCGCCCCGTGCAGGCTTTGCGCCGGGGCCGTGCGGATTACGCTGGCGGGATGCGAATGGTTTATTGGCTCAGACGGGCAGCTTGCGCGCTTAACGCGCTTTACGCAGCGCAGAGGACGATGCGCCCTGTTTGCGCAGGCTTCCGGACATCGTTTTCCAGCCTACCGCATTGCGCATATTGAAGTCTTCCGCGCAGCTTTGCGCGAACTCTGTCACCGCCTCCAGCGTCCCCTTGCGATAGCCGACGATGCGCGCCGAGCCGCTGACCAGCACATAACGATACCAATCGGCCCCATCCATGCCTGCGGGCATGGAGGTCTGATCGACTGAGTCGATCTGGTAGTGGCGGCGCAAAAGATTGCTGGGCACCTCATTATCGGCGAGCGTTTGCGGTGCATCACTGCCCGCGACCGCAAGTTCGGCTGGTTGGTCGGAGACCGGGGCGAGCTGGATGATGGAGCCTTTGAACAGATGTCCATCGAGCTCTTTGAGCGCATCCTCCGCGCGTTCAGCGACCAGCTCAACATAGCCGATCCGCTGGAGCCGGCCGGTGGAGTCGTCGAGTAATAGGCGCAGTTGCCCAATCTCTCCGTAAGAGGAGAACAGCTCGCGCAGCTCGACCTCGTCGGTCTCGTTGGAAAGATTTGTTACGCGGATCGTTGCGGTCGGATGGTTCATTTGAGGAGTCGAGGCCATTGGGGGGTGCACCCTGATCAGTCTACCAAGAAGGGGATGCGTTCGATAACGCCGTATCAGTGATATACACCCATGTAGCAGGTGAGTAACTTCAGGTTTATTGGCTTTATTCTGATATAAGTTGGTGCAATAACGCAATAAACAACCCCTAAGCCATTATACTGCGCGGCTGATACAGCCAAAATGTGGAGACGAGGAAAACCATGCATAACGGTACGACAATCACCCAGTTCATCATCGAGGAGCAGCGCCACATTGCCGGCGCGACGGGCGATTTTACCTCACTCCTCAACGACGTGGTCACCGCCTGCAAAGTGCTCAGCAACATGGTCAACCATGGCGCCCTGGTCGGTGTGCTCGGCAGCGCGGGCACCGAGAACGTCCAGGGCGAGACGCAGAAGAAGCTCGATGTCCTCTCCAACGAGGTGTTTCTGAAATCCAACGAATGGGCGGGCCATCTGGCGGCGATGGCCTCTGAGGAGATGGATGAGATCTACCCCATCCCCGCCCAATATCCGCGCGGCAAGTATCTGCTGACGTTCGACCCACTCGATGGTTCCTCCAACATCGATGTCAATGTCTCGGTGGGCACCATCTTCTCCATTCTGCGCTGTCCGGGCGGCACCGATGAGCCGACCGAGCGCGACTTCCTCCAGGCCGGGACGCAGCAAATTGCCGCTGGCTACGCCCTCTACGGTCCTTCCACCATGATGGTGCTGACCACGGGCAACGGCGTGAATGGATTCACGCTCGATCAGAATATCGGCGAGTTCATCCTCACCCATCCGGATATGAAGATCCCCGCCGACACGCGCGAGTTCGCCATCAATGCCTCCAATATGCGCTTTTGGGATGAGCCGATCCGCCGCTACGTCCAAGAGTGTCTCGACGGCGAGGAGGGCGCGCGGGGCGAGGACTTCAACATGCGCTGGATCGCCTCCATGGTCGCTGAAGTGCATCGTATCCTCACACGCGGCGGTGTTTTCATGTATCCCATGGACGCCAAAATGCGCGCGAGCGGGCAGGACGGAAAGCTGCGTTTGCTCTACGAGGCCAACCCCATGTCGTTCATCGTCGAGCAGGCCGGTGGCGGTTCAATCACAGGAACCGAGCGCATTCTCGATCTCCAGCCCGAGACCCTGCATCAGCGGGTGTCGGTCATCCTCGGCTCCAAGAACGAGGTCGAGCGCATTCTGGAGTATCACCAGCAGGGTTGATCCGTGCGCCGGGATTGCTCCCGCCGCCGCGCGTCGGATGCCAGCCCCACGACGCGTGAGGCTGGCATTTTCTCCTTTGGCGCGGTCGTGCGCTCGGTGGCTTCGGTGGGCGCAGCCGCTGGCCCTCAATGCTGCGGCGGATCCAATGTGTCCGATTCGCCATCCGTATCCGGCGTCGTCTGTTCAAGCATCGGCTGCTCGGTCGTCTTCCCCAGAATCTGTCCGACGATCTGGCGCGAGCGTGCTGCGATGAGGCGTTTGCTCAACTGGCGGTCGCGCAGCAGCAGGCATTCGACCGCCTCGTGGTCCTGATAGAGGATCTGCGACGGCGCCGGGTTGAAAGGCCGCTCCAGGCTGATACGGGCGATGCGCCCGAGGTTGACGCCGCGC
Source organism: Thiorhodococcus sp. (assembly GCA_029257385.1). Classification (GTDB taxonomy): domain Bacteria; phylum Pseudomonadota; class Gammaproteobacteria; order Chromatiales; family Chromatiaceae; genus Thiorhodococcus. The sequence goes on from JARIBS010000057.1 coordinate 3,583, forward strand.
CCGTCGTCGAGCAGGAGAAAATGCGGGGCGAGTCCGCGACCAGGATCGGGGCGGGGAAACGCCAGCAGGTCGAGCAGGACATAGGGCTTGCCCAGATGGCGGGCGCTCAGATGCGTATCGCTCGCCTCCAGCTCCAGGATGTGGATCGGCTGCCCGATGGCCTCCCTGAGTCGGGCGACCTGCTCGAAGTAATCCGCGCTGGGCCAGAGCGGGCTGGCGGCTGCGTCTGTCTGGGTCATGGTGCTTTAACTCCATGCTTTTAGGTCGCCGGGCCGCTGAGCGGCGCTCAGTTTAAGCTGTTGACTCGCGAATCCACTCCACCCGCTGGCGCATCACACCATAGTAAACGACCGGGATGACGACCAGCGTCAGCACCGTCGAGACGAATAGACCAAACAACAGTGAGACCCCCAGGCCGGAGAAGATCGGGTCGTCGAGGATGAAGGCCGCACCAGCCATGGCCGCTGCGGCGGTGAGCGCGATCGGCTTGGCGCGCACGATCGCCGAGCGGATGACCGACTCTTCCAGGGGCGATCCCTCGCGCACCTGCTGGTTGATGAAGTCTACCAGCAGGATGGAGTTGCGCACGATGATACCGGCGAGCGCGATCATGCCGATCATCGAGGTCGCGGTGAACTGTGCGCCCAGAATGGCATGCCCCGGCAGGATGCCGATGAGTGTCAGCGGGATGGGCGCCATGATAATCAGCGGCACCAGATAGCTGCGAAACTGCGCCACGACCAGCAGATAGATGAGGATCAGTCCAACCCCATAGGCGATGCCCATGTCGCGGAAGGTCTCGTAGGTGACCTGCCACTCGCCGTCCCATTTGAGGCTGTACTCGTAAGGATTGTCCGGCGCCTGGCGGTACCACTGCTCCAGACCCATCTCGTCGGTCAGGATCGCTGAGATCTCAAACAGTCCGTAGAGCGGGCTGTCGGTCTCACCGGCCATGTCGCCCGTCACATAGACCACGGGGAGCAGATTCTTGTGATGGATGCTGTGCTCGCGCTCACCCTCGACGACCGCGACAATCTCTGAGATCGGCACAAGCTGACCAGCGCTGGAGCGTACCCGTAGGGCGAGCACCTGCTCTAGTTCAGCCTTGTCCGCCTCGCTGTACTCGACCCGGATGGGCACGGCGTACTTGACGTTGGCACCGTGCAGATAGCCCATGTCCTCGCCGTCGAGCACCGTTGCCAGGGCATCGGCGATGCTCGCCTGCGCCACCCCGAGACGCGCCGCCTTGGCGCGATCGACCACCAGCGTCAACTTCTTCGCTGGATGCTCGACCGAGTCGTCGACATCGACGATGTCAGCCGTGCGCTCGAAGGCCGCCCGAACCTGTTTGGCGACCCGGATCTGTCCCGCGTAGTCGAGACCATAGACCTCGGCCACCAGCGGCGAGAGCACCGGCGGACCCGGCGGGATCTCGACGATCTTGGCGTTGCCGCCATAGGCGTTGGCGATGTCTTGGAGTGGTCCGCGCAGGGCCAGTGCGATGGCGTGGCTCTTGCGATCACGCGCGTGCTGGTCCACCAGGTTGACCTGCAAGTCGCCCAGATGCGCGCCCTCGCGCAGGTAATACTGGCGCACCAGTCCATTGAAGTTGATCGGGGCGGCAGCCCCAGCATAGGACTGATAGTCCGTCACCTCGGGCACGTCGGCGAGATAATCACCCATCTCCGAGAGCACACGCATGGTCTGCTCCAGACTGGTTCCCTCGGGCATGTCCAGCACGACCTGAAACTCGCTCTTGTTGTCGAAGGGGAGCATCTTGAGCACGACGGTCCGGTTGACCGCCAGAAAGATCGATCCGGCGATCAGCAGCAGAATACCGCCCAGCAGCAGCCAGCGGTTCAGCATCCCTTTGCGTCCTATGAGGAATGGACCGATTAGATGATGAAAGACGCCATCCAGCCGTCCAGCTTTGGGCGTCTGTGCCTGGCCCTCGGTCTCCTCGTGGATCTGCCCGCGCCCGAGCATGAAGCTGGTCATCCAGGGCGTGAAGACGAAGGCCACTATGAGCGAGATCAGCATCCCCATAGAGGCATTGATCGGGATCGGACTCATGTACGGTCCCATCAAACCGCTCACGAAGGCCATCGGCAGTAATGCGGCGATGACCGTGAAGGTCGCCAGAATGGTTGGGCCACCGACCTCGTCGACCGCGCGCGGCATCAGCGCGAGCAGCCAGGCCACGCGACTCTGCCCGGATTTGGGCTTGCTCAAGGCCATGTGCCGATGGATGTTCTCGACCACGACGATGGCATCATCGACCAGGATGCCGATGGAAAATATCAGCGCAAACAGCGAGACCCGGTTGAGTGTGAACCCATAGGCCCAGGAGGCAAACAGCGTCAAGGCCAGTGTCACGACCACCGCAGCGCCGACGATGACCGCCTCGCGCCAGCCGATTGCCAGCAGCACCAGCAACACAACCGAGGCGGTCGCAAAGGCGAGCTTACTGATGAGTTTCTTGGCCTTGGCGTCGGCGGTCGCGCCGTAGTTGCGTGTGACCGTGACCTCGACGTTGTCGGGAATGAAGATGCCCCGCAACTGCTCAAAGCGATCGATGACATCTTGGGCGACCTCGACGGCATTGACACCGGGTTGTTTGGCGACCGCGATGGTGACTGCCGGCGTCGCGCCGAGCAGATCGATCCCGGCCTGTTCGGCGCCGAGGCCCGCGCCCATCCGGGCATAGGTCTTGGGCTGCTGAGGGCCGCGCTCGATGGTCGCGACATCGCGCAGATAGACTGGGCGCCCCCCGTGCAGCCCGACGACCAGATCACCGATCTGCTCCGGCGAGGTCAGAAAGGTGCCGGCCTGGACGAGGATTTCCTGATTATCAGCGGTGATGCGCAGATCGTCGCGAGTGCGGTTTGCCGCCTGTAGCGCCTTGCGCAAACTCTCCAGATCGATGTCATATCCGGCCAGGGTTTCCGGCTTGAGCAACACCCGCACCACCTGATCCGGCACGCCCAGAGTGTAGACGTCGCGCGTGCCGGAGACGCGCTTGAGTTCCTGCTCAAGGGCATGGGCGACCTGACCCAGCTCGAAGGCCCCCACGGCGATGTCTTTCGACCACAGTGTCGCGGTCAGGATGGGGACATCATCAATGCCCTTGGGTTTGACGATGGGCGTGCCGACGCCGAGATTCTGGGGCAGCCAGTCCTGATTGGACTGCACCTTGCTAAACAGGCGCACCACGGCATCGGTGTTGTCCTCGCCGACCTCGTATTGCACGGTCACCACCGCCATGCCGGGGCGCGAGATGGAGTAGACGTGCTCAATGCCCTTGATCTCAGAGAGCACCTGCTCGGCCGGGCCGGCCACGAGATGCTCAATCTCCGAGGCCGATGCACCAGGGTAGGGGATGAATACATCGGCAAAGGTGACATCGATCTGGGGTTCTTCCTCGCGCGGGGTCACCAGCACGGCGAACAGCCCCAGCAGCAGACCCACCAGGGCGAGTAGCGGGGTAATCTCGGTGGCCTGGAAGCGCTGCGCGATCCGGCCCGAAATGCCGAGCCGATCAGTCATGTGTCTGCTCCTGCGCACGCGCACGCCGGTCCGCGATCTGCGACTTGAGCGCCACACCCGCGCCGATCGGGTCGAGCGCGACACGCTCACCCTCGGTCAGACCGGCGAGGACGACATAGCGCTCGGGCAGCGTCTGCCCGAGCCGGATGTGGCGGAAGGCGATGCGCCCGTCCTCACCCACGACATAGACGCCGGTGACCTCTGAGCGGTGCACGATCGCCTGCTGGGGCACCGTGAGCTCGGATTTCTCGCCCACCACAAAGCCGGTTTTGACAAACATTCCAGGAAACAGAATTTG
>JARIBS010000065.1 GCA_029257385.1 Thiorhodococcus sp.
TTGAAATCAGTGGTGCTCAGCAGAACCATGTGAATAACCAAGCCCAAAACAATCAGAAATGCGAAAAGCGAGATCAGGATACGGCGAGGATCGATAAGCAGCCAGATTTTCCAGAGATTAGCGGACATGGTTTTCTCCTAGAACAAAATAGATACAACGTTAGCGCAACACAGTTGGCAACTGATTATGGAGCCAACAGGCGAGTCGATCAGACTACAGCCAGGGACGCCACAGCCAAGCGAGGATGTGCGCGATAACGACGAGTCCGAAGAATGCCGTCATGCTCTGCACGAAGATGCCATGAAACTCTTGGGCTTCTTGCTCGGTCAGGCCAGTCATGCTGTTTTTGTCAGCCATTTGTAAATCCTCCGAATCGGGAGATTAAACGTTAGTTGCGCCGCACTCAGGCCGTGCGACAGGAGTTCCGCAACCAAATCTGGCCACGGCGCGAGAAGCCACCCGATCTACACGGGCACTCTCTTCATACCGAACCCATCACTGGGTTCAAATCTCTGAGCCACCTAGCTCTCGGTCAAATGCAACAATCAATGAGGCTTTTAACCACTGAAGCCAAATTACTTATTTTTATCAGATCTTCGTTCGCCGACTGCATGATGACGTTTGGTGCGGTGGCTGGATCTGTAGTGTCAGTCTAGCTTGACTGGCGAAGATGTCAATCTAGATTTACATGTGAATTTGGTCTCGCTTGACCGAGGACAATTTGCTTCTGCGCAGAGATGAAAAAGCCGTGAAACACGGGGCAAAGGATGCCCCTGGCGACCGGTGCCACACTGATAAATCATGATGCAGACGACAGTGGAGTTAGACGCAGGTACGCCTGGCGATCACGCGCAGGTCGGCGGGCTGGAGCGTTTGAGGACTGGGGTCAGCACGATCAGCTGCCCTGGCGGGCAGATCGATTAGGCAATACCGCTTGCAAGAGCCTTCTGGGCCGCAGACACGCGCGCCGCGCGGACACGCTCTTCACCGGCAGTGCGCGCCGCCCGCTCAGCCGCGTCACGCAGCCGCTTGGCGGCTGAGATACGCACCAGAACCGGTTGGGCATCGACGATCTGATCGAAGACGGCCCGCGCATCCTCGTCCCAGGGTAGCTCACGGTGCATCCGCGCCGGTGTGGGATCGACCTTATCCAGCTCAGTGCCCAGCGGCAGGATGTTGAATAGCGCGTCGAACAGGGCGTTACAGACCTCTTGGACGAGATAGGTGGCCCCGGAGTAACCCATGAAAGGTGTACCCGTGTGACGGCGGATGACGGTGCCAGGGAAGGATGCGGGAATATAGGTGGCCCGCGCACCGATCTCGGACAGATACATCCGCTCGTTGTAGCTGCCGAAGACGATCAGGGGTGTCTTATCGTGCACTGTCTTGCGGATGATGTCATTGTCGGGCTTGACCCCCGCCTTGCGCTCGAAGGAAAAGTGACAGGGCAGGCCGAGTTCGTCTTCGAGATAGTGCCGCAGCCCGCGCGCGTAGGTCTCGCTTGCTGCCACGCCGAAGCTCGCGGTACCGAAGAAGTCCTGCGTAACCGAGCGCCAGAGATCCCAGATGGGCTTGATGGTGGTGTGCTTCTCGCGCTCAATAAAAGGCTCGGGATCAAGCTCCAGGATCTCGCCGAGCGCACGCAGAAATTTCGTCGTGCTGTGAAGTCCGATCGGCGCCTGCAGAAACGGCCGTTCCAGCGCCTCGCACAGTGTCCGCCCGAACTCACGATACATGCAGATATTGGCGTCCGCGTTGGCGAGTTTGGACACATCGTCTAGATGGCTGCCGAGCGGGAAGGTCATGTTGACCTCAGCGCCGATGCCCTCGACTAGACGGCGGATCTCAGCCAGGTCAGACGGTGTGTTGAAGACGCCGTACATGGGGCCGATGATGTTGACCCTCGGTCGCGCATCCGGCGCACGCTTACGCTTGGGCACCACACCCTTTTTCGGACCGTACTGTGTCCACAGCCAATAGATGGCGCGATTGGCGCTCTGCCACTGATCTTCGTCAATGGTGCGCGGCAGAAAACGCACGATATTGGTCCCTTCGGGTGTGACGCCGCCGCCGATCATCTCGGCGATTGAGCCAGTCACCACTACCGCCGGCTGCGACGGGTCGAGGCTCTGATAGGCCCGGCGCATCGCCTGCTCGGTCCCGCTCTGTCCCAGCTCCTCTTCACCGAGCCCGGTCACCACGACCGGCAGCTCATGCGGCGGCAGCCCGTCGGTGTAGTGCAGGACTGCCGTCACCGGCAGATTCTCGCAGCCGACCGGGCCATCAATGATGACCTGCAGGCCCTTGATGGCGGTAAAGGCGTAAACACAGCCCCAGTAACCGCCCGCGCGGTCGAGGTCGTTGATCAACATGGGTAATGCGCCCTCTCTCTGGGACTAGACGTGCTTGGCTGGGTTCCGAGGTCCGGCCTTGGCCGGTTTCGCCGGGCGTTTGGTCGGCATGTCTTGCCAGATCCCGCTGGTATCACCCTGTCCGACGCCCTCGAAAAAGGCGCGCATCACGCCGAAGCGCTCCTTGTTGGCCAGCGCGGCATTGATGACCTGAGCCAGGGAACCGGCACCGGCTGGTCCCATCAAGGGTCGCGCCGAGATCAGGTTGGTGAAGTAGAGCGCCGGGATCTCCATCTCTTTGGCCGCCTGCACCACGGGTGTAGTGCCGATGGCGAGATCAGGCTCCAGCGACTTGACTGCGGCCAGATCCTGCTCCAGAGAGGCGCGAAACTGCACCGGCACGCCACGCGCTTCGAGCCAGGCCAGATCCGACTCGTTCCAAGGCGTGCGTGGACAGGCGGTCCCGACATAGGGCACCTCGGCGCCGGACTCGATCAGCAGACGCGCCACCAGCAATTCTGAGCCTTCATAGCCCGAGACGATCACGCGGCCCTTGATCGGCATGGCCGAGAGTGCGCCGTCGATAGCCGGGAGAAACTTGTTCTTGGCTGCATCGACCTTCTCCTGCGCAATCCCACAGGCCTGCCCGATGGCATCCAGCCAGGCGGCAGTCCCGTCCCGACCGACCGGCGCTGAACCCACAATCGGCCGACCGGCAGCGGCAAGCTCACGGCAAGAGACTGTGTACTGCGGATGGATGGCTGCGGCGACCTGACAGTCGAGCGCCGCGTACAGCTCACGCCACTCGCGGGTCGGCACCACGGGGCCGACGGCCAGACCGAGCGGCTCTAGCAGCATGCCGATCCCAACCGGGTCGGCCGGGAACATCTCACCGATCAGCGTTACCGTCGGGCGCTCGCCGCGACCCCCGCGCGGCGCCTGCACCGGTCCCTGCTCGGCCTCCTGACGCGCGTAATGGAGCATGGCACCGGCCATGACGTCCTTGGCCTCGGCATGGGTCGGCACGCCGAATCCCGGCACATCGATGCCCATGATACGGACCCCGTTGTGCTGTTTGGGCAGCAGACGCAGCGGGACGCCGGAAGCAGTCGGCACACAGAGATTGATGGCGACAATGGTGTCGAGCTGACTCGGATCGGCGAGTGAGAGTACGGCGTCGCGCGTGTCCTCGAAGAGTCGGCCCGAGACCAGTGACTCGGAGTCGAATGGGACATAGCCGACCGAGCGTCGCGCACCGTAGAAATGCGCGGTAAAGGTCAGACCATAGGCGCAGCAGCCCGAACCGACCAGCACCATCGCGGTGCGACGCATCCGCAGCCCGACCCGTAGCGCACCGAAGGCCGGACACATGGTCTGCGGTTGGTCGTGCGGACCAGCGGGATAATCGGCGGCCAGGCGTTCGAGCAGTTCGGCGTTGCCGGATGCCTGTGCGGCGGATTTCAGGGTCTTGGCGCTCGCGCAGTCGCCCCCTTCGGGCATCTGTGTCTTATCACTCATCGGCAGGTCCCGTTGTTGATCAGACATCATCGTAGACGACTTCGAGCGTTGGCTTCACGACCACCGATGCATCGCACATATCCTCCACGCTGGCTGGCTCGAGAACCACATGCCGACCCACTGCATCGCCCTTGAAGAGGTCGAGCAGCGACTCGTGATCGAGCGGCTTGGGGCGCACCGGTGGCGCCAGCCCGACGTTGGTCGCCAGCTCCGCGAACAGCGGCCCCCAGTCCCCGCCGGGCAGGCCGACGATCTCGTAATTGGCACTCTTGCGGCGGATCTCATCATGCGCTGGAATGGTCGCGAGAATCGGGATACCAACCGCGTCGGCAAAGGCCTGGGCCTCGCCGGTGCCATCGTCTTTGTTGATCACCATGCCGGCGACGCCGACGTTGCCGCCCAGTCCGGTGAAGTATCCCACCGCCGAGCAGACATTGTTGGCCACATAGAGCGACTGGAGATCGTTGGAACCGACGATGATGACCTTCTGGCACAGATCCCGCGCGATCGGCAGACCGAAGCCGCCGCAGACCACATCGCCGAGGAAGTCGAGCAGAACATAGTCGAAGTCCCATTCATGAAAGCCGAGACCTTCCAGCAGCTCGAAGCCGTGGATGATGCCGCGCCCACCGCAGCCGCGCCCGACCTCCGGGCCGCCCAGTTCCATGGCGAAAACGCCATCGCGCTTGAAACAGATGTCGCCGATGGTGACCTTCTCCCCGGCGCGCTTCTTTTCGCTGGAAACGCCGAGAATGGTCGGACAGTTGCGCCCGCCAAACAGCAGTGTCGCGGTATCGCTTTTGGGATCACAACCGATGAGCAGCACCTTCTTGCCCTGCTGGGCCATCATGTAGGAGAGATTGGCCAGCGTGAAGCTCTTGCCGATACCACCCTTGCCATAGATGGCAATGACCTGGGTCTCCTTGACCGCCGGCGCTGCGGCCGGATCACTGTCTGTCTGTCGTGCTGCGCCCACCACGGGACCATTGACGGATACATTCACGAGATCGATCTCCAATCGAGAATCATTTTCAGGCACGCCGGGTCACCGAAGGCTGTGCGATAAGCCGCCTCAGCCTCGGATGCGGGGACGCGATGCGTGATGAGTCCGTCGAGCGAGAGACGCCCGGACTCCAGAAGCGATCTGACCGCCGTCAGGTCCGCAGGCTGGAACTCGGCTGCAATGCGCAGACGCGCCTCGCGCATGAAGGCCGGCGGGAAAGTGAAGGCGACCGGCTCGCTGTAGAAACCGCCGAGGACGATCTCCCCACCGCGCGCCATGCGGGCGATCAGGCTGTCGAGGATCTTGGGGTCGCCGCTCATGTCGCAGATGCTGAGATAGTCGCGCCGTGGGTCGTCATCAGGGGTCATGACATCGTAACCATGCCCGTCGGCACCTGTCATCCGTGCTGGATTGGTCTCCCAGACGACCGGTCGTGTCCCCTCCCCCAGCGCGGCGATCCGTGCCAGCAGACGCCCGAGCACACCATGCCCGACGATGAGTTCCACATGGGGCGAGGCTGGTCCAGCGATGGCGTGATAGGCGGTCGCAGCCAGCGCCAGCAGCACCGCCTGCTCGCCGAGCGACTCCTCAACCGGCATCAGCCGCTTGCCCGGCGCCACGACCCGCGAGGCAGCGCCGCCGAAGAGTCCGCGCACCTCCCCATAACAGAGCGCACCGGGCACAAAAACACGCTGACCGACGTCCAGACCGGACTGCGGTCCAGCGAAAACGACACGGCCAACGGATTCATAGCCGGGGACGAGCGGATAGCCCATTCCGGGAAAATCGGGCATGCGCCCAGACCAGAGCAGACGCTCGGTCCCGGTGCTGATACCACTCCAGTCGATATCCACGACCACATCGGCGTCACCTGGCGGCGTCAGCGCAAGCCGCTGGAGCGAGAGGCGTTCGGGTTGTTCGATAACGACGGCAAGGGCTTCGAGTTGTGGCGTATCTGGGCTCAAAACGTAGCTCGGGTAAGTTGACTCTGACAGTCAGGTCAGTTTAGCGAAAGTTGACTGTCAGTCTAGGGCTATTGTGCAGGATGTTGATCTAGGGTAGCTCGATCAGTGGTCAGTGGTCATTTGGTTGGTGTTGGCAAATTGGTCTCGAGGGCCGACGGGGAAGCGAGCGCTTGGGACCGTTCAACTTGGGCGCTGGGCGAGCAGCAGCTGGGTGAGGATCGGTCGATGCGTCGCTTTTTGGCGCACCCGGTCGAAGCCTGCTATGCGCAGCATCTCGGTCAGTTCGGCTGGGGTGCGCGGCCGTCCGCTGCCCATCGCGAGCAGGTAGAACCCGAAATAGGCGTCACCAATTGGCTCGGCACCAGGCGTGCCGGACATCGGCTCGGCCACCAGCAAACGGCCATTGGCCGGCAGGGCGGGATAGGCTGCATTGAGAAAGGCCTGAGCCTCCTGGTCATCGTGATCGTGCAGCACCCGCACGAACGAGACGATATCCGCTCCTTGCGGTAAGGGGTCGCGTAGCGCATCCCCGCCGACCGCCGTGGCCCGATCCGCCAAGCCCTCGCGCTGAAACCGCGCACGGGCGCGCTCGGCCACCGCAGGTAGATCGAACAGGACCACTCGCAGATGCGGCCAACGCTTGGCAGCCGTGACCAGAAAGGTGCCATCGCCACCGGCAATATCGAGCAGACAACGGTGGCCCTTGAGTGAATAGGCATCGAGCACATCATCGGCAATCAGGCGCTGCGAGTCGGCCATCAGCTCCGAATAGCCATCAACCGCCTGCCCTTCGGCGGATGCCGGGCTTTCGGACCCAGCATAGGCCCAATAACGGGAGAGCTCGCGCTCATTGAGTTCGCCACGCAGCAAGGCGACGGGATCTTTGAGGTCCGCGTAGGCCATTGCGTGATGCTCGACCATGGCCGCGATCCCCGGATTACCGACCATGGCGGCGCCCAGTTCGCCAAGCGCATAGCGGTCGTCGCCGCGCGCCTCGGCCAGTCGTAGACTCACCGCCGCGCGCAACAGACGCCTTGCGCCATCGACCGGCAAGTCGAGACGACCGGCAAGTTGCTCGGTCGACTGCACGCCATCGGCGAGGATCTCGAAGAGACTTACGCGCACGCAGGCGAACAGGATCTGGGAATAGACGAAGCCCGCGACAATATCGAACAGTTCACGCGAGCGACGCCGCGCGATCGGGCGAGTCAGCGGAAAAATAGCCGCCCAGCGTTGAAAGCCTGGGGTCGAGAGCACACGATTGCGTAGGGACAACAAACGATCAGGGAGCCGCATGCCAGTGTTACTACCGCGTTTTGATTCAGGTCGGCCAACTCGGCGGCCGAGATACCACCTCAAGGGTCAAGCTGCGCGTTGGGCAAGATTCTTCGGCATGATGTGGCGCGATTCGGCCATCAGCACCTCGGCCAGTTTCTCTTGACCGGGACAGGGCGGAATCGCCTCAATGGCGCCCTTGACGAGCTGGCGCAGTCGATCAATGGCGCCGTCGATCCCCAGCTCACCCGCCGCACTGGGCCGATTGAGCAGGGCGTCACGACCGACCGGCTTACCGACTTCCTGGGCGCTGGCGGCCACATCACGCAGATCATCCGCGACTTGGTAGGCTTCGCCGATGCGATCCCCCACCACTCTCCAGATATCTGCGTCGGCCCCCGCGACCTGCGCCCCGGCTGCGGTCGCTGCGGCGAACAGAGAGCCGGTTTTGGCGCGATGGTAGTCCTCCACAGAGACCCGTGGCTCGCACTCCCAAGCCTGTCCAGCGGTGATACCGTGCGGCATGCCAACCGAGCGGCTCACCGTCAGCAACAGCGGCGCAAGACGTTCGGGACTGGTGGCCAGACTGCGCGCCAGATGCTCGAAAGCCAGGATGATCAGGGCATCACCAGCCAGCACGGCGAGCGGCTCGCCAAAGGCGCGATGCACCGAAGGCATGCCGCGACGCAGAGGTGAGTCATCGAAACAGGGCAGATCATCATGCACCAGCGAGGCGCAGTGGAGCAGCTCGATGGACGCCGCCGCCGCATCCGCTGCAGCGTAATCGCTGCTGCCGCAGGCTGCGGCAACCGCCAGGCACAGCCTTGGGCGCACGCGCGCGCCGCCTGGAAAGACCGAGTGCCGAACCGCCTCGGCGAGGCGCGGGGGGCAACCGGGCACGGCTACTGCCTCAATGGCCGAGGCCAGGGCCTGCTCGATTCGCGTTGTGGCATCCATCGCTACCCCCCGGTAACCTCGGTTGTATGTAAGGAAAAGTTGACACCCTTTTGTGTCATGTACAATAGACATCCGCATCCAACGCGTCAACGCGAATCAAAAGAGGCTGTACTTTGAGATGTCCACTGAACAGGTAATCGTCGTCGGCGCCGGCATCGGGGGGCTTGTCACCGCAGCCCAGCTCGCCGCGCGCGGACTTGAGGTCAAGGTGCTTGAGCGCGCCGACACCCCAGGGGGAAAACTGCGCGAAATCGCCATCGGCCCTCATCGCATCGACGCCGGACCGACCGTCTTCACCATGCGCTGGATCTTCGAGGACATCTTCGCGAGCGTCGGCGCCGCGCTGACAGATTACCTGGAACTCGAACCGCTCGAAATTGTAGCACGCCACGCCTGGAGCGAGCATGAACGGCTCGACCTCTTCGCCGACCCGGAGCGCACCATCGCGGCCATCGGCGACTTCGCCGGCGCGGCCGAGGCACGCGGCTACCGCGCCTTCTATGATCAGGCCCGAATGATCTATGAGACGCTCGACGAGACCTTCATCCGTGCCTCGCAACCGAGCCTGCTCGGCCTGATGGGCCGCTGCGGCTTGAGCGGTCTGGGTAATCTCCGTGGTATCAAGCCCTACGACAGTCTCTGGCAGATCCTGGGCAATTACTTCAAGGATCCGCGTCTGCGCCAGTTGTTCGGGCGTTACTCGACCTATTGCGGCTCCTCGCCGTTTCAGGCACCGGCCACCCTGATGCTGATCGCTCATGTCGAGCAGCAAGGGGTCTGCTCCGTGGTCGGGGGGATGCATCAGATCGCGCTCGCCTTGGCACGGCTTGCCGAGCATCAGGGCGCAACCATCCAGTACGGTGCCGAGGTGCGTGAGATCCTGACTGAACGCGGCCGCAGCAGTGGCGTGCGTCTGGCCAGTGGTGAGGTGCTCAGCGCCGATGCGGTCATCGTCAACGCCGACCCATCTGCGCTCGCACTCGGGTATCTGGGTAAACAGGCCAGCCGCGCCGTCGGCAAGATCGCCCCGGCTAACCGCTCCATGTCGGCCATGACCTGGTGTCTGAGAGCCGAAACCCAGGGCTTTCCTCTGCTGCGGCACAATGTGTTTTTCGGGCGTGATTATGCCTCCGAATTCGAGGATGTCTTTCGCCGCTCACGCCTCCCACGAGATGGAACCGTTTATGTTTGCGCCCAAGATCGCGGCACTGGGAACCCGGCGGCGCAAGATGGCCTGGAACGCCTCTTTATCCTTCTAAACGCCCCTGCACGGGGTGACACTCAGACATTCGACCCAGCGGAGATCAAACAATGCGAACAGCGGGTATTCTCACACCTGGAACGCTCTGGCCTTCGGGTACACAAGCAGGACGAGCACTGCAAGATCACCACACCCGAGGAGTTCAACCGGCTCTTTCCGGCGACCGGCGGGGCGCTCTATGGACAGGCGAGTCACGGCTGGCGGGCGTCGTTCAATCGGCCAGCATCGCGCACCAAGATTCCGCGTCTGTATCTGGCGGGGGGCGGGACGCATCCGGGAGCGGGTATTCCGATGGCGGCGATGTCGGGCCAACTGGCAGCAGCCAGCCTACTCGCGGACCTCGCTTCGACCTGAGCGTCGACCACAATGGCTATATCTGGTGGTATGTCGATGCACTCAGCGACGACAAGGAGCGCGGCCTGACGCTGATCGCGCTCATCGGCAGCGTTTTCTCACCCTATTACGCCTGGTCGCGCCAACGCGGCAATGCTGATCCACTCAATCACTGCGCGCTCAATGTCGCGCTCTATCACCGAGGCTCGAAACGCTGGGCCATGACCGAGCGCGGTCGCAATGGCGTGCAACGCGAGGGCGAGCGCTTATGCATCGGCCCGAGCAGTCTGCGCTGGGAGAACGACGCGCTCATCATCGACATTGATGAGGTCGGCGTCCCGCTCCCAACACGCTTACGCGGTCAAGTGCGTCTCTATCCGAGCACGATCAATACAGAGGATTTCGCGCTCGACGCGGCCGGCCGGCATCGCTGGTGGCCGATCGCACCCACGGCGCGGGTGGAGGTCGATTTCACCAACCCCAACCTGCGCTGGAGCGGACCTGGCTACATGGACTCCAATCGTGGCTCGGAGCCATTGGAAGAGGCGTTCCAGAGCTGGGATTGGTCGCGCGCCGAACTCGACCAGGGCGCGGCCGTACTCTATGACTTGCGACCACGCAACGGACAGGATTCAGCGCTCGCGCTGCGGTTCGATAAGACCGGTCGGGCCGAGGCATTTGATCCACCGCCGCGTGTGCCGCTGTCCACCACCCTGGTTTGGCGCATCGATCGTCAGACGCAATGCGAGCCAGGACAGAAGGCGCGCGTGGTCCAGACGCTGGAAGACACGCCCTTTTACGCCCGCTCGGTCGTCGAAACTGGATTGTTCGGCGAGCGCGCACTCTCGGTCCACGAGAGCCTGTGCCTGGATCGATTCAGCTCCAACTGGGTCAAGGTTCTGCTGCCGTTTCGGATGCCGCGCATCAGCGGATAGGGATAGCGGGTGGTCAGCGGCGGGCGCAGATTCGGGATGGGGTGTGAACCCCATTCTGCGCCGGACGTGACAGATTTAGCTGACCACTGACCACTGACCACTCCCCGCTCGCCCACCGAAAACGGCCGCAGCACGCGATCCGAGCGTGTTTTCCGCTACGACGATGCAAGCGTAGTTCATCTACAAGCATCGGCTACACCGGAGCCGCCCCGCCCGTCTCAACGCAGCATCGTTTGCAGCCCGTTTACAACTTTCTACCAGCCATTTACAGATCACCGGAATCCCGTTTACGACGCGCCGGTATAACTGGCGACACACTCGAACGCTATCCACCCAGAACCGGAGGATCTCCTATGATCAGGGTCGACCGGCGCGACTTCCTGAAAACGACCGCGCTGTCCTGCGCTGGCGTTTTCACGGCCAACCAGGCCTGGGCACTGACCAAGCTGCAGCCCGTGGCCGATCCATTGGGCAGCGAGTATCCCTATCGCGCCTGGGAGGATCTCTACCGCAACGAGTGGACCTGGGATCACATCGGCTACTCGGCCCATTGCATCAATTGCCTCGGCAACTGCGCCTTCCAGGTCTTCGTCAAGGACGGCATCGTGATGCGCGAGGAGCAGCTCGCCCAGTATCCTCAGATCAACCCCCGGGTACCGGATGCCAATCCGCGCGGGTGCCAGAAGGGCTCGATCCACTCGGCGGCCATGTACGACGGCGATCGCATCCGCTACCCGATGAAGCGCGTCGGGAAGCGCGGCGAGGGCAAGTGGCAGCGTCTGTCCTGGGATCAGGCCGCGACCGAGATCGCCGACAAGGTGCTCGACATCTTCGAGGAGCACGGTCCGGGCAAGCTGATGACACACACCGGAAGCGGCAATCTGAGCCATGCGCGTATGGCCGCTCCCTACCGCATGGCATCGCTGCTCGGTGGCGTGCAACTCGACATCTTTACCGACGTCGGCGATCTCAATACCGGCGCCCACCTGGCCTACGGCGACCCGCAGCAGACCTTCACCTCGGACGCCTGGTTCGATGCCGACTACATCATGCTGTCGCTGATCAACCCGAACGCGACCCGTATCCCGGACGCGCATTTCATCTGGGAGGCACGCTGGAACGGGGCTCGGGTGGTCAGCATCGCGCCGGACTACAATCCCAGCTCGGTGCACGCGGATCTCTGGATCCCCATGAAGCCCGGCGCCGACCCCTTCTTCAACATGTCCCTGGCGCAGGTCATCCTGGACGAGGGTCTGCACAAAGCGGACTTCATCAAGGAGCAGACGGATCTGACGCTGCTGGTGCGCGAAGACAATCAGCGCCTGCTGCGCCAGAGCGACCTCGTGACCGATGGCAAGGACGACGTCTTCTATCTCTGGGATCAGCGCGCAAAAAAGGCCGTGCCAGCACCCGGCTCGATGGGAAGCGAGCACAAGTCGATCGCCCTTGAGGGGCTCGACCCCGCCCTTGAGGGGATCTTTGAAGTCCAGGGAATCAGCGTCCGTCCAGCCTTCGAGCACATGCGCGCGGAGGCCATGAAATGGACCCCGGAGGCGACCCGGGAGATCACCGGCGTGCATCCAGACATCGTCCGTCAGGAGGCACGCCATCTGGCTGCGGCCAAGAAGGCGGTCTTGTTGAACGGATTCAACATTGGTCGCTACAGCAACGGTTTCCACACTGGTTGGGCGCAAACGTTGCTGCTGGCCTTGACCGGTCACGGTGGGCCGAGCGGTGGGTTGGACACCTCCTGGCTCGAGTGGAGTCAACCGACACTGCAGCGACTGGCGCTGTTCGATTTCAAGAAGCTCCCGCGCCTGGAAGCCGGTGGTCTGGGCGAGTTCATGCGCGGTCAGATGTTCCGGGAAGCCCGGGAGCACTATGACCCGGTCAAGCTCAAGGAGCGGGTCGGCTTCGACGTCGATGAGCTGATGGAAATGATCCAGGAGAGCATTGACGAGCAGGGGATGCCCTATCATGGCGAGGTCAAGGGACTGATCTTGATCGCGGACAACAAGTTCCGACGTAACAAAGGCACCGACCGCTACCGCGAACGTATTTTGGCAGAAGTCCAGGATCTGTTCGTCGACGTCAACGTGCGCATGGATTCCACCGCCGAGTGGGCGGACTACGTGCTACCGGCGGCCAGCCACTATGAGGCTTGGGATCTACGCTCGGTCGGCTTTCACCGCTTCGTCAACGTCTTCACGGCGCCGGTCGATCCGATCGGTGATGCAAAGCCGGACTGGGACATCATGGCACTGCTGGCACGCAAGATTCAGGAACGGGCGATCGCCCGCGGGATCGGCGCCGTCCAGGACGGTGACGTCACGCGCGACCTGCATCGAATCCACGACGATTTCACCATGGACGGCCAGCTTTTGACCCAGCAGGACGCCGTGCGTTGGCTGGTGGACAACAGTCCCGAACTCGACGGCACACTTGAGGAGGGAGCCAAGCGCGGCTTCTTCGTGCTCAACGAACAAGGCGGCCCGGCCCACACTCGGATGCGCCCAGACACACCGATCAATCCGTTCGAGCGTCAGGTCGTGGACAAACAGCCCTACCCGACCCTCTCCGGTCGCATCACCTTCTATTGCGATCACGACCGTTTCATCAAACTGGGCGCGCGCGTGCCGACCGCACGCCACCATGCTGGCCGGGACGCTTCCAACTATCCGCTGAGCTTCTATACGCCGCATACGCGCTGGGGCATCCACAGCAACTGGCGCTCTAACAAATACATGATGCGTCTACAGCGCGGCGAGCCGAACGTCTATGTAAGCCCGATCCTCGCGCAGAGCAAAGGTATCAGCGATGGATCGCGCGTGCGGGTGTTCAACGGCATCGGCGAGTTCTTCGCCCAAGCCAAGTTCTACCCGAGTCTGCCGGCTGATGCACTGATGATGGAGCACGGCTGGGAACCGCATCAATACGAACAGCGCAAGCCGCTCAACAACGTTACCGCGACCATTCTCCAGCCACTCGAGCTGGTGGGCAATTGGGGCCACCTGAAGTTCATTCTGGGGAAGTGGAACGCCAACCAACTGGCACACGAGAGTAGCGTCGACATTGAGCGGGCCTGAAGCCCTGGAGCATCTATCAATGACCAACCAAGTCAAGCGCCAGTTGCGCATGGTCATGGACCTGAACAAGTGCATCGGCTGCCACACCTGCACCTCAGCCTGCAAACTGATGTGGACCAATCGCAATGGCCGCGATTACATGTACTGGAACAACGTCGAGACCCGCCCGGGCAAGGGCTATCCGCGCGACTTCCAGGACATGGGCGGCGGCTTCGACGCCGAGGGCAAGCTCGAGATCGGTCACGAGCCTTCGATGGAGGACTACGGTATTCCCTGGGAATACAACTACGAGGGGAGCCTGATGACCGGCGCCGATCCCTGGATGCGGCCCAACGTCAAGCCCACCTGGGGACCAAACTGGGACGAGGACGAGGGCAAGGGCGAATACCCCAACAGCTACTATTTTTATCTGCCGCGTCTGTGCAACCACTGTAGCAATCCCGCCTGTCTGGCGGCCTGTACGCGCAATGCCATCTACAAGCGCCAGGAGGACGGCGTCGTCCTGGTCGATCAGGAGCGCTGTCGCGGATACCGCTACTGCGTGACCGCCTGTCCCTACAAAAAGGTCTACTTCAACGAGCGCATCTCCAAGTCCGAGAAGTGTCTGTTCTGCTATCCGCGTATCGAGCAGGGTCTGCCCATGGCCTGCGCCCGTCAGTGCGTCGGGCGCATCCGCTGGGTCGGATACC
Source organism: Thiorhodococcus sp. (assembly GCA_029257385.1). Lineage (GTDB taxonomy): Bacteria > Pseudomonadota > Gammaproteobacteria > Chromatiales > Chromatiaceae > Thiorhodococcus. Next base: position 14,374 of record JARIBS010000065.1, read on the forward strand.
AGGACGACACCGAAGGCCCGATTCATCTGCTGGTCGAGAAATACCAGGTCGCACTACCGTTGCTCGCCGAGCGGGGCACCCAGCCCAATGTCTTCTACATCCCGCCCGATGCGCCGCCACGGCTGGGTCCGGACGGGGCGCCGGAATCGGCCCCGCGGATTCCCATCGACTATCTGGAGGGGCTGTTTGGACCCCGCGTCGGCGCGGTGCTCGACACCCTGGCCGCCGAACGCGCGCGCAAGGCACGCGGCGAAGGATCGGAGCTGATGGATCTGCTGATCGGTTACCGCCATCAGGAACTCTTCAAGCTGAGCTGACGCCATGACGGAATGCATCCAACCCATCCTAGACCGCTCCCAGGCCTGGCAGCTCCTAGCGCTCGCCTTCGCGCACCCAGTGCCGGAGCTTTACGAACAGCTCGCCGATGGACGTTTCCCGGAAGCCTTCGATCGGGCACTCGCGTGCGGCTACGGAGACTCGATCGGGCTGCCCCGGGCCACCACCAGTTTCCGGGAATTCGAGGCCCAGTACATCGCCCTGTTCGACATGGGCCCCAAGGGTCGGGCGCTGGTGCCGCTGTGTGCGGGGGGTTACGAGAGCCTCCTCGGCGGCGAGGGTCGGCCGCGACTGATGCTTCAGTATGCCGGCTTCTACCGCCATTTCGGGTTGAGAACCCACGAGGGCGGCGTCGAGCAGGAAATGCCGGACCATCTGACCTGCCAACTCGAATGTCTCGCCTGGCTCGGCCATCTTGAGGGACACGCCCTCGGTCGTGACGATGAGTTGCGCGGCTACCGCCAGGCACGACACGACTTCATCGTCCGGCTCCTGGAGCCGCAGTGTCGCCTCTTGGCTCCACGGCTGTCGGCGACCTGCGAGGAGCGGGGCTACGATCCACTGTTCGCAGCGCTCGGCAATGCCCTGGAGCGCCTGTGGGCACTCGATCTGGCACATCTTCAATCCACACTCGACGCTGCCGCCCCGAGCCCACCGATCGCATCGGTGGGCTCGGTGTCGGCGCAGCACCTCTGGGGGTAGCGCATGCACACAATCATGCTCAAAACGCGTCTCGGCCTGATCGCAGCTATCGCGCTGCACACATCAGGGACCGCGAACGCCGCCTCAGAAAATCCAACGGCGCTCAGGGTCGAACCCGGCGAGACCATTCCACTGACGGTGATTCCCGGCGGTGTCTTCCTGCAGATTCCGAACGACCCGAAGGATACCCTCTGGGAACGGGTCCCTGAATACCAGGTGCAGCTGGTGCCTGCCCCCTTTGTGCATGCGTCGATCGAGCTGCGCAAAGATAGCGTTAGCGCGCCCATCCCGCTGTTCTTCAGTGTCGCGAGCGACCGCGAGCGTCTCTATGTGAAGCTGCGCTGGGTGGACACGACGCCCGACCAGGAAATGGCCTCGGACCTTACTCGTGACGGGGCCGCGGTGCAGTTTGCATTGAGTACGGATGTCCAGACCTCGCACATGATGGGCACCCCCGAGCGACCGGTGAATATCTGGTACTGGCACTCCGACAGTGACCTGGCGGAAGACTTGGGCGCGGGCGGCTTCGGCTCGTCCACCAAACTGGAGATGCAACCGGTCAGTGCACGCAGTCACTACCGCACGGCGCGTCTGGCTGACGACAATCAATGGACGCTGGTGATGTCGCGGCCGCTCGATATCGAGGGTGAATATTCCGCCCGGTTCGAGCCCGGCGCAGTCCAACCCCTTGCCTTCGCCGTCTGGGAGGGCGCTGCCGGTCAACGCGATGGGCTCAAGCGAACCACGCCGGGCTGGATCAAGGTCGACCTCGGACCGCTGAAGGAGGACTGACGCCATGCCCGCACCCATGGTGAACTTGCGCACAATCGAAGATACGCCCACGCCCTGCGGACTCGGCCACGCCTGTAGTTTTTGCCCGGAAGAGCATCACTGCCGGCGCGACAAGCTGGGCCACGACCGGGAACTCATCGCCACACGTCTCGCGGCGATGGGCCGGATCCTGCTGGTTTTGGGCAACAAGGGCGGTGTCGGCAAGAGCACGGTCGCCGCGAATCTGGCCGCAGCCCTGGCCAAGCAAGGACATCGTGTGGGCCTTGGAGACGCGGACATCCACGGACCCAACGCTGGGGTCTTCTTCGGCGTCCAAGGCGAGCGGGTCAAGGTCGGACCGGTCGGTATCCGGCCCACCCGCTACCGCTCCCCGGACGCGACCACCGAGCTGGTGCTCGGTTCGCTGGCCATGATGCTGCCGGAGACCGACTCCCCGGTGGTCTGGCGGGACGCCTACAAGTTCGACTTCATCCATCATCTGGCCGGCTCTTTCGACTGGGGTCCGCTGGACTACTGGATTCTGGACATGCCGCCCGGCACCGGCAATGAGCTGATCACCCTCTGCGATCTGCTCGAAGGCAGCGATGCGTCCGCCCTGCTGGTAACTAGTCCTCAAGCAGTCGCGCTGCACGACAGCCTCAAGGCGGCGCGCTTCTGTCGTGAGCGTGGTCTGCCCATCCTCGGCTGGGTGGAGAACATGGCCGGCCTGGTCTGCCCGCACTGCGGGGACGACATCCAGCTCTTCCCCCGCTCCCCGCTCGGCGACCGTCTGGGGGAGGCCGGCATCCCGAGCCTGGCACAACTGCCGCTGTCCCCGCTGCTCGCATTCGGCTCCGACGCGGGCACACCGGTCGTCCTCTCGGCCCCAGAGAGCCCGGAGGCCGGGGCGTTCGATGCACTAGCACTGCGCTGTGCCGAAGGCTTGTCGCGGCGCGCCGACGAGGGCTTCGAGGCGAGGCTGGCGGCGGCCCTGGAAGATCCGGGGCAGTTGGCCGAGCTTGACCTGGAGGACGAGGCCACGCGCGCCGAGCTGGACGCGCTGCTCGGGGCGGAGCGCGAGCGGCTGCGTCCGCAGGGGCACCGATGAGCACTGCGCTGCCCTCGCTGGCGCGGCGACGCTTTCTGAGCCGCTTGCTCGAACCAGACCAAGAGCCGCGCAGCCTGCGTGACTGGCACCGCCAAGCCGTCACCGATAGCTCCGATCATGACACCCGGGCCGGCGTCCTCTGGGGACTCTGGGGTAGCGGACCCGAGGACGTCTTCGCGGTCGGCGACGCGGGCCTGGTGCTGCACTGGGACGGCCACTGCTGGACGCTCGAGCCGTCCGGCACCCGGCTCCCACTGCACGCGGTGTGCGGCAATGCGACCGGAACCGTCTTCACGGTCGGTTGGATGGGCGTCATCTGCGAGCGGAGCGCCGGGGTCTGGCGCGTGGTTCAGGGCGGTGTGACCGATGCGGACGGGCGACGCTACCGCAGCTGCCGCACCAATCAACCCCTGTTTGCGGTCTGGGGCAACGACTCGGGCGATGTTTGGGCCGTGGGCGACCATGGGCGCGTGGTGCGCCACGACGGTCGACAGTGGCAAGAACTGGAGACCGGGGTCGAGGGCCACCTGCGCGGCGTTCTCGGACTGGCTGATGGCACCCTGATGGCCTGCGGTCGCAACGGCCTGGTCATCCGCTGGGACGGCGATGCCTGGCGCCAGATGCGCACCGGGACCGGCGCCGACCTCAACCGTCTCTGGGCGCGCGCGCCCGACGACGTCTACGCCTTGGTTGGCGGTCACGACTCAGCGACTAACGGCTCGATCGGCTGTCTGCTGCACTTCGACGGCGACAACTGGTCGGAGATGCCCTCGCGTGATCGTTTTGAGCGACTGCGCGGCATGGCTGGAGACACTGTGAATCTGGTTCTGGTCGGCGATCGCGGGGGCATCTATCGACTCGCGGACGGGGTCATCGAGCGTATCGCCCAAGGCGGTGAGCAGGATCTGTACGACGTCGCCCTATTCCCAAATTACGCCTTGGCGGTGGGAGATTTGGGAACAGTGCTGAGGTCCGGCGCACCAGCAACACCCAACGCCGAGACCAGCGTCCATCCTGTACCCCGAACGCGTCTGGCACGCTGGCACCGGGTCGGCGACGGAATCACCGATCACACGCTCCGTGCCATCTGGGCCGCGCCGTCGGGGCGGCACTTCGCTGTCGGCGAGGCCGGAACCATCCTGACCGGTGATGCAACCCGCTGGGAGTCAATGAGCGTACCCACCTCGCTTGATCTGCAGAGCATCTGGGGTTCCTCGGATCGACATGTCTTTGCCTGTGGTGCGTATGGCTGTGTGCTCCACTATGACGGTGAGCGCTGGCGCGAGGTCCATCGTCTGAATGCCCGAACCAAGGCGCTTGCGATGACCGGCTTCGGCCCGCATGATGTCTTCGTCGTCGGCGACGAAGGCTTGGTCCTGCGCTACGACGGCACCAACTGGCAGCGTTTGCCCAGCGGCACCAAGAGCGCGCTCTATGCCCTCTGGGGCGCCGACGCCGATCATTTGCTGGCGGTCGGAGACCTCGGCCTGGCATTACGATGGAACGGCAGCGACCTGCGCGCCTTCCAGGTCGGCACCGAGGCCTTTCTGTTCGGCGTCTGGGGTCGGGGGCTTTCGGATATCCATGTTACCGGACAGGCCGGAACACTGGTGCATTTCGACGGCGCGCGTTGGACCTTGGTATCCAGCGGAACCCGCGCGGACCTGCTGGCGATCGCCGGCCGGCCCGACGCAACCACGCTGGCCGTTGGCACGCGAGGCACGGCGCTGCGGAGCACGACCGGCCAGGACGGCGCCCGCCAGTGGGTGGCGGAGGACACCGGCTGCCAAGCCAATTTGCGGGCGCTCTGCCTGGACCAGGAAGGCGGCGCCCATGCGGTCGGCGATGGCGGTACCATCCTGTACCGACCTAGAAGCTGAGGTATACCCGGCTCGACGTCGGGCAGGAGCAGACTCGGCCTGCTCGCGAACCGCTCCGAAACAGGAGGCGACGCCATGACTCGGCCATTGCACGACCTGCGTGATCAGATCCTTCTCCACGAAGACCGTCTCGTCGCACAGGTCATTCACGCCGCCAGACACAACGGGTATTTCCGCTACACCCCGAGCCTGATCCGCGCCTGGCGAGAGTCGATCGTGGGTTTGAGCGCGGATCTGGCGGCGGCCCTGACAGCGTGCGACGCACCCCTGCCGATGGCGGCGGATGCCGACTATAGCGACGATCCCTATTGCCGATTCGCACTGATGACGGCCCGTCGACACCGGGCTTGCGGGGTCACTCTGTGCCTCTACCTGGGGCTGGTCAAACACTTCCGCCGCTGTTATCTGGACCTGGCGCGAGACTGCACCCCGCAGCCAGACGACCAGGATCTCTGCCAGCGCATGGTCGAGCGTTTCTTCGACCGCCTGGAGATCGCCATCTGCGCGGACTGGGCGAGCCCCGACCAGGATGCGGCGATCGCCGAGCTGACGGCGAAGAACCGGCTGCTGACCAACGAAAAAGACAAATATCTAACGCTTTTCGAGAGTATCCAGGATCCGGTGTTCGTGCTCGATCAGACTGGCGCTGTCGAAAACCTCAATACTGCCGCCTGGCGCTTGCTCGGAATGGAACCCGACTCGGGCGAGGCCTACTACTATCGGCCCCGGGGCGAGCTACCAGCACGTGCGTTGATTCAGTCGTTGCTGGCTGATCAGCCGCTAACGGATGGTGCCACCATCGCCCTGGATACCCAGCAAGGCCGACGCAGCTTCGACGTCCATCGGCGCGAGATCTTGGATATCGGTGACAAATACTCCGGCTCGGTTCTGCTGCTCAGCGACGTGACCGCCCATCTGCGGGCGCTTGCCGAGACCGAGCAAGCCAATCGGGTCAAATCCGCGTTCCTCGCAACCACCAGTCATGAGATTCGCACCCCCATCAACGGCATTTTGGGGGCCGTGCGACTCCTGCGCCGTGATCACCTGAGCGCTGATCAGCAGATCTACGCCAAGGCCATCACACGCTCCGGGGAGCGGCTACAGGCGCTGATCGACAATGTACTGGACTACTCCAAGATCGAAGCCGGCAAGCTCTCACTCGACGTGGGGCCCTTCAGCCTGAGGGAGATCTTGGACAATGTGACCTCCATCATGGCGCCACGCGCCGAGGAGTTGGGGCTGGCGCTGGTCCTCGACACGCCCGAACTACCAGTTGGCGCGGTGCGCGGCGACGCCTGCAAACTGCAGCAGGTGCTGCTTAATCTGGTCGGCAACGCGCTCAAGTTCAGCGACCGCGGTGAAGTCACGCTGCGGTTGCGCTTGGGGCCTAGCGAACGGGTGCGCTTCGAAGTCGAGGACCGTGGGCGCGGCATTGACACGGCCGAGCTCGAGCACCTGTTCGAGCCCTTCACCCAGCTGCGCCGCGCGCCGCTGAATCGGGATCGCGGCAGCGGGCTGGGCCTGTCGATTTGCCGCCACCTGGCCGAGATCATGGGCGCGCGCATCGGCGTGCGCTCGGCACGTCCACGTGGCAGCCTGTTCTGGATCGAGTTGCCTCTGCCGCAGGTCTCGGAGGCCATCGCGCCAGCGTGCAAGGTCGGCCAGCCGACAGCGGCCGGCCGGTCGCTGTCGATCCTGTTGGTGGAGGACGACGAGGTGAACCAGCTCGTGGCTCGCGGATTGCTGGAGTGCGCAGGACACCGGGTAACCCTGGCCGCGAACGGGACTGCGGCGATCGCCGCAGTCGAGCGGCAGCGAGGCCGGGGACTCGATCTGGTGGTGCTCGATATCCGCCTGCCCGACATGGATGGCTTCGAGGTCGCGGAGCGCATACGCGAGCTTACCGACTGGCGCTTGCCCATCGTCGCGGTCACTGCGCATGTGGCCCGCCAAGAGTTCAACCGGCGCGACAGCATCGACGCTTTGATCATCAAACCATTCGACCCGGACGAACTCGAGCAAACCCTGGCCCGGTTGACTGCCGAAGGCGCACGCGTGCCGTTTCTGGACAGAACCGTCCTGTGCGGCCATCTGGAGCACCTGGGTGTCGAGCGGACGGCGCGTATCCTGGCGGCCTTCGAGCGGGTCTGCGACACCACACTCGCCGAGCTGGCCGATCGCCCAAAGGGTGCAATCGCGCCCGTCACCGCAGCCTCGCACCGTCTGCGCGGATCGGCCAATGGGTTGGGATTGAGAAATCTGGCGCGGCAAGCCGCGAAGCTGGAGGTCTCGGCGGCACGGGTCGCGAGTGCCGAGCTGGAGGGTCTCTTGGAGGATCTCAGAACCAGTGCCGCACGCTCGCGCCGCGTCCTTACGAGTGCCTGGCGCACCTTGGTGCAAACAGATGCATCCGTCAGTGGGTCTGAACCGATGCCCCGAACAGATATCCCACGCCATGCAGGGTAATGATGAGTTGCGGCGCCCGCGGATCATCTCCGAGCTTTTGGCGCAACCGCCCGATGAGCACGTCGACGGTACGGTCGGACGGTTGCCAGTCACGCTTGCTCACATGATCGAGCAAGGCGTCCCGACTCAGCGCCCGACCCGGCTTAGCCGTTAACGCCTCCAGCAGGTCGAACTCGCCACGAGTCAGCTCGACACGCTCCCCGCCCGGTGTCAGTAGACAGCGCCGACGCAGATCCAGGGACCAGCCCGCAAAGTCCCGGCGTACCGGTCCCTCGTCGTCATCCTGGCGGCCCAGCGAGCGGCGCAAGAGATTGCGTGCGCGAACCACGACCTCACGGGCGTTGAAGGGCTTCACCACATAGTCGTCCGCCCCCAACTCTAGCCCCAGGATGCGGTCGAGGTCCTGATCCCGACCGCTGACGAAGATCACCGGCAGCTCTGAATGCCGGCGGATATCTCGGATCAGGCTGAATCCATCCTCCCCCGGCAGACCAACGTCCAAGAGGACGAGGTCAATAGTTTCGCGCCTCATGGCTTGGCGCGCTTCCAAGGCATCCTTGGCCTCGGTGATCGCGTAGCCCGCTTGCTCGAAGTATCCGGCCAAGGTTGCACAGGTGACAGGATCGTCATCGACGATCAATACGCGATAGATCGTCGCCTCGGGTGCTGATGCGGCTGTGATCATAGTCGGGTGGAAAACCAGAATCGTCTGGGGAAGATAGCCGTTCGATTGATTATCCAGGCAGAATTTAAATCATTAAAAACAAATTCTTAAATAATCCTGTCGAACGCTATAGTTCGGGATTCGGCACTTGAACGGCTACTGGAGTAACTCCTACCTACTGCGTGGGATCTAGCAGGACTCGACTGAGCGCCGATATGATTCTGATGCGGATTGAGCGCCATGCACCGACTGCGGCGCGGCTAGGCGGCACCGGAACCTGCACTCAAGGACCGTTCAGTGCGCCGGTTCCCGCACCGCGAGGTGCGGGAAATCCCGAGTGAGATACTGCTTTGCCCTGGTATGCGGCCCAAACGATCGAGATCAACTCATCCCTGGTGCGCGCTGGCGCTCATCAAGGGTTTCGAAGAGTTCAAGCACCCACACGACACGGTCGCCGAAACCCACCAATGCCGGTTTGGGTGTCGCGGCAACCACCGCATCGACCAAAAAGCGCGTCTCATCGAGCGCGGGCGCGGAGATAGAGCGCGATGTCACCACCGCTCTGCCTAGGATCGGCGCCAGCAACCGTAGCTTGCGTGGCGCGGGAACCACCGCGCGCCGGGAGATGGAATCGAGCCCCTGACGCTCGACCTGACGACCGATCTCCGAATAGAGATAACGCGCGGCATTGATCCCGGCCCGGCAACCCATTGGCAGCCCGGAAATACCAGCGTCAGAGCGCTGATAGAGCCTGTCGGCGGTTTGCAGCATGCGCTGGATCACTGAGGCCAGTGCATCGTTGAACATGGGGTTTTCCAGCCAGGCGTCGGGGTCGATCCCGGCCTCGCGCATCCACTCGCGCGGCAGATAGAGCCGGCCATTGCGACCATCCTCGCCCACATCGCGACAGATATTGGTGATCTGCATGGCCACACCCAGATCGCAGGCGCGCGCGACTAGCTCCTCCGAACGCGCACCCATCAGAGCGGCCATCATGGCACCAACCGCTCCAGCGACCCGTGCTGAGTAGGCATAGATGCCGGAGATGTCCTCGTAGCGGCGACCTTGTGCGTCCCACTCGAAGCCTTCCAACAGCGCCTCGAACAGACGCTTGGGCATGGCGAACTCCACCACCACATCGGCTAGCGCACGGTCGGCCGGGTCGTCGATCGGGCGGCCGGCATAGAGACGGTCCAGGCGATCGTGGAGCATTTCGAGCGCATCGGCCTGCAGCAGCGGATCGTCGCCGACACAATCGATGGCGTCATCGGCGATGCGGCAGAAGGCATAGAGCGCCATCGCCGGGTCGCGGAAGCGTTGCGGCAGAAGGAACGAGGCCGCGTAGAAGGAGCGCGAACCACAGCGCAGCAGGTCGCGGCAGGCGGTGATGTCCGCCGCCGACGCATGTTTCTTCTGAGTGTCGTTGTGATTAGACAAAGCTTGAGGCATCAGGCACCACCGTATCAAGGACCCGCGCGGAAGAGATGACCCCGGGCACGCCTGCCCCCGGATGCGTCCCCGCGCCGACCAGATAAAGACCATCCACCTCTTCGCTCTGATTGTGCGGGCGGAACCACGCACTCTGCGTCAAGAGTGGCGCTAAACTAAAACCGGCACCCAGATGGGAGTTCAATCTGTGTTTGAAATCCAGGGGTGTCGTGACGAAAGAGGTCGCGATCTGATCTTCCAGTCCCGGAAGCACCGTCTCGCTGAGATAACGAGCGACCCTGGCGCGGTACGGCTCTGCCTGGGTTTGCCAATCGGTCTCGCCGCCAAGGTGAGGGACCGGCGACAGGGCATAGAAGGTATCGCAGCCGTCCGGAGCCAGGCTCGGATCGGTTGCGGTCGGGCGGTACAGATAGAGACTGACGTCCTCGGAGAGCGTCTTGTACTTGAAGATATCCTGAATCAGTCCGCGATAGCGCGGGCCAAGCAGGATGGTGTGGTGCTTGACGTCCGGGTATTGGCGCTTGGTGCCAAAGTACCAGACAAACAGCCCATTGGAATATGTGGAGCGCGCGATTTTCTTGTCGGTCCAGCGCTTGCGCGGATGGTCCTTGAGCAGCTTGCCGTAAGTCATGGCCGGATCGACGTTGGACACGACCACCTGCGCCGGTATTTTCTCGCCCGAGGTCAACTGCACCCCGCACACCCTGCCGTTATCGACGAGGATCTGCTCGACCCCGGACTTGTAGCGAATGACGCTGCCCTGCCCCTCAATCAGACTGACCAGCGCCTTGACGAGCGCGCCCGTGCCGCCCATCACGGAATGTACGCCCCACTTGCGCTCCAGGAAGGAGATCAGGACATAGATGGAGGTGACAGTAAAGGGGTTGCCACCGACTAGCAGCGGATGGAAGGACAGCACCTGACGGATGTAGGGATCCTTGATGTACTTCGAGACCATACCGTAGACGGTACGGTAGCTCTGCAGCCGGGCCATATCCGGCACGATCCGCGCCATGTCCATCAGGGAGCCGAATGGAACATGCCCCAGCTCCTCGAACCCGACCTTGAAGACCTTTTCGCTCATCTTCATGAAGCGATCGTAGCCGTCCGCGTCAGCCGGCGAGTATTGCGCGATCTGCGCCTTCACCTTCTCGGCGTCGCCGCTGTAATCGAAGATCTTGCCGTCATCGAAGCGGATACGATAGAAGGGATCCATCAAGCGCAGATCGACATCATCGGCGAATCGTCGCCCGCAGAGGCTCCAGAGTTCTTCCAGCAAAAAGGGCGCGGTAATGATGGTCGGTCCGGCATCGAAGCTGAAGCCGTCCTGCTGGTGGACATAAGCACGTCCGCCGGGTGCGTCCAGTTGTTCGAGCACCGTGACCTGGAAGCCACGCGCGGCGAGCCGCACTGCAGCGGCCAGACCGCCGAACCCGCTGCCGATCACCACCGCATGCGGCTTTTTCCGACCAAGACTGCTATCAGGAACCTTCGGAGCTGCGACTGTCAATTTCTTATTACCCACATTACTGTCAACATTGCTTGACAGTATAGCAGCACCCCACCCCAGTGGCATCCTGACGCGGGTCAACAAAAACAGACTGAGATCAGATGGACGATGGCGGCAGCAGGCCCAATTGCGCAGCGATCCGACGTACGACCTTAGCCACATCGCGCGGGCGCTCCTCGTGCGCCAGATGCCCGAGTCCCGGCAATGCCGCCAGCTCGGCACTTGGTGCCAAGTGCGCGCGCACGCGTCGCGCCTCGCGCGGAGACACCGTGGAGTCCTGCTCGCCGACGACCAAAAAGAGCGGCGTTGCCAGACTCGGCAGCCCCCGCTCGATGAGGGTCAGATCCCAATGCGCCATCATCGATAGCGTGGCGCGCACGTGGGTAGGCGTGCGGATCAGACGTTGATAGAGGTCCAGGCCAAACGGCTCCAGAGTGGAGCCGGTGCTCTCGACTAGACGCTCGATCTCCCGGCGATTGCCCGCCCGCCAAGCAAACAGACGCGAGACCAGAGCGTTGCCAGCCATCAGCTTGGCCGCCGGTGAGAACACATGCCCGGGCAGGCCGCGCCAGGGCAAAAGCGCGCCGTTGAGACTGATGATCCCGCGCGGTGCCATCCGTCCCTCCAGACACGCCTGGATCAGGATCGCCGCGCCGGCCGAGTGACCGAGCACTAGGTCCGGCATCACGCCGATTTCTTGCATCAGATCGGTGACGAAGTCCGCCATGTTGGGCAGGGACATACGCTCGTAGGGTGGCGCGGAGGTAAAGCCATGGCCAGGCAAATCCGGCGCGATGAGGGTAAAGTGCTCGGCCAGAATCGGCGCGAAATCCCGCCACGAATGGGTCGCCGCCCCGGTGCCGTGCAACAGCAGCAGCACCGGTCCCTGCCCCATCTGTTGCACATGCCAGCGCAGCCCGCCGGTCGAGACGAAACGGCTGGCATCACGATTGGGCCAGTCACGGCCATCACGATCCCAGTTGAGCCTGTCACCCATATTGCGCGCACGCATTGACCATGCTCCCCTGGGATGGGTAGAGCGGACCGACGTCTCCCAAGCAAACGTTGCGAAAGCGCGGGATCATCGTGTCACCTTATCCATCCGGCTACTGGGTCGTCGCGCGTACGGCCTGATTGAGCGAAGTCGCATCCGCGTGCGGCAGTGGCAGGTAGACCGCGCCCATCTCGCGCGCCAGGTCGCGGCCCTGCTGCTGCGGCCGGGGCGAGGTGTCGATGAGCAGTGAGGTGATCTCCAGAGCGCGCACCGCGCGCGCGGCGGCTGTCGCCTCCTCGGCGGCGCGGGCACGCCCGCCGGTCCCGTCGCGGGCAACGTTGCCGCGACCATCGGTCATGAGAATCAAAACCGGCGTGCCGCCGCGCCGCTGAACCGCATCGGCCAGGATCATCCCCAGGTCGATGCCGGAGGCGAGTGGCGTTCCGCCACCGCCCGGAAGACCCGCCAGCGTGCGCTTGGCGCGCACCAGTGAGCGCGTCGGCGGCAGCAGGATCTCGGCCGTCTTGCCCCGGAAAGCCACTAGCGCAACCTTGTCGCGACGCACATAGCAGTCGGCGAGCAGCAGTTCAACCGCGCCCTTGACCTCGGCCAACCGATGCAGGGCCGAGGAGCCGGAGGCATCGACGACGAACACGGTTGTGGTCTCGGACTTGTGCTTGAAGCGGGTGATGCGAAAGTCGTCCTGACGGATCTCGATGCGTGTCGAGTGCTGTCCAACACGCGCGCGCTCTTCGCGACGCAGACGCTGCCAGGGTGCTGCGGCGCGCAGGGTCTCAACCACGTTCAGACGCAGACCGGCGCGTGGCTCGCCACGCAGCACCCCCGCCGGGCGCCCACGCGAAGGGGCATTCTGCACGGCGCCGGCTTTGCCGGTCGCTCGCGCGCGCGCGCGGCGCAGCGTACCCATCTGGAGCTGGGCCAGCAGACCGGCCGGAATGGCCGCCTGGGTCGCCTCCAGCACTTTGTCATCGAGCTCTTGCGGCTCCTGCTGTTCGTTGGACTGATTCTGCTCCTCATCCGGCTCTTCCGGCTCGGGTGGCGGTGGTTCGGCGTCCGGCGGATCCTCCATCGGCGGGAGCATGGTGGCGCGCGGCGCCAGCACCAGACGCCCGGCGACGCCCAGATCCTCGTCCGTCACCTCGGTGCGATCTTCCAGCGCCGCTGAGGCACAGGCCACCCGGCAGGCGAAGATAGAGGCGCGCAACGACGGGATGCCCAACGCCATTGCGGTCCCGCACAGGGCTTCGATCTGTTCCCCGTCGATGGTGACCGAGGCGAGCCGCGCGCGCGCCGCGAGGATGTCCTCGACGTCGTAATCGCAGACGATCGCTTCATGGACACGGATCGGTGTCAGCTCCAGATGGAAGGCGAGCCGGTCGAGCAGGGCGTTGAGCAGACCCTCGTCCTCGCCAACGCCTTCGTCCAGAGCGACCACGGAGAACTTCGATGGGTTGCGCATCCCCAGACCGTCACGCTCGAGCACCACCTCCCCAGCGTCGAAGGCCATGGTCAGACGCGCCGCCGTACCCGGTGCGATCCGCTCGGCCATCGCCAGCTCGATCACCCCGCCATCGGCCTCGACCAGCAAACCGCGCTCGGCGACCGGGCGGCCGGCATTCAGAGTTGCAGCCAGATCCAGACCACCGAGCAGACGACCATCCGAGATATGCAGCGGTACGCGGCGTATGGGTGTGCCTTCCGGCTGGAAGTCGCGCATGATCGAGAGCCATTGATCGCGCACTGGTCCTGCAAGCGCACGCACCGAAATACCACCGGTGCCGGCCGGGTCGACCGCCATGAGCGCGGCGGCCAAAACCGCGTCGTCCCATGTCGAGGGGCCGGGGCTGGCCTGACGCGGGGGCGCTCCAGCGGTGTCCGTCGTGGCCGGATTCGGGGCGGCTGTGGTCATTCGCCAAACAGCTCCTGCACCGCGCGCTCGACTCGGCTGGTGGAGCCTGACTCATCGAGCGGATCACGCCGCAACCGATGACGCAACGCCGAGGTTGCGATGGTTTTCAAATGGGTGTCGGTGACTTCGGTATCGCCCTGCAGGGCCGCCAGGGCGCGCGCGGCGCGAATCAGCGTCAGCTCGCCGCGTAGACCGTCGGTGCCGAGCTTGATACAGAGCCGACCGGCCTGTTCAAGCGAGGCGTCCGGCACTACGACCTCGGGCAGGAGCGCGCGGCCCTTCTCGATGAGTCGACGGACCTTGCCGTCGTTGCGCTTGCACTTCTTGACGAAGGCTTCGGGATCGCGCTCGAACGCATCGCGCGCCCGCACGACTTTCATGCGGGTGGGCAGATCTCCGGGGGTCTTGACCTCGACCGAGAGACCGAAGCGGTCCTGGAGTTGGGGCCGCAGCTCGCCCTCTTCCGGGTTGCCGCTGCCGATCAGGACGAAACGCGCCGGGTGGCGCACGCTTAAGCCTTCGCGCTCGACCAGGTTCTCGCCGGAGGCGGCCACATCGAGCAGCGAGTCGACCAGATGGTCCTCAAGCAGGTTGACCTCGTCGATATAGAGGAAGCCACGATGCGCACGTGCCAGCAGACCGGGTTCGAAAGCCTTCTCGCCCTTGGTCAGCGCCCGTTCGAGATCCAGGGCGCCGATGACGCGATCCTCGGTAGCGCCGAGCGGCAGGTCAACCACCGGCACCGGCACCCGGCGTCCTTTCAACGGCGCCTTGACACGGTTGGCCCGGCAATCGGCGCACAAGGCGTCGTTGGGGGCATCCGGGTCACAGTTGTAGGTACAGGCCACAGCCTGCATCTTCGGCAGCAGGGCCGCGAGTCCGCGGATGGCCGTGGACTTGCCCGTGCCACGGTCGCCGAACACGAGAACCCCGCCGATCGAGGGGTCGATGGCCGCAATCAGCAAGGAGCGTTTCATCTCCTCTTGAGCGACGACGGCGGAAAAAGGAAAGGGGATGGACATACGCGGCGAGCCTAGTTGCTGTGATGAATCGAGTGGCGCTTATCGTTAGAGACACAGTGTGCATGTCGCGCAGGAGCGTCTCGCGCCTGCACGCCAGAGGCGACTTGATTCATGCTTGGGACCGCGCGCGGATGACGCACCCATCCCTTGCGGTGTCTATTCGATCAAGCACGCGACCCTAGCGCCCCTGCCGGACCAAGGTCAAGCACCTTAGCGCAATCGGTCAGCCATTGAGGAGCGAATTCACACCCTGATGGCCTGACGATGATGATCGAGAACGCCGTGTCTGAACAGACTCTATTATCCAGATAAGCGGGCGCATTTGGGCAACTCTGCGCCCAAGCAATAGACTGTGCCGACGTGCGCGATTTCGGGCAGACTGAAGCGGCGTGCAAACGCGGCGAGACAGCCGCGACGCAGGCTCGTCAGGACGCCCGCACCGGCTTGCAGCGCGGCCACGCTTTGACAAGATCCACGGCAGTAACATCAGATCAGATATTTTCGAGGAGACACCAGAGCATGCAGACCCCTTCACATCTTCGCAGCTACCCCAGCGGCAACGCCACGCGTCGAACCGACGGGAGCGGCGTCTGATGGATGCGGCATTGGCACCCGAAGAACTCGGCCCTTCCAAGGGTCTCGACACCATCTCGCTGCTGAGCAACGACGAGCGGCTCAAAGGCCGCCCACGACTGTGCAGCGACTGCGGTCTGTGCGACAGCACGCTCAGTGACCTGATGTCTAAGTCTTGCGTCTTCGTACGCAATCAGACCGAGGAGATCGAGCAGCGTCTGCACGGGCGCAACCGTCGCCCTGACGACGAACTGCGCTTCGGCATCTATCGTGCCCAGTATGCCGCACGCATGCGCCGACCGAATCCAAATGCCCAATGGTCCGGCATGGTCACGACACTGGGCGCACGCCTGCTCGAACAGGGCAAGGTCGAGGCCGTCATTACCACCGCCGCAGCGCCCGGCACGCGCTTCAAGGCACAACCGGTGCTCGCGCGCACGCCGGCGGAAGTCCTCGCCACGGCCGGCAACAAGCCCTGTCTGTCGGCCAATCTCAGTCTGCTCGACACGGTGCGCGAGCAGGGCATCAAACGGCTTGCCTTCATCGGCACGGGCTGTCAGGTGCACATGCTGCGGGCGGTCGAGGCCGAGCTGGGGCTTGAGCGTCTCTACGTCATCGGCATCCCGTGCAGCGACAATGTGTCCTACCCGGATCTCGAGTACTTTCTGACCCAGATCTCGCGCTCGCCCGAGACCGTCGTCCATCATGAGTTCATGCAGGACTTCAGCCTCTGGCTGCGCCATGAGAACGGCAAGACCGAGCGGGTCAACTATGTTGATTTTCCGATGGACAAGCTCCACGGGGTCTTCCCGTCGGCCTGTCTCTCGTGCTTTGACTACCCCAACAGTCTGTGCGATCTGACCATCGGCTACATGGGCGCGGAGCTTGGCTGGCAGTGGGTGCTGGTACGCACCGAGACCGGCGAGGAGCTGCTGGAGATGCTGCGCCCCGATCTCGAATTCACCGAGCTGACCCAGAGCGGCGACCGCTCCAGGGGCATGCCGCGCTTCATCGAACGGCTGACCCATCCGCCCGGCGCCAAACGCCCGCCCTACCTGATCCGCAAGCTGGTCGTCTATCTACAGCGCAAGAAGGGTCCGAAGGGGCTGGAATTCGCACGCGCCATCATCGAGATGAAGCTATTGCGCAACCTCAATTATGTGCGCAGCAAGTTCGCGCGTGTCGAGTCGCGCGTGGTGCCCTACCATGTGCTCCAAACGCTGGAGCCTTACGCGAAAACCTATAGCGAAGCCTTCGACCGGCCATTGGCGTCGAAAGAGCACTGAGGCGATTGGGTTCGAGCGCGACTTACCCGAATCGGGCCCGCGCTATAGCGCCCGGTTGCCGATCATGGCATTCCCCATAAACGACAAGACCCGCGACACTGGCGGGTTCTTCAACAGACGATTTGGAGCAAGACGATGGCGCAGAGCGCAATCAAAAAGGTGGTTCTGGCCTATTCCGGCGGGCTGGATACCTCGGTCATCCTCAAGTGGCTGCAAGATGAGTACGACTGCGAGGTGGTGACGTTTACCGCCGATATCGGACAGGGCGAGGAGGTCGAACCGGCACGCGCCAAGGCCCAGGCGGGCGGCGTGAAGGAGATCTACATCGAGGATCTGCGCGAGGAGTTCGTGCGCGATTTCGTCTTCCCGATGTTTCGCGCCAACGCCATCTACGAGGGCGAATATCTGCTCGGCACCTCGATCGCGCGCCCGCTGATCGCCAAGCGTCTGATCGAGATCGCCGCCGAGACCGGCGCGGACGCCATCTCACACGGCGCGACCGGCAAAGGTAACGACCAGGTGCGCTTTGAGCTGGCCGCTTACGCCCTCAACCCGGAGATCAAGATCATCGCCCCGTGGCGCGAATGGGACCTGCTCTCGCGCAAGAAGCTCATGGACTACGCCGAGCAGCACGGTATCGCGGTGGAGATGAAGCGCGACGGCAGCAAGTCGCCCTACTCCATGGACGCCAACCTGCTGCATATTTCCTATGAGGGCTATGACCTGGAAGATCCCTGGGTCGAACCCGGCCCGGACATGTGGCGCTGGTCCGTCTCTCCCGAGCAGGCACCCGAGCAGCCCACCACCATCGAGCTGACCTACGCGCAGGGCGACATCACCGCCATCGACGGCAAGGCCATGAGTCCGGCCGAGATCCTGGCCGAACTCAACCGTATCGGCGGCGCCAACGGCATCGGACGCGCCGACATCGTCGAGAACCGCTATGTCGGCATGAAATCGCGCGGCTGCTACGAGACCCCCGGCGGCACCATCATGCTCAAGGCCCACCGCGCCATCGAGTCTCTAACGCTCGACCGCGAGGCCGCACACCTGAAAGACGAGCTGATGCCCCGCTACGCCACGCTGGTCTACAACGGCTACTGGTTCGCCCCAGAGCGCGAGATGCTCCAGGCCGCCATCGACCATACTCAGACGGTGGTCAACGGCGTTGTGCGACTGAAGCTCTACAAGGGCAACGTTATGGTGGTTGGGCGTAAGTCCGAGACCAACAGTCTATTCGATGAGTCCATCGCGACTTTCGAGGAAGACTCAGGCGCTTACGATCAGAAGGATGCGACAGGATTCATCCGACTCAACGCACTGCGTTTGCGTGTGCAAGGACGGATGAGGAAATAATCGCCATCAGAGAATCTTGGCTGGCGGCAGTACGCGCCAGTCGAGTCTGAGCGAGCACGGGCGTGGGCGCGAGAGGCGCAATTGCTCCATCGTCTAATCTCTGATCGTGCAATACAGGATAGCGGCGGCTCAGTGTGTTGCAGGAGCCGTTAGACTAGATGCGCGTATATGGATCTCAGGCGGATAGACCGAATCTGTCTAGTACAGACCATACGAAATCTGGTAGTGCCTCGATCTATATGATGACTTCTGGCTTAAAGCATTGATTAGATAGATTTAAATTGTCGCGCCGCCATGCAGAAAAGGGCACTACCAAACAAGCTTCTCATGGATGCAAACACGGATTATCTTATCAAGTTGAACCTCCCCACGGCTAAAGCCGGGGGATTCCGGGAGGGATCATGCGGCACGCCGCACGTCCCGTTCGAGGGTCGTTCCGACCCCGGCCATGAGTGTGTTGATCGCTGCGTTCTGATCGCGATCATGAGGCGTTCCACACGCCACACACTCCCATGTCCTCACTGACAGTCCTGCAAGCCC
>JARIBS010000071.1 GCA_029257385.1 Thiorhodococcus sp.
CCACAAGCCCGGTGCCGGCCGCGATCCGGGCGCGGGACGACCAGCGCGCCAGTCCCCACAGCAGCCCGCCCGACAACACCACCAGCAGACTGACACCGTAGACCCCGGCGACTGGCGCGTAGCCCGCCAGCGGGCCGTCGATCTGGGTGTATCCGAGGTTGAGCCAGGGGAAGCCGGTGAACAGCCAGCCGCGCAGCCACTCAAACAGCACATACAGCCCGGGCAAGAGCAGCAGCGGCGCGCTCCAGAAGGGTCCGCCGGCGGCCAGGCGCGCGAGTAGCCATCCCATCAGCCCGTAATAGAGCGCCATGGCCGCGATGAAGATCACCGTGATGAGGTTGGCCGCCCAAGCGTCCATGTTGCCGAACTCGTTCAGGCTGATGCGAATCCAGAACACCCCGAAACCCAGAAGACCGACACCGTAGAGCCAGGCGCGCCAGAATCCGGCGCGTGGCGTCGCACGATTGAGCGCATGGTAGAGCACCGCAAGGGCGATGACGGTGAGCGGGTACAGCGAAAAGGGCGCGAAACCGAGCACCGTAACGGCGCCGCTGATCAGGGCCGCGAGCGCCAGCGCAGTGGCTGTGAAGCGCGAGATTCTAAAAGGCATGGAAGTAACCGCTCGTGGCTCTGGAGAAACCGCGTCGGTTCTAACAGGTGACGTCGAGCGGGTCAAATGCGGCGCGCGAGGCCCTGCGCATGCGCGCTGATTGGCAGACCTCGGTGCCGAAATATACAGATGACGCGTGTCAGGCAGTCCGCGACCGCGTCTCGGGCCTCAGAACTCTTCCCACTGATCGGCGTCGTCGGCGAGCCTGGGAGCCGCCGTAACGGCTCGTCTGACCGGCGCACGGCTGGTCTTGGCGACCGCGATGCTTTTTTTCGGCGCTGGCGCGGTGGTGCCGCGAGACTTGGGCATGGCCGGGGCCGGGGCGGGCGTCGCGTGGCGGCTTGTGAGCTTGAACATAGAAATCGTCTGGGCCAGCACCCGCGTCTGATCCTCGAGGCTCTCGGCTGCGGCGGCGGCCTGCTCCACCAGGGCCGCGTTCTGTTGAGTGACCTCGTCCATCTGCGCGACCGCCTGAGTGACCTGCTCGATCCCGGAACTCTGCTCGCGCGAGGCGCCGGTGATCTCGCTCACCAGACCGGCGACTTGCCGGAAGCTGGTGACGATCTCCACCATGGTGTCGCCCGCCTGAGCGGCAATCTTGGTGCCGTCCTCGACCCTGTCGACCGAGTCGGTGATCAGCTCATTGATCTCCTTGGCGGCCTGGGCGCTACGTTGTGCTAGGCTGCGCACCTCGGCGGCGACCACCGCGAAGCCGCGCCCCTGCTCGCCGGCGCGCGCCGCCTCGACTGCGGCGTTGAGTGCCAGGATGTTGGTCTGGAAGGCGATACCGTCGATGACACTGATGATGTCGGCAATGCGTCGGCTCGATTCCTGGATGCCACTCATGGTCTCAACGACCCGCTGGACCATGTCGCCGCCGCGAGTGGCGACCAGATTGGCATCCTGCGCCAGCTGGTTGGCCTGATCAGCGTTCTGGGCATTTTGCTTGACCGTGGCGTTGAGCTGCTCCATGGAGCTTGCGGTCTCTTCCAGGCTGGCCGCCTGCTCCTCGGTGCGGCCGGATAGATCGGCGTTGCCCGATGAAATCTCCCCCGCCGCCGTGCCGATGGCGTCAGAGACTTCAAGGATCTGACCGACCACCTCGCGCAGCCGCGCCACCGTGGTGTTGGTGTCGTCCTTGACCTGTGCGAAGGTGCCTTCGTAATCGGCCTCAATGGTTTGATTGAGATCGCCCGATGCGATGGCTTTCAGCACTTCGGCCACGTCGGTCAGACCGCTTGCGACGATGGTCGTCAGCCGGTTCAGGCCCTCGCTGAGTTGCAGGAAGAATCCATCCTTGCCCTCGACCTGGAGCCGGTGGCTGAAGTCGCCGCCCGCAGCCGCCTGGATGAGCGTCGCAATCTCCTTCTCTGTGGTGACCTCCGCAGTGCGATCCTGCCATTGGGTGAGGCGTCCCCAATAGCTGCCGTGCTCATCGCGCACCGGGCTGGCGGTCAGGCGTAGATTGCGATCGACCATTAGCATGTCGAATTCACGGGTCTCGCCTAGATCCGCGCGATAGACCGTGGCCACCTCCTGGTCCTCGAAATAGTCTGCCAGCGTGCAGCCCATCATCGTGTCGACGTTGAAAGTCGGTTCTCTGCGCCGGATGTTCTCGGACATCCTGGACCAGAGCTGGCGGGCTGCTGCGTTGATGTAGACCAGCTTGTTGCGGTCATCCGAAAGCGTGACTGGCAGGCTTACATTGTCGAGACCAGAGCGGATGCGCAGGTTCTCCCGGGCGACGCGGCGAGCCTCTTGCGTATCGTAGTCCAGACGCGACTGGACGGACTTGACCGCCAGCATCATTTCACCCAACTCATCCTGGTTCTCGGCCTGGATGTGTGAGCTGTAGTCGCCCTCGGCGATCGACTCGAGGTGTCCCAGCGTGGTGCTCAATGGCCGCGAAATCTTGCGTGTGAGCCAGAGACCAAGCACCGTCGCGGCGAGAAACGCGAAAATGGAGGCTCCGATCGCCTGGCGTTTAGCGAGCGCCACTGCGGCGATGGCGGCGTCCTGCTCGGCCCGGGCGGTCTGCTCGACCCGCTCGGTGCCGGTCATGAGTAGGATCTTATAGGTGCGCCAACTGGTGTTCTCTTCCAGGTCGTAGATCTGCTTGGCACCGACCAGATCGGCGCTGTCGATGCGCTGCAGGACGCGTTGCTGAGCTGAGGTTTGGTTTCGCCGCTCAGCTGCGATAGCGTCGAGCGTCGCGAGCGCTTGCGTGTCCCCGGCCGAGAGTCCGCGCACCAGATCGAGATCGGCGTCAAACTGAGCGCTCGCCGTTGTCACATTGTTGCGGGCCTGTTTGTCAGCGGGTTCGAGCAGGCTGTGGCGCAGCGCGGCGGTCATTTGCAGACCCTGTAGAAGCATGCTGTTGTAGGCCTGTTCTAGGACATGGGTCTCTTGCGTGATACGTTCGAGTTGGTCGGTTGCGGTCTTCAGGCTCATGAGGGAGAGCGCGAGCGCGAGCGAGAAGAGCAGGGCGATCAGGCCCAGTCCGCCGGGCAGCGCGCGCGTGATGCGGATGTCCTGGACCTTCGATGAGAGTCTGGCCAGCAGCGGCTGGGCGGCCTTACCAGCGCGCAGACGGGCATAGACAATCTCGGCCTCGGCGATTTGCTCAAGCGTGGGTTTGCGTCGCACGGAGATGTAGCCGGTGACGACCCCGTCGGCGCGCAGCGGTGAGACGTTGGCCTCGACCCAGTAGAAGTCGCCATTCTTGCAGCGATTTTTGATTACTCCGGCCCAGGGCCGCCCGGCCTGGATGGTCTCCCACATGTCCTTGAAGGTCGCAGGAGGCATGTCCGGATGACGGATGATGTTCTGAGAGGCACCGAGCAGTTCCTCCTCGGTGAACCCGCTGATATCGACGAAATCCCGGTTGAAGTGCGTGATCCGCCCTTTCAGGTCGGTTTTGGAGACGATCAACTGATCGTCTCGCATCAGATGCTCGATGTCGGTCACGGGTAAATT
>JARIBS010000084.1 GCA_029257385.1 Thiorhodococcus sp.
CACGGTGTTGGGTGAATACGAGCGCCTTGGCGCGCTGATCTTCGGAGACTTCCCGCAGCTGATGAAGGAGCAGCTCGAGGCCCACCTCTTCGAGGCGACGGACTTCCAGGCGCGTGAACAGACGCTCGAGCAGACGATACTTGACGATACCCTCACGCGCCTCTCCGACCTATCTCAAACGCTCAAGGACCGGATCGAAACGCGCGCGGACGCCGATCCCTGCATGCGCGCGTCACTGAGCTGGGCGTCGCTCGAGCATCTCGAGCGCGACGTCTGGCGGGCGAGTGCGGCGGGGTCCAGCGGTGCGACTGTCGGGGTGGCGACGGTATTTCTCTCCAATAAGGTCGTCGGCACCATCATCGCCAAAGTGGGTGCCAAGAAGAGCGTCCAAGCTGGCGCGACCATGGCGGCAAAGCTCGCGGCCAAGAAAGGCGGCGGGGTGCTGGCGTCTGCCGCTGGCGGAGCGCTTGTCTGCGCACCCTCTGGCCCCTGGGCGATTGTCTGTGGTGTTGGCGCCGGTATCGTGACCTGGCTCGCCGTCGACAAGGCCGCCATCGAGATTGACCAGGCCGTCTCGCGCGATGACATGCGGGCCGAGATTCTGCAGGTCGTCACCGAGGAGAAGGCACGGCTGAAGGTGACCCTGCAGGAGCGTCATGCCGCACTCATCACCCGGCTAACCGAAGCGCTTCGCACCACCGTCGATGGCGTCTTCATTCCGGCGCGTGATGGGTGGTGAGGGTGTGCCGTGCGGATACGCCGACACGGATCTGCCAGTCTGGATAACCTAACGAAAAATTAAGGCCCCATTAAGCTTGCAGCAATGGGTGCATCCCGATACTGCCAACTGTCGGATACGCCGCACCTGGCGTCTCGCTCATAACGACATCATCATCACTGTGAGTCAGCCATTTAGCATCAGGGGGTTCATGTCATGCACAATGCCGATTTCACCATCCAACTAATACCCACGCGCAAGCCCTTGATGGTCAAGCGGGGACTGCTCAAACGCGCGGTCACGGTCGCAACCGCGCTCTCTCTTGCTGGCACCCTGGCCCATGCCAGCGATGCGGCCCTCGCCACAGCGACGGGGCCGATGACCTCAGCCGTGAGCACGTTACCGAGCTTCGCCGACATCGCCGAGCGGGTGACGCCTGCGGTGGTCAACGTCCAGGTTACCTCTCAATCGGCCCGTCGGATGGCGATTCCCGGCCATCGGGAACTGCCCGAGGACATGCCGATCCCCGAGCAGTTCCGGCACTTCTTCGAAGAGCGCGCTCAGACACAGCCGCGTCGGGTTCAGGGTCAGGGGTCGGGATTCCTGGTCGATTCAGCGGGCTATGTCGTCACCAACCATCATGTCATTGAGGGTTCTGAGCAGGTGATGATTGTGCTCGATGACGGCTCAGAGCATCAGGCCGAAATCGTCGGAGTCGATGAAAAAACCGATCTTGCGCTGCTACGCATCACGGTCGACCGACCGCTCCCCTACGTAGAACTCGGCGAATCGGCAACGGCGCGGGTGGGTGACTGGATACTCGCGGTGGGCAATCCATTCGGACTCGGTGGCTCGGTGAATGCCGGGATTATCTCGGCGCGCGGACGTGACATTCGCTCCGGTCCTTATGATGACTATCTGCAGATCGATGCGGCCATCAACCGTGGCAACTCCGGCGGTCCACTGTTTGATACCAGCGGACGGGTGATCGGCGTCAACACGGCAATCTACTCACCGACTGGCAGCAGTGTCGGTATCGGCTTCGCCATTCCGGCCGATACGGTGCGCCAAGTCGTGACCGAACTACGTGAGAATGGACGGGTGGAGCGTGGCTGGCTGGGCATTCAAATCCAGGCGGTGACGCCAGCGTTGGCGTCTGGGCTGGGGCTGGCCGGAACCGAGGGCGCGCTGGTGGCGGATGTGATTGCCGGTGCACCGGCGAGTGGCGCAGACTTGCGCGCGGGCGATGTGATCCTCACCGTCGAGGGCCAACGCCTGGAGAGCTACAAGGATTTGCCGAGAATCGTGGCGGCGACCAAGGCGGGCACGTCAATAGACCTTGAGATCATGCGCGACGCACAGCCGCGCCAAGTGACGCTGAAAGTCGGCCAGATGCCGGGCGATGAAACACAGGTCGCACTCGCCGATAATGTCGAGCAGGACAGCGATCAACCCCGGCTGGGACTTTATCTGGCGGCGCTGACGCCTGAGTTGCGCCTGCGTGCCGGACTGAGCGCTGAGCAGACTGGGGCGCTGGTCGCGCGGGTCGAGCCGGGCAGCCTGGCCGCCAAGGCGGGCATCAAGGCGGGGAGCCTGGTCTCGATGGTTGGTGCCGA
This sequence comes from Thiorhodococcus sp., assembly GCA_029257385.1. Lineage (GTDB taxonomy): Bacteria > Pseudomonadota > Gammaproteobacteria > Chromatiales > Chromatiaceae > Thiorhodococcus. The sequence continues at coordinate 2,335 of JARIBS010000084.1, forward strand.
GCCGATCGACTCACCCGATCAGCTCGTCGCGGCGGTGCGCGGGGCCTTCGAGGCCGAGCAGCAGACGCTGATTTTGAGGGTCGAGCGGGAGGGGCGCACGCGCTTCGTGGCGGTGCCCCTGACTTGAGTCATGCGCGGGAGCGGAGTGTCGATGCGAATCTTGTTGGTCGAAGACGATCGCCAGATGGCGGATTATCTCCATAAAGCCCTGGCCGAGGCCGGGGCCGTCGTGGATCAGACCAGCGATGGCCGGGAAGGGCTGCTGCTGGCCGCAAGCGGCGACTATGACGTGCTCATTCTCGATCGGATGCTGCCGGGCCTTGATGGGCTCGGCATCGTGCGCACCTTGCGTGCGTCGGGCAATCAGACCCCAGTGCTCTTTCTGAGCGCACTGGGCGATGTGGATGATCGTGTCGAGGGATTGCGCGCCGGTGGCGATGACTATCTCATCAAGCCCTTCGCCTTCTCCGAGCTGCAGGCGCGTGTGGAGGCGTTGCTGCGTCGCGGGAGCGCCGAGGCACCCGAGACACGCCTGCGCGTGGCGGATCTGGAGATGGACCTGCTCAAACGCGAGGTGAGCCGGGCTGGCGTGCAGATCCAGCTCCAGCCGCGCGAGTTTCGTCTGCTCGAATGTCTCATGCGTCATGCCGGGCAGGTGGTGACCCGGACCATGCTGCTTGAGCAGGTCTGGGACTATCACTTCGACCCTCAGACCAACGTCATCGATGTGCATATTAGCCGTCTGCGCGGCAAGATCGACAAGGACTTCGCTCTACCTCTGCTCAATACGGTGCGTGGCGCGGGCTACATGCTGCGCGCCGAATGACCACCCCCAATTTTGCCCTCGGCGCCTTGGCGCAACTGCGCTCTCGGGCGGCGCGGATTCTGCTCAGCTCAACTTTTCGTCTCGCTCTACTCTACGTCTTCCTGCTCGGCATCTCGGTGGCGATCCTGCTTGGGTTCATCTACTGGTCGACGGCAGGCTACATGGACCGCCAGACCACCGCGACCATCCAAGCCGAGATTCGTGGTCTGGCCGAGCAGTATCGCCAGCGTGGCCTCAGCGGACTCACTAAGGTGATCAGCGAGCGCGTGGCGCGCGATCCGGTCGGCTTCAACGTCTATCTGCTGGTCGATGAGCGTCTGGAGCGGGTGGTCGGCAACCTGGATCGCTGGCCCTCCGACGTGCCGGACGTAGATGGCTGGATCAGCTTCCGGCTGCGTGAATGGGGCCTGGCACGCGCAGAAGAGCACGCGGCACGGGCGCAGGTGTTCAAGTTGCGTGGCGGACTGCATCTCTTGGTGGGGCGAGATGTGCGTGACCTCGAGGCGACCCGCACCATCATCCTAGACGCCCTGACCTGGGGGCTGGCGATCACTGCGGCATTGGCCCTGCTGGGAAGCTGGCTGATGAGCGCCAGCCTGGTGCGACGGCTCGAATCGATCAATCAGATCAGCGCCGAGATCATGGAGGGCGACCTCTCACGGCGGATTTCTGCAACCGGCAGTGGCGACGATTTCGATCAACTCGCGAGCGGGCTCAATCGGATGCTTGAGCGCATCGAGGCGCTGATGGCGAGCGTGCGTCAGGTCTCAGACAACATCGCCCACGACCTGCGCACGCCGCTGACACGCCTGCGCAACACGCTGGAGCTGCTGCGCGCAGAACTCCCGCAGTCCGGCAAGGCGCACGCACTGGCGGAGGAGACGATTGCCGATACCGACGAGATGCTCACGACCTTCAATGCGCTGCTACGTATCGCGCGGATTGAATCCGGCAGTCGGCGCGCGGCATTCCAGCCTGTCGATCTCGCCCCACTGGTGGCCGATCTCGTCGAACTCTACGAACCGGTAGCCGCCGAGCGCGGGCAGCGGCTTGACGCTTCAGCGCCCGAATCGGCATGGATTTTCGGCGATCCAGACCTGCTGTTCCAGGCGCTGACGAATCTGGTCGACAATGCCATCAAATACACTCAGCCCGGAGGCGAGATCAGCGTCGTGGTGGTTGCCGGGGCAGGGCGCGTGCGCATCGAGGTTGCCGACAACGGCCCGGGCATTGCGAGCGCGCTGCACGATCAGGTCTTTCGGCGGTTCTTCCGCGCCGACGACAGCCGCTCCACACCAGGCAGCGGCCTGGGTCTGAGCCTGGTGCAGGCTGTCGTCCAACTCCATCGTGCCACCATTGCGTTATCAGACAACCGGCCTGGCTTGCGGGTGGCGCTCGGTTTCGGTCTCGCTCAGCCCCCCAAAAGCGGTGGCGAGACGTCTATCGTGAGCGGCTAATCAGTTGCCAGACAGCGTATGGAGATACGCTGGCGCTTTCCATAACCAGCCGGTATTTATGAGTAGATGCGCAGTGGCGCGACAGACTCGGTCCATGCCGACTCGTCCGCACGTAAGCGTTGCTCGAAGTCGCCCGACTGGCCTTCGGGGTCGTCGACCCATTCACGCAGGAAAGAACCGCCCGCGAGCAGGTCGATCGCCAAGCGCTCGGTTTCGTACTCGTAATGAAAGTCGCGCCAGAGCGGATAATCCCCGTACTCCAGACGCAGACTCTTAAAGAGCAGCGCGATCAGGCGGTAGGGCCTGAAATCCTCATGCCGATAGTGGCTGTTGTCGGTGTGGATTTGGAGTCCCGAACAGCGCTTTGCGGCGTGCTTGTGGAAGGTTGGCTCGAACCAGCAGGGCCGCATCAGCGCCCCCTCGGTCCAATCAGGGCGCTCGCGGCGCATTCGCGCGAGGATACGCTCGAAATCCAGATCGGGCGCGCCGACTAGCTCCAGCGCGGTTGTGGTGCCCCGGCCTTCGGACAGCGTGGTGCCCTCAAGCAGTACGGTACCGGGGAAGCATCTGGTCATGTTCAAGCTCGATGCGTTGGGACTGGGATTAACCCAGGACAGCTCCATGATCGGCCAGCCGTAACCTGGACCCTCTGCCGGGCGATAATGCTCCATCGTCACCACCTGCAGATCCAAATCGATCTTGCGATGGGTCATGAGCCACCTGGCCAGTTCGCCGAAGGTCAATCCGTGCCGCATCATCATCGGAGCGGCCCCGACGAAGCTCTCCCAGCCCGGCTCCAGAATGGTCCCCTCGATCGGGCGGCCGGCTGGATTTGGCCGGTCCAAAACCCACAGTGCCTTGCCCGCCGCAGCGCAGGCATCAATCAGATAGGCCAGCGTGGTGACATAGGTGTAGATGCGGGTGCCGATGTCCTGCAGGTCGACGAGCAGTACATCGAAGCTGTCGAGCATTTCCGGCGTCGGATAACGGACGTCTCCATACAGGCTGTAGACCGGTATGTCATGACGGGCGTCGATCTCATCGGGTGTTTCCACCATATTGTCCTGCTTGTCGCCGCGCATCCCGTGTTGCGGGCCGAATGCTGCGGTGATGTTGAGTTCGCTCAACGCCATGAGCGCATCCAGGCTGTGCAGCCCACGCGATGTCATCGAGGCCGAATGGCCGAGCAGAGCGACACGCCGCCCCTGCAGCGGTTTGCGCAGCTCAGAGGTTTGGAGCAACCGGTCAATACCCAGTTTTATCATGTTATACAATCCTGTATGGGGTTTCGTATACGCAGTGGCGAGACGTCGCGCGACCTATAATATAGGAGTCGTCGTGCCACGGAGCCTTGAGCTATTGGGCAGGATGCCACCAAGCGCATCACAATCGTGGCGCGACTGGATGAGTCGATAAACCTCTAGGCTCCACTGCGTGGAGTGTTACACTTGAACGGATGCATCGCTCAGACTTCCATTACGACCTTCCATCAGAATTGATCGCGCAGTACCCGCTTGAAGAACGCGCGGGTTCGCGGATGATGGTCCTGGAGGCGCTCGACGCCGGACCGCAGGACGCGATGTTCGTCGATCTGCTGCGCTTACTGCGCCCGCATGACCTGCTGGTGTTCAATAACACGCGGGTGATGCGGGCGCGACTGTTTGGGCGCAAAGCGACCGGCGGGCAGGTTGAAATACTCATCGAGCGGCTACTGGCACCTGACGAGGCCCTCGCCCAGGTGCGCGCTAGCAAATCGCCCAAGATTGCAACCGTTATTGAGTTAACTGGCGGCGCGCGCTTGGAGGTTATGGCGCGCGCGGGCGATCTATTGCGCTTGCGTGCGATTGCAACAACCTTTGCCGAGCAGATGGCAGCCCATGGTCATATTCCTTTGCCGCCTTATATTCGCAGACCGGACGACGCCGACGATGAGACCCGCTATCAAACGCTGCTTGCTCGCCATGATGGCGCAGTCGCGGCACCCACGGCGGGTCTGCATTTTGATGCGCCGATGCTGCGTGCATTGACTGACATGGGTGTTGAGCGCGCCGAAATCACATTACATGTGGGTGCTGGAACCTTTCAGCCGGTCAGGGTCGATGTACTCGATCAGCACCGGATGCATGCCGAATGGCTCGAAGTCGATACGACCGTGTGCGATCGCGTCCAGCGCGCGCGTGAGGCTGGTGGACGGATTATCGCAGTGGGCACGACCGCAGTGAGGAGCCTTGAGACGGCGGCTTGCGAGGGTATTCTCAAGCCGTTTCGTGGCGACAGCCGACTGTTCATCTATCCAGGGTTTCGCTTTAGGGTGGTGGACGCCTTGATTACAAATTTTCATTTGCCGGAGTCGACGCTGCTAATGCTGGTGGCCGCCTTCGTTGGTCATGAGCGAATCCTGAGCGCCTATCGGCACGCGGTTGCCAGAGGCTATCGTTTCTTCAGTTATGGAGACGCTATGTTCACCACGCGTTATCCAGGTGCTGATTGACTGTCTGGCGAGTCCCGATATCTACGACGAAGATACACGCAAGCTCCAACCTCTCCCCGAGCACAACTGCACGCCAATTCAATAGACCTGATACGATCCGACGTTTTTCGCTGTGCCCAATCGCACGATCTGTTCAGACTGCGGCGGCTTGGCCATGCATGTACCGATTGGCGTCTTGGGTCATTACGCTTTTAAATGTATTGATGGCGCGTTTAGCGTCGTTTTGACTCAATTAAAAATAACTGCAAAAATAAAACATCGAGATCCTTGACATCGATTGATGATCGCATACATTATCCCCCAAGGCACATCGGAATGGGCCTTTAATTTAAATCTGATGAAAACCGTTTGAGAGGTATGTCTAGTGGATTACGCTAACCTTAGCGTTGAAGAAATTAAGCGCCAGCTCGAAGAAGCAGAAGATAAAAAATCTGAGCTGAAAAAAATGCTGGAAGTGCGTCGACAGGAAGGCAAAGATGATGTCGTCCAGCAGATCAAGGAAATTATTTTCGATAATGGCTATGAGATCGATGAAATCATTTCCATTATTGCGCCCAAGCGCAGACGTGGCCCTGCCGCACAGCGCAAGCCCGTGAGTGACCGTCAATACAAGCGCTATGTCGATCCCGATGACTCAAGCAATATTTATGTTCGCGGCGTGCTGCCTGGCTGGATGAAGCAGAAAATGAAGAGCGAGGGCTATGACCCATCGTCCAAGGAGGATCGCGAGGCATTCAAGACCAACTCACTGCGTGTTATCGAGGGGTGATCTTGGCGCATGACGGCAGACGAGCCGGCCATGACTTCCAGAGGAAGTCTGGCCTCGCCAGCGAGCCGCACGCTCCCGCTCGTCTGTCCGATCGCGCAAGCGGCTCTGATGGCCGGCGCTGGCAGTAGATATACGGATAGGAGCTGCGCGGCGTTTAAATTATCGTTTTACGTGCGGCTTGGGTGCAGTCTTCCCGCGCTGCGCTCCCTACGGTAGGGGCTAAGACCGGCGAATCAGTTGTGCATTGATTTTTCGACCGTTCTCACTTTCTCTTCAATGCGCTTTCCATGGAAATCGAACGATGAACATCTATGTTGGCAATCTGGCCTACGGCGTGACCGAAGACGAGCTGCGTGAGGCTTTCGGTGCTTACGGCGAGGTTTCGAGCGTGAGTCTGATCACCGATAAATTCACTGGAAACTCGAAAGGTTTCGGATTTGTCGAAATGCCCTCTAACTCCGAGGCGGACGCTGCGATTAAAGGCCTCAATGAGACTGAGGTGAAAGGCCGCAACATGCGTGTCAACCAAGCCAAGCCACGCGAAGAGCGCCCATCAAGAGAGCCTCGCTGGTAGCCAAAGCCTGATCCCGAGACTCGGTCTCGGGATCAGTCGCCTGTTTGCTCACCTGCCACCCCTTGTCTGCGCTCGCGCCACCAACCCACCTCAAAGACGCTAAGATCCTGGACGTCGCCTAGCGATCCGGGCCGAGCTTTTCGCTCAGATTAAGCGTCACTGGTCTTTCCCGACCTCGCATGCGTTAGGATATGCTTACTGCTCAATCCCAACGATGCAGTCGTGTCTGCGCGGGCTTCGTTTTTCTGGATGACGCCGCATGCCCGTTTCGAGTTCAACTGTGTTCGACCTCAGTTACCGCGTTTACTTTACCGACCCCCAACGTCACCTCTTCAGCGTCGAAATTCATGCGCAGAACTTGCCAGGTGGTCCTGTCGAGCTGAGTTTTCCGGCATGGATTCCCGGCAGCTACATGATTCGCGACTTTGCGCGTAATCTCATCGAAATCAGAGCCGAAGACGCGGCTGGCGCTGCCCTGCCGCTCGAAAAACGCGATAAACAGACCTGGATCTGCCAATGTGCGGGCGGGCAAATCCGAGTCGTCTACCAGGTCTTTGCCTGGGAGCTTTCGGTGCGGGCTGCCCACCTGGACCTCACCCACGCCTATTTCAACGGATCGAGTCTTCTGCTGCGAGTCGCGGGACTCGACGACCGGCCTTGCCGGGTCGAGCTGCTGGCGCCGCAAGAACCCGCCCTCCAGGACTGGCGTGTGGCCACCAGCCTGCGCCCGCTTGATGCCGAGCCTGGCGGATTCGGCACCTACCAGGCCGAGTCTTACGCCGATCTGATCGATCATCCAGTCGAAATGGGCGAGTTCGAGCGTCTGTGCTTTGCTGTTGACGACATCCCGCATCAGGTCGTCATCAGCGGACAGTTCTGGCTTGATGAAGCGCGGCTGATCGCCGATCTCACAAAGATCTGCGCCGAGCATGCGGCACTGTTCGGCGAGCTGCCGATCGACCGCTATCTGTTTCTGGTCATGGCGCTCGGCGAGGGCTACGGCGGGCTGGAGCATCGCTATTGCACCAGCCTGATCTGCTCGCACGAGGATCTGCCCATCCCCGGCGAAGAGGCTGCATCGCTGCAGTACAACCGCTTTCTGGGGCTTTGCAGTCACGAGTATTTCCATCTCTGGCATGTCAAGCGCATCCGGCCTCAAGCCTTCGTCGACGGCGGTCTGGATCGCGAGGTGCACACACGCCTGCTGTGGGTCTTCGAGGGCATCACCTCCTATTACGACGAGTTGGCGCTGGTGCGCAGCGGCTGTATAGACGCGACGACCTATCTCGCGATGCTCGCCGAGACCATCACCCGCGTCATGCGCAATCCCGGCCGGTTCGTGCAGACCTTGGCCGACTCCAGCTTCGATGCCTGGACCAAGTTCTACAAGCAGGACGAGAACGCGCCGAATGCGATCGTCAGCTACTACGCCAAGGGCGCACTGGTGGCGCTGGCGCTCGACCTGAAGATCCGTCACGAAACCGCTGGCGCCTGCTCGCTCGACGCCGTGATGCGTGCACTCTGGCAGCGCCATGGGCGTAACGGTATCGGGCTTGCCGAGGACGCTTTCGCAGCGCTCGCTACGGAGGTCACGGGACTGGATTTGACAGACTTCCTCGCCCAAGCGGTCGACTCGACCGAGGATTTGGAGCTTGAGCCATTGTTGCAGGCTGTCGGTATCGAGATGCGTCTGCGCCCGTCCCAAGGCGCCAAGGATCTCGGAGGTTGCGTCGAGCGCTTCGATTCGGCGCGAGCGCAACCCACGCTGGATCTGCGTCTGAGTCCCGACAGCGCGCAGGCGTTGGTGCAGAACGTCATCTCGGGCGGCGCTGGAGAGACCGCCGGGATTGCTCCCGGTGATCTGATCATCGCCGTCGATGGGCTGCGGGCAACCGCCGAGAACTTGGAGCGTCTGGTCGCGCGCACCGCCAGGCGCGACGGTGCCGTCACAATCCACCTGTTCCGCCGGGATGAGCTCCTGACACTCACTGCCCATCCGCACCCGGCGCGCGACGACACCTGTGAGCTGATGCTGACGCACTCAGCCCCCGAGTCGGTCGTCCAAGCACGGGCCGCCTGGCTCGCCAGCGTCGCTTGAGATGGGTATGGAGCGTGATCTGGCGCTGATCGAGCTGTTGGCCGATGGCCAGTTCCACTCGGGCGAGGCCCTCGCCAATCATCTTGGCATCACCCGCGCGGCGGTCTGGAAGGCGTTGCGCAAGACCACCGGCCAACTCGGTCTCCCGCTCCAGTCCGTGCGTGGACGCGGTTACCGGCTCGACACGCCGCTCGAACTGCTCGATGCCAACCGTCTCATAAACGAGATGAGCGAGTCTGGTCGAAGCCGGCTCGCGGCCTTGGAGTTGCACCAGCAAATCGACTCCACTAATGCCTTTTTGATGCGCGCTGCGGCCCAGGGTGCGGCGTCCGGGACCGTCTGTCTGGCTGAGCAGCAGAGCGCCGGGCGCGGTCGGCATGGCCGAACCTGGGTCTCACCCTTTGGCGCCAATCTCTATCTATCGCTACTGTGGCGCTACCCGCTGGCGCCAGCCGCTCTGGGTGGGATTAGCCTTGCTGCGGGCGCGGTGATCGCCGAGGTGCTGCAAGGATTCGGCGCGGACGATCTCGCACTCAAATGGCCGAACGATCTGCTCTGGCGTCGGCGCAAACTCGGCGGACTGCTCCTGGAGGTGTCCGGCGAATCTCAGGGGCCGAGCTATCTGGTGGTCGGAGTCGGGATCAATCTGCGCATGACCACGACGCAGGGCAGCGACATTGATCAGCCTTGGGCGACGTTGGATGAGGTCACCGCCGGTCGCGGCGTTGGCCGCAACGCGCTGGCCGCACGGCTGCTTGATGGCCTGCTGGAGGCTCTGGATGTTTACGGGCGCGATGGTCTGGCGCCCTTTCTCACACGCTGGCGCGCGCTCGATGTCTTTCGCGGCGAGCCGGTCAGGCTGCTGCTCGGGGATCAGGTCATCGAGGGGCTACATGTCGGCATCGCCGAGGATGGCTCACTTCAGCTCGACACGCCAACCGGTCGACGCGCCTTCCAGGCCGGCGAGGTCAGTCTCAGACCCATGGAAATTGCTTGAACATGAACATCTTGATCGATATTGGAAACTCCAACCTACGCTGGACCTGCCACGGAGATGGGCATCCCTGGGAGGTCCAGATCCTGCGTCACAGTGGCGGAATTCCACTGGACTTACTCGCCGCCTGGGATACGCTGGAAGCTCCCGCGCGTATCGTCGTCAGCAACGTCGGCGGCGCATCGGTCGCGGAGGCGCTCGCGCGCGTGACCAGGGCGCTTTGGGGTCGCGATCCAGAGTATCTCGCCACCCGTGACGTGTTCGGCGATCTCAGGATCGCCTATGCTGAACCCGAGCGTCTGGGTGTTGATCGCTGGCTGGGGTTGGTCGCGGCTCATGCCGAGCACCGATCGGCGTGTCTGATCCTGGATGCAGGCACGGCCGCGACCTTCGATCTGCTGCTCGCCGATGGGCGGCATTTGGGCGGGCTGATCCTGCCGGGCATTGAGATGATGCGCAAAAGCTTGCTGATGGGCACCCATATCCCACGTATCGAGTCAGAGCCGACCGGAGACCCTTGGGCGACGGATACTGCAGCGGCAGTTGCCGCAGGCAGCGTTCAGGCGATCGCTGCGACCGTCGGGCGGCTCTTCGACCGGCTCGCCGAGGTGGCTGGCGAGCCTCCGGTACTGATCGTCACCGGTGGCGACGCCGAGCGCGTCTGTGCGCAACTGGAGCGGCCCTTCACGGTTGTGCCCGATCTGGTGCTGCGCGCCGTGCTGCAGGTGATGGGCGACAGAATCGAACCGCGCCGATAACACAAGAGCGCTAAACCGGCCGCTGACTATTGACCGCGCGCATCGGCGCGGCCATTTCGGCGCGAGCATCGGATGCATTACACTCAACGTCCATCATTTTGAATCTGGAGCAATCATGTTTTTGGTCGTCGTGTGGCCCCTGCTCTTCGTCATCATTGTCATCCCCGTCGTCATCCTGCTTTATGGAATTACGCGATGGCAGTCGGAGACGGTTGAGATCCGTAAACGCCTGGAGCGCGGCCGAACCCGAACGGACGTGCGCAGGTTCGATCCTGATGAGATCAAGGATCTCCCGGCGCCCGTTCAGCGTTACTTCCGCGCCGTATTACCCACGGGGCAGCCAATCATCGCCGTTGCGGAGATCGCACAGCGCGGGGAGTTCAAGCGCGATCACGCCAAGGCAGACTGGGTGTCCTTCACCGCGCAGCAGATCAGTGTGATGCAGCGCCCTGGATTCGATTGGGACGCGCGTATCCGCAAGCTGCCAGGCATTCAGGTCTTTGTGCATGACAGTTATGTCACTGGCGAGGCGAGACTGAAAGCCGCGCTGCTGGGACTCTGGCGGGCGGTCGAGCACAATGACACCCCCGAGTTGGCGCGCAGTGAGCTGACGCGCTTCCTCGCCGAGGCGCCCTGGTATCCCACCAGACTCCTGCCGAGTCAGGGCGTTCACTGGACGGCGATCGATGACAGCTCGGCGCTGGCGACCTTGCAGGATGGCCAGACGCAGGCGTCCGTGACCTTTCTGTTCGAGGAGGACGGGATGATTCGCGCCGCGCGCTCCGACAGCCGCAATCGCCTGGAGCAGGGCGCGCTGGTCGAGACGCCTTGGGAGGGCAGTTTCTCGGGCTACGAGACACGCGGCGGCATGCGCATTCCGATCCATGGCGAGGCCGCATGGCTGCTTGCTGCCAACGGGCGCGATCCATTCTGGCGTGGGCAGGTGACGGACGTACTCTACAAGTTTGCTTCCTGAGTCTGGGCGTTTCTGGTTGAGCGGGTGAGCGGCTCAATCGCGACCGGTCATTGGCGCAATTCAGCCATACAGGCTCAGGGTTTCAGTTTACGCTTGAGGATCTCGTTGACCTGTCCGGGGTTGGCCTTGCCGCCACTGGCCTTCATGACCTGACCGACAAAGAAGCCGAAGACCTTGTCCTTGCCAGCGCGATACTGCTCCACCTGTGCGGGATTGGCGGCGATGATGGTGTCGATCAGGGTCTCGATGGCGCTGCTGTCGGTGATCTGTTCGAGTCCTTGAGCGGCGATCACCGCATCGGCGTCGCCTTCGCCATTCCACATCGCCTCGAATACCTGCTTGGCGATTTTGCCGGAGATGGTGCCGTCTTTGATGCGCCGGATCAGACCGGCGAGCATGGATGCCGAGACCGGGCTTTGGGCAATCTCGGTCTCGGCCTTGTTCAAGGCGGCCATCAACTCGCCGCCGACCCAGTTGGCGGCCAGCTTGGGCTCACCGCTGTCGCGGGCGACGGCCTCGAAATAGTCCGCCAGCTCGCGGCTTGCGCTCAGCAGGCCAGCGTCGTATTCCGACAGTCCGTACTGGCTCTGGAAACGCTTGCGCTTGGCGTCCGGCAACTCCGGCAAGTCCACGCTCGCTTTGGCCCGTAGGTCTGCGTCGATTTCGAGCGGCAGCAGGTCGGGATCGGGAAAGTACCGATAGTCGTTGGCCTCCCCTTTGGTGCGCATGGAGCGCGTCTCGTCCTTGGCCACATCGTAGAGGCGGGTCTCCTGAACCACCGTCCCGCCCCCTTCGATCAAGTCGATCTGGCGCTCGACTTCGAACGCAATGGCCTTTTCGAGAAAGCGGAAGGAGTTGAGGTTCTTAATCTCGGCGCGTGTCCCGAATTCCGCCTGACCGACTGGGCGCACCGAGACGTTGGCATCCATGCGGAAAGAACCCTCCTGCATGTTGCCGTCGCTGATCCCGATATAGCGCACGAGCTGGTGGATCTTACGGGCGTAGGCCGCCGCCTCTTGGGGCGAGCGCAGATCCGGCTCCGAGACGATCTCCAGCAGCGGTGTTCCCGCACGGTTCAGATCGATGCCGGTGAAGCCATCGAAGTCCTCGTGCAGCGACTTACCGGCGTCTTCCTCCAAGTGTGCGCGGGTGACGCCGATCGTTCTGACCGCACCATCGTCGAGGATGATCTCGATTTTGCCCTTGCCGACGACCGGCAACTCATATTGGCTGATCTGGTAGCCCTTGGGCAGATCCGGATAGAAGTAGTTCTTGCGCGCGAAGACCGAGCGCGGGGCGATCTCGGCCGCAATGGCCACGCCAAAACGCACCGCCAGCCGGACCGCTTCGGCATTGAGCACCGGCAGCACACCGGGCATCCCCAGATCGATGGCGCATGCCTGGGTATTAGGTTCGGCACCGAACGCGGTCGGCGCACCCGAGAAGATCTTGGATTGGGTCGCGAGCTGGGTGTGGATCTCGAGACCGATGACGGTTTCCCATTGCATGGTCGGGCCTGCTAGTGTGCTGATGTGTGAAGCGCAATGACGTTCGATGCGGCGTTCACGCTCGATGCGGCATTCACGCTACAACGGCGCTCGTCGCGTTAGAACGAATAGCATGTGAACTCAAGCTCACTCAAACCCCGCCGGTGCGCCCTGATGCCAATGGGTGACGTGTTGGAGGCGGTGCGCGACGTTGAGCAGCCGTGCCTCCTCGAAATAATTGCCGATGATCTGCAAGCCGACCGGCAGACCATCGACGGGCGCGACTGGGATGGACATCCCCGGCAGACCGGCGAGGTTGGTGGCGATGGTGTAGATGTCGTTGAGATACATCGACACCGGGTCGTCGGTCTTGGCGCCGAGCGCAAAGGCGGTCGTGGGGCAGGTCGGGCCCATGATGACATCGACCTGCTCGAAGGCACGCGCGAAGTCGTCGGCAATGAGCTGGCGGATCTTCTGGGCCTTGAGGTAATAGGCGTCGTAATAACCGGCCGACAGCACATAGGTGCCGATCATAACGCGGCGCTGGACCTCTGGCCCGAAGCCTTCCGCGCGGCTGCGTTTGTAGAGATCTTCGAGATCTTTCGGATCATCGCAGCGGTGCCCGTAGCGAACCCCATCGAAACGGGCGAGGTTCGACGAACACTCGGCGGGCGCGACGACATAGTACACCGGCACCGAAAGCGCGCTGTTGGGTAGGCTGATGTCGACGATCTCGGCTCCAAGCCGCTGATACTCCTCGATCGCCGCCTGGACCGAGGCGCCGACCCGGGCATCGAGTCCTTCGCCGAAATACTCTTTGGGCAGGCCGATGCGCAAGCCTTTGATGTCGTTGTCGAGCGCGTCGACATAGTCCGGAACCGCCACATTGGCGCTGGTGGAGTCGCGCTCGTCGAAGCCGGCCATCTCGTCGAGCACGAAAGCCGCATCGGCGGCAGAGAGCGCCATGACACCGGCCTGATCGAGCGAGGAGGCAAAGGCAATCATCCCCCAGCGCGAGCAACGCCCGTAAGTGGGTTTGATGCCCGTGATGCCACACAGCGCCGCCGGCTGGCGAATCGAGCCGCCGGTGTCCGTTCCCGTAGCCGCAGCGCACAGTCGCGCGGCAACGGCGGCCGCCGAGCCGCCCGAGGAGCCGCCGGGCACCCGAGTCGCGTCCCAGGGATTGCTGACCGGTCCGTAATAGCTCGTCTCGTTGCTTGAGCCCATGGCGAACTCATCCATGTTGGTCTTGCCGAGCACCACGGCACCAGCCGCGGACAATTTCTCGACCACGGTGGCGTCATAGGGCGCGACGAAGTTCTCAAGCATGCGCGAGCCGCAGGTCGTTTTGATCCCCTTGGTGCAAAAGATGTCCTTGTGCGCGATTGGGATACCCGTCAGGGGACCGGCCTCACCCGATTTGATGGCCTGGTCGGCGCGCTCGGCGGCGGCCAGCGCGGACGCTGATGCCAGGGTGATGAAGCTGTTGAGACGCGGGTCGAGCCGCGCGATGCGCTCCAGATAGTGTTGGGTAAGTTCAACGCTGGAGTAGGTGCGCAGGCGCAGTTCGGCGGCGAGTTGGGCGATGGATTTGTTCTGCATTATTCGATGACCTTCGGCACCAGGTAGAGTCCGCCCTCGGTCAGCGGCGCCCCGGCCTGCAGGTGTGCGCGCTGGTCCGTCTCGGTGGGTTGATCCGGGCGCAGACGTTGCACCATGTGGAGCGGATGCGCCATGGGTTGTACGCCCGCTGTATCTACACCATCCATCTGGGCGACTAAGTCGAGGATGTTGGAGAGCGCGCTTGCGTGGTGGGCGCTCTGCTCGGGCGTGATTGCGAGTCTGGCGAGGTGCGCGATCTTTTCGACATCGGAAGAGTCCAATGACATGACGAATTCACCGTGGCATTCAAACGGCTAAAAATACCACAGGCTCGCGAACTCCGCCAAAAGGCGAAGGGAGGGGTTCTTGCACCGTTTAATGTGGCTCACGTCTAGAAACGAACGCCAAACTCAAGGTTGCCACTGCGTCCTGCGGTGTACTGCCTGGAGTAGTCGCTGGTGCTGTAGTCGACGGTTTCATCAAACAGGTTCTGCACCTCAAGTTGCACATAGCCGCGAGCTTTGCTCAACAGCGGCGGCTCCCAGCGAATGCGTGTGTCCACGGTGATCAGGTCTTTGAAATCCACGTCTTCGTAAATGTCGTAGGCGAGTCCGGTTGTGGGGTCTTGATAGTTTTCACGACTGTCGCGGGTGACGGTGCCGCCCTGGCGCAGGTTGATGAAGTTCGACCAGGTCAGATACCACTTGGGCACCTGCGTTACGGTCTGTAGGCGGATATCGAGCGGAATATTAAAATCCCAGGCGGGCAGCTCGTCCTCGGTAATGAGTCGGCCGTCGTAGTAGATAAGCTCTTGGCCTGGCTCGGTATTGTAGCCTTCGCCGCCCTGATAACTGCTGCGCTTGGTATCGCGGTAGCTGATGCCTAAAGAGGCGCGATTGCGTGTGGCACCGATCTTCCAGGGGGTAGCCAAGGCCAAGTCCAGCGTGAGGCTGTCGGTGCTGCTGCGTCCTTCGTTGTTATAGATCGTCTCGCCCTCTTCGGTCTCCTCACGCAGGACACCGTCGCGGCTTTCGCGATTGACGAACTGTAGCCTCGCATCTAAAGGGCCCAGGCGCTGCTGCCAGCCGACCATCCACTCGTCGGCGTAGGGGGTCTTGAGATTGAGTGTTCCGGAGTTGTCCTCATAGCGACGAGTGACGGTCTCGTTGCCATTCTTATCGAAGAAACGCAGTTGCCGCCAACTGGAAATGGCGTCGTTGAGCTGATAGCGCAAAAAGCTGCGACCATAGTAGCGGTTAGCACCGGCAACAAGCCGGGTCGAGTCGTCACCAAAGGTATCCCACTCAACCTTAAAGCGCGGTGCGATATCGGTATTTTTCAGGTAGCTTTCCCAGTCGGCCCGCAGTCCGGGGGTAAAGGTCCAATCGCCCAGCTCGATACGATCTTGCAGATACCAGGCCAGATCGTTGTAGTTTAGCGTGACCTCGCCCGCGTAATAGTCGAAAGCCCGTGAGAGGTAGGCATCTTCGGGGCCGCTTTTGCCGTCGCCGTTCTGGTCGACGCAGCCGATCTTGGCGCGTCTGAGGCAATCGTACTTTTCATATCTGACGTCGGTCAGGCGTTCGTAGCGGCTTTGGGTATTGCGCAGCCGCCCGCCAGTGGTCAGGTGGTGGCGTGATTGGCCAAACGCCAGCGCGTTGAACTGCCACTCTGGTGCCAGCACCGTGCGCGTCTGGCTCTGTTTGGTATCGCCATAACCGCCGCTCTGAACAGGTCTACCGCTCCCTTCCAGATATGCCGCTTGGGTGAAGCGACTCTCCTCACTGTCTAAATGATCGCTGAGCCGGTCAAGGCCCAGATCTAGTGAAAAGTCCCCGATGTCGAGCCTGCGCTCCCACTGAAAGGTGGCACCGTAGGACTCATGACTCTGGGTCAGAGGGCTGTCATAAGTACGCGAGGTAATGCCGTCGTGGCGGCGGTCGGTGTAGCGAAATGACAGGCCCAGCATGTCGCTACCCAGGCGTGTGTCGATACGCCCCAGCACGTTATCGATACGATCGTTAAAGTCGATTTTGCGCAGCGCGTCGGCGCTGTCGCGATAGGTCTGGGCGAAGCGCGAGGCGCGTCGCGAGACATTCATGGTCAAGCCGGTATCATCGGTCAATCCTTGCTGAAGGCTCAGACCATAGTTCTGGCGCAGATAATCCGGCGTGTAGTTGCCCCGATAGTTGCTATCGATGCTATCGCGCGTCTTTGAATCGACGTGGAAGCGTTCCCACTCATCGCGACTGATGCCGTAGCGCAAGGCCACACTGTTCTCGCCGGCATAGCGCTTGAGCCGAGTGGAGACGACGCCTCCGGTAAAACCGCCGAAGGTGGCAGGTACGTTGCTGTCAAACACCTCAATGCTTTCCAGCAGGTCGACATCGAGAAAGTAGCCTTGCGGGGAGCTACCGCCGGTAGGGCCGACCAGACTGGGGCTAGACCAGACGTCCTGATTGTTGGCTGGGTCCAGATCGCTGCTCATATCGAGTCCGTCGATAGTGAATAGGTTCTGGTAGAAGGGCTGGCCGTGGATAGAGATCTCGCCGGGCTTTAAGGTGGCGCTGTTGGCCGATTGGTTGGCATCGCGCGAGAAGTCCACGGCGGTGTTCAGGCGCAGCAGGTCGGAAAGGTGGCCATCGCCAGTGGGCATCTCGGCAATATCATCGGCTGTATAGCGTGTGCGCCCGATATCCGCTGGGCGATCGGCCTCAACCACCAAAGTCTGCAGTTGTGTCCCGCGCTCGTTGGCGCATTCTGCTCCGTCTTTACAGTCTTCAGCAGGCGCTTGTCCCCAAGCCATGCCCAGGCCGGTCAATATGCAGGCAAGGCCCAGACCATAGCGTGTGGCTGGAAAAAGATAAGTACGTCTTTTATTCACGGTGTGCGAAATCCTGTCTCTATCGGGCGGGAAGTTGAGGCGCAGTGAACCGGGCGGGGCGCTGCTCTAGCGTATGAAGAAAGGCGTTCAGCGCGTCCAGCTCATCGCCGCTGAGATGCAACGGCTCGATCAGAGGAGACATTGTGGGCTGCCCTGTGCGACGCCCCTGCTGCATACCAAGGTTGTATGCGGCAAGTGTGCCGCGCAGGTTGACGAACAGACCGTTGTGCATCCAAGGCGCTGTGTGTATGAGATCGCGTAGCGATGGCGTGCGAAACGCACCTTTGTCGGCCTCTTGGCCAGTGTCGAGATAGCGACCCAAGTCCTCGTGTCGGCTCTCGGCGAGCGCCAGTCCGATGTTGTGATACTGGCCGTCGGAGAGCAGCGGGCCGTGATGGCAGTTCATGCAGCGGGCCTTGGTGCGAAAAAGATGCAATCCCTCAATCTCTTGATCGCTTAAAGTGCTTTTCCCCGCGAGGAATCGATCGAAACGGTTGGGGCGCGAGACGAGGGTTCGCTCGAAGGCGGCCAGCGCCTTGGCGAGTGCAGTCGCGTCGATGGCGTTGACGTTCAGCGCCTTGCGAAAGGCGTCACGATAGGCAGGGACGGCGTTGAGGCGCGCCAACACGACACTCAGATCGGCGGCCATCTCGAGCGGATTTTCGATCGGCTCCAGCGCCTGCTTTTCCAGGCTCTTCGCCCTTCCATCCCAAAAAAAGGTATCGAAGTAGGCCGCGTTGAGCAGCGTCATGGCATTGCGCCGACCGCGCTGACGATCATGGCCATAGGATTTTTCACGACCGTCGCCCCAGCCGAGTTCGGGATCGTGGCAACTGACGCAGGCAAGCTGCTCAGAACCCGACAGACGCGCATCGAAGAACAGTTGCTTGCCGAGTGCTTCCACCTCAGCGCTCTGCCAGCTCGGCTTATCAAGCTCGGGTAACTGGCCTAAAGGGGTGGCATCGACGCCATCGTCGACGCTCAAAGGAGGCCAATGCGGCTGGCCCTGCCGATAGCGCGCCAGTTGGCTGTCGCTCAGGCCCGCAACAGCCGGGAGCGCGAAACACCACACAGCAAGGAGTAACCCGATAAAAAACGGATGAGTGATCAAGTGACAGTCGAGAGCGGTAGGAAATTAGCACCAAATAAGAATGCTAACACTTACTATTTGCAATAGTAAGTGCTCAGGCTAAACGCGAGGCCGACGAAGCCAGGCACAAGTAATGATCAGATTCTGTACGCTGGCCGAGCGCGATATGCGCATGACAAAGCTCAAGCAGAAAGTCTCTGGCTACTTTCGCTCAAATCCGCCACTTCATCTCCCCGATGCGCAAGCAAGGGCGTAACATGCTCGATTGGCTTGGCAATGTTTTCCTGGACGGCCCATGCGATCGGCCAGCCTGAGTCGTGACTCGGTCGAAACCTTGCCGATTCCCGCACGCGTTGCTAGATTAGCCGACCAATCGATCACGGATTATGTCACCGCAATTCAGACCGGCCCGCCCCCTGTACGCGCCAGCTCGATCTCACCACAGGGTTTCTCACCACCCGGAAGGTAAGCATTCAGATGTTCTTTAGAAGCATTCGAGGGGTGTTCTCAAACGATCTTTCGATCGATCTTGGGACCGCTAACACTCTCATTTACATCCGCGGTCAGGGGATTGTGCTCAATGAGCCATCGGTCGTGGCCATTCGTCACGAGCGCGGCGGCGCCAAAACGGTTGTGGCGGTGGGCGAAGAGGCCAAGCAGATGCTGGGTCGCACGCCGCAGAATGTGAGCGCCATCCGCCCGATGAAAGATGGCGTGATCGCCGACTTCACCGTCACCGAGAAGATGCTGCAGTATTTCGTCCATAAGGTGCATGAGTCGCGGCTGTTTAAACCCAGCCCCAGGGTGTTGATCTGTGTGCCCTGTGGCTCGACCCAGGTCGAGCGTCGCACCATCAGGGATTCGGCCACGGGCGCCGGTGCTCGGGAGGTCTATCTGATTGAGGAGCCTATCTCGGCGGCGCTCGGTGCTGGTCTGGCGGTGCATGAGCCACGCGGCTGTATGGTTATCGATATCGGTGGCGGCACTTCCGAGGTGGCGGTCATTTCGCTCAACGGCGTCGTCTACGCGGAATCCGTGCGCGTCGGCGGCGACACCTTCGACGAGGCGATCGTCAACTATGTCAGACGCAACTACGGCACCCAGATCGGCGGGGTCACCGCAGAGCGCATCAAGCACGGCATCGGCTCGGCCTTCCCCGGCAGTGAAGTCCGCGAGATCGATGTCAAAGGCCGCAGCCTCGCCGAGGGCGTGCCGCGCAGCTTCACACTCAACAGCAATGAGATCCTGGAGGCGCTCCAGGAGCCGCTGTCAATGGTCGTCCATGCCGTCAAGATGGCCCTGGAACAGACGCCGCCAGAGCTTGGCTCGGATGTCGCCGAGCGCGGTATCGTACTCACCGGCGGCGGCTCGCTGCTGCGCGATTTCGATCGTTTGATTGAGGAAGAAATCGGTCTGCCTGTGGTGGTCGCCGATGACCCCCTGACCTGTGTCGCGCGTGGCGGCGGCAAGGCGCTGGAGATGCTTGATGCACAAGACATCGGGCTGTTTATGAGCGAGTGACCTGGTCGCTGGGGCCGCACCGCCACGTGGCGCGATCGAAATCCGGTGAGATCGATTCGGCACGGAGATCTTGCTGAGGAACACTTGTTATCAAACCTCTGTTCACCCGTGGACCATCGCCGACGTTTCGAGTGACTCTGGCTGTTGTGCTGGCACTGGGTCTGATCGTTGCCGATCACCGTCAGCACCAGCTAGAGTTAGTGCGCACGGCGCTTGCCTTGGTCGTTTACCCGCTCCAGCACATGGCCAACCAGCCAGCCACGCTGGTGCGCGAGACGCAAGAGCGACTCGCTAGCAAGGATGCGTTGCGCAACGCAAACGGGATGCTGCATCGCGAAAATCTGCTTCTCAAAGCCAGGTTGCAGCAGTTTCATTCGCTGGAGGCGGAGAACATCCGGCTGCGCGACCTGCTTGGATCCTCGCTCGACCTGGGCGAGCGGGTGCTCATCGCCGAGATCATGGCCGTGGACCTGGCACCTTATCGCCAGCAGGTGATGGTCAACAAGGGGACTCAGTCCGGTGTCTTCATTGGCCAGCCGGTCCTCGATGCCAATGCGGTCATGGGGCAGGTGATCCGCACCAGCCGCTTTTCCTCGATCGTGCTGTTAATCACCGACGCCGACCACGCCTTGCCGGTCGAGGTCAATCGCAATGGTCTCAGGACGATCGCGGCCGGCACCGGATTGAGTGAGGAGTTAGAATTGCTCTACATCGCCAAGAACGCCGACATCAAGGCCGACGACCTCCTGGTCACGTCCGGGATGGATGGGCGTTTTCCGGCCGGTTATCCGGTGGCGCGGGTCAAGACAGTCCGCCAGGATCCCGACAACCCGTTCACGACGGTAATCGCCGAGCCTACGGCGCGCTTGGATCGCAGCCGCGAAGTCTTGCTGGTCTGGAATCTGAGCGAGACGTCACGCCAGCAGGCGCTAGCGGCCGACGCGCCCAAGCCCTGGGATGATCCCGAGCCATGAAGCACGCTGTGCGGCTACCCTTCAACACGTCGAGGAGACACCCGAAGCAACGCGGCAATACACTCTGGTTGTCCGTGCCAACTTTGGCGTTGGCACTGTATCTGACAATTCTGCCGATACCGCCATGGCCGCTCGACTACCGTCCGCCATGGGTCGTGTTGACACTGCTGTTTTGGTGTTTTGCTACACCCGAGCGAATTGGTGTGTTGGTTGGGTTCTGTGTTGGTCTACTGCTCGATGTGCTCACCGGTACGCTGTTGGGGCAGCATGCCCTTGGCTTGTCCGTGACGGCTTTCCTGGCGGTTGTCTTGCGCGCCCGGATACGGATTTTTCCGCTGTGGCAGCAGATGTTTTATGTGTGGTTAATCCTGCTGGTTGAGCGGTTGCTGATGCTCTGGGTCGTCGGTGCGACCGGTCAGCCCATGCCGCCCTTGTCATATTGGCTCCCGTCATTGATCGGTGCTGGTCTCTGGCCGCTCATGTCCTGGTTGCTAAAACCCTTCGAGCGCCGTTTGAGGGTGGCTTGAGGTGTTGGAAAACAGCCTCGAAGACCGCCGCCGCGAGCAGCGCCTGATTCGGGTGCGCACGCTGGTGTCGGCTGTACTCGTTGCACTGGCGCTCGTGCTCATCCTGCTGCGCCTGTTGCACCTGCAGAGCACCCGTTACGAATATTTTTCGGTGCTTTCCAAGGACAATCGCGTGAAGATCCAGCCGGTGCCGCCCGCCCGTGGGCTGATCTTCGACACTCAGGGTGTTCTGCTGGCAGACAACCGTCCATCGTTTTCTCTGGAGATTACGATCGAGAAGGTCGAGGATCTGGAGCGCACCATTGCCGAGCTGGCGCAACTGATCGCGATTGATGAGAAGGACCGCGCTCGCTTCGAGCGGCTCAAGCGCCAGCGCATGCGTTTTCAGGCGGTGCCGATTCGGCTCAATCTGACACCGGCCGAAGTGGCGCGCTTTGCTGTCGACCGACATCGCTTCAGCGGCGTCAACGTGCACGCCGAACTCATCAGAACCTACCCCAAGAACGACCTGACAGCCCATGTACTGGGCTATGTCGGGCGGATCAACGAGTCGGAACTGGCCAGCATCGACAAGGGCAATTACGCCGGCACCAACTTCATCGGCAAGGGCGGCGTGGAGAAGGCCCACGAGGAGGTTTTGCACGGGCAGGTCGGCTACCAGCAGGTCGAGGTCAATGCGCGCGGGCGCATCCTGCGTACTCTGGAAAACACGCCCCCGGAGCCTGGTCAGGATCTCTATCTCTATCTCGATATCGCCCTGCAGCAAATCGCCACCGAGGCGCTCGGCGAGCGGCGCGGCTCGGTGGTCGCGATTGATCCGCGCAATGGCGGAGTGCTCGCCCTGGTGAGCCAACCGAGCTTCAACCCCAACCTCTTCGTCGAAGGCATCAGTCAGAGCGACTACAATGCCCTGCTGCACTCGCCGGACAAGCCACTGTACAACCGCGCGGTACGCGGTCAGTATCCGCCCGGTTCCACCGTCAAACCGTTCATTGCCCTGGGCGGACTGACCACCGGCACCGTCAACAGCAAGCAGGGAACCTACTGCTCGGGTGCCTTCAGTCTGCCTGGTCATAGCCACCGGTTTCGCTGCTGGCGCCGCAAAGGCCATCGCACGGTCAGCATGCAGGCGGCGATTGTGCAATCCTGCGATGTCTATTTCTATTCACTGGCCAATCAGATGGGCATCGACAAGCTGCATGGCTTTATGTCGCAATTTGGCTTTGGCACGCGCACGGGGATCGATGTCGCAGGAGAGCTGCCTGGATTACTGCCCTCGCGCGAATGGAAAAAGCGTGTGCGCAAGCAGCCATGGTATCCGGGCGAGACGCTGATCGTCGGCATCGGTCAGGGGGCTTTTCTGGCTACTCCCATCCAGCTCGCCGTGGCAACCGCGACCATGGCCAATCGTGGCCACTTCATCCAACCGCGTCTGGCGTATGCCAGCCGTATCCCTGGCGCGGAGACCGCGCGGCGGTTTCCCGAGATCTCACACCAG
Source organism: Thiorhodococcus sp. (assembly GCA_029257385.1). GTDB lineage: Bacteria > Pseudomonadota > Gammaproteobacteria > Chromatiales > Chromatiaceae > Thiorhodococcus. The sequence goes on from JARIBS010000084.1 coordinate 24,861, forward strand.
CTCGACGTGGGTGATCGGCATGACTGGGATGTCATCATCGACGCCATGGCGCAGGTGGTTGAAAGCCCCCAAGGCACCGCCAAGCGGATTCGTTCGAGTCAGTATCGGATCGCTGGAAAGACCGGGACCTCTCAAGTTTTCACCGTCGGGCAGAAAGACACCTACGACGCCTCCAAGATCCCTGAGCGGATGCGCGATCACGCCCTGTTCATTGCCTTTGCGCCGGTTGATGACCCACGCATCGCGGTGGCGGTGCTGGTGGAAAACGGCGAGCACGGTAGCTCGACCGCCGCGCCGATCGCGCGCCAGGTGCTCGATGCCTATCTGGGCGGCTCGCGGTTGACCGCGAGCATGGGTGGCGCGCATGGGGATTGATCCTTTCTCCTCGCGTTTGGACTGGGATGCCAGAGCGGGGCGGGGTGGCTCGCTGCGTGCGCTACACGTCGACCCACCGCTGTTGATGGGGCTGCTCGCGCTGTGCGGGTTCGGTTTGATGGTGCTTTTTAGCGCGGGCGATCAGGATATCGCCACGGTCGAGCGTCAGGTGCTGCGGCTCGCGCTCGCCTTCGCACTGATGTTGCTGATTGCGCAGATCCCGCCGGTGAGACTGCGCCGGTGGTCCTTGGGCCTCTATCTGATCGGCGTGCTCATGCTGATTGCCGTGCTGCTCTTTGGCGATATCGGCAAGGGCGCGCAACGCTGGCTGGACTTTGGCATCCTGCGCTTCCAACCCTCGGAGATCCTCAAGCTCGCAGTGCCGATGGCGGTGGCCTGGGTGCTCTCGCTGCGTCCACTGCCCCCGCGTCTCCTGGGTATCCTCCTGGCAATCATGTTGACCTTGATTCCGGTGGTGCTGATTGCCAAGCAACCGGATCTCGGCACCGCCGTGCTGGTGGCGAGCGCCGGCGTCATGGTGTTGTTCATCGCCGGGCTGGGATGGCGCATGATCATCGGCCTGGCGCTCGTCGTCGCCGCGCTGGCGCCTTTGGTCTGGTTCGGCATGCGCGACTATCAGCGTGCGCGGGTCATGACGTTTCTGGACCCACAGTCCGACCCGCTCGGCACCGGATACCACATCATCCAATCGCAGATCGCGATTGGCTCCGGCGGAATCTCCGGCAAGGGCTGGCTCAACGGCACCCAGTCGCATCTGGAATTCCTGCCCGAGCGCCATACCGATTTCATCTTCGCAGTCATTGGCGAGGAGTTCGGCTTCACCGGCATCCTGGCGCTGCTAGGTCTCTATCTGTTTATTATTCTGCGCGGGCTGCTCATCGCCGCGCGCGCCCAGGAGAACTACGATCGGCTCCTGGCGGGCGGGCTGACGCTGGTGTTCTTTGTCTATCTTTTCGTCAATACCGGCATGGTGACCGGTCTGTTGCCGGTGGTCGGTGTGCCCTTGCCGCTGATTAGCTATGGCGGCACCTCAATGGTGACGCTGCTGGCAGGTTTCGGGATACTGATGTCCATAGAGACCCATAGAATCAAGAAATAACTTAGAAAGTTAACTGCTTTGAACATATACTGCATGTAACTCCTCAGACTCTTGTTTACCCCCGAAATGCCGATGCCCGCATTGCGCCTCCTCCTTGCCGTGCTGTCGCTGGTTTCTTGGGCCGCCCTGGCCGAACCTGCGGACTATCGCGCCGAGTCTGAGCGCTTTATCGCCGAGATGGTCAAGACGCATGACTGCGACCAGGGAGCGCTCGCGACCCTCCTCGCTCAGGCCCGCTATCGTCAGGAGATCATCGACGCCATCAACCGCCCCTACGAGGCCAAACCCTGGCGGGACTATCGCAAACTTTTCCTGACACCCGAGCGCATCCAGGGCGGACTGGCCTTCTGGGGCGACAACGCCGAGACGCTGCGTCGCGCCGAGTCACACTACGGCGTGAAGGCTGAGATTATCGTCGCCATCATCGGAATCGAAACGAACTATGGGGCCAATGTCGGTCGCCACCGGGTGCTCGATGCACTCACCACGCTGGGTTTCGCGTATCCTAAACGCGCCGATTTTTTCCGCTCTGAGCTTGAGCACTTCTTGCTGTTGACACGCGAGGAGCACATCGACCCGATTGCGGCCGTCGGCTCTTATGCCGGTGCGCTCGGTCAGCCCCAATTCATCTCATCGAGCTATCGGGCCTACGCGGTGGATTTTGACGGCGACGGACGGCGCGATCTTTGGGGCAGCAATCCAGACGTCATCGCCAGTGTTGCCAACTACTTCGAGCGCCACGGCTGGCACACCGGCGCGCCGATTGCCTTTCCCGTCGAGGTCACGAGCGCGCTGTCGGCGGAGATTGAAATCGCCCGCAAGCAGCCGCTCGCGCCCAATCTAACGCTCGCGGCGCTGCGCCAAGCCGGCGCGCGCTGGCAGCAGAGCGAGGCGTTTGAGTCGACCACTCCAGCGACGCTGATGCTGCTCGATGGTGCTGAAGACGAGTACTGGATCGGACTGGAAAACTTCTACGTCTTGACACGCTACAACCACAGCAATCTCTACGCCATGGCGGCCTACCAGTTGAGCGAGGCGCTCAAGGCAGGCTATGTCAAAGACCTCTGATCCGGTCGGATCTCATTGAAGGCGGAGCCTATGCGCAACCCCCGACCCATCCAGAATGCTTTCGAATCAGGTCTCTTGGGCCGTCCAGCTTGGGTCATCATCGTCAGCGTGCTACTGGTGTTGACGGGGTGCGCCGGGCGGGGCGAGCGCCTCGCCGACAGCGATGAGATTCCACCCGAGATCGCCCGCATTCCAGATGCCGTGCCGAAGGTCGAACCGCTGTCGAGATCCGGAAACGCCAGCACCTACGTCGTTTTCGGCAAGCGCTACTACACCAAAAAGAGCAGTCGCGGGCATGTCGAGCGCGGGCTGGCCTCCTGGTACGGCAAGCCCTTTCATGGGCGCAAGACCAGCTCCGGCGAGGTCTACGACATGCATGCCATGACCGCGGCGCACAAGACGCTGCCGCTGCCGACCTATGCGCGGGTCACCAACGTCGAAAACGGCCGCAGCATCGTCGTCAAGATCAACGATCGCGGACCCTTCCATGGTCCGCGTATCGTCGATCTGTCTTACACTGCGGCCGTCAAACTCGGCGTCGTGAAGCGGGGCACCGCCAAGGTCGAGGTGCGCGCGATCGACCCGCGCCGCTCGGGTTCGCAGACTAACGCGTTCCTGGCAAGGCAAGAGACGCCCACCAAGCCGCGCCGCACTGCGCCGCTGAACACGCCCGCACCGCCCGCACTGGAACAACCGCCAGCCATCCCTCAAACACTGGCGCAAGCGCCACGACCACCCGCGCGGCAGGGACAGACGTTGTATCTTCAGGTCGGCGCATTCGGCGATCAGAAAAATGCCCAGCGCCTCCGTGCGCTTCTCGCCAAACAGTTGGCTGACGACCCAGTGCTGATCCTCCAGCCCCCACAGTTTGGCGCGCGGCTCTATCGAGTCAGAATCGGCCCGCTCTCCGACGCGCGTGAGGCGCAGCGGATCTCGCGCCGGGTCGCTGACCTCGGCGTGGGTATGCCCGAGCAGGTCTGGAACTGAGACCTGATGCCAAATCCTCTACAGGGAGGTTAGAATGATGGCGTATCGCCCTCGCCACCCAGAATCCCGGATCCCCTCATGAAGTCTGCGTTGAAGTTTTCGCTGTTGTGGTTGTTTCTGTGCGTCATGCCGCTCGCGTCCCTGGCAGCTCAACCCATCCCAGCCCCGCCGGAGCTGCAAGCGAGGGGTTTTCTGCTGGTCGATTTTAGCAGCGGCAAAGTTCTGGTGGAAAACAACGCCGATGAACGCATGGAACCCGCCAGCCTGACCAAGATCATGACCGCCTACGCGGTTTTTCGCGAACTCGCCGAAGGTCATATCCAGTTGACGGACCAGGTGGTGATCAGCGAGAAGGCATGGAAAACCGGCGGATCACGGATGTTCATCGAGGTCGGCAGTCAGGTCAGCGTTGAGGATCTGCTCAAGGGCATGATCATCCAGTCTGGCAACGACGCCAGCGTCGCTCTCGCCGAGCACGTCGCCGGCAGCGTGAGTGCATTCGCCAACCTCATGAACGACCATGCCAAACGCCTCGGCATGTCCGACAGCCATTTCACCAACCCCAACGGATTGCCCGATCCGGAGCTCTATACCACGGCCCGCGATATGTCGCGGGTCGCCATGGCGCTGATTCGCGAATTTCCCGATTACTATGCCTGGTACAGCGGTCTTGAGTTCACTTACAACGGCATCACACAAGCCAACCGCAATCCGCTCCTGAGACGCGACACCACAGCCGATGGCATCAAAACCGGCTACACCAAGGCCGCCGGTTATTGCCTGGTCGGTTCGGCCAAGCGTGAAGACACACGCCTGATCTCGGTGGTCATGGGTTCGGCCAGCCAGCGTGCACGCGCCGAAGCCAGTCTGGCGCTACTCAACTACGGCTTCCGGTTCTTCGAAAGCCATCGGCTGTTCGCCTCCGGAGAAACCGTCGAGACCCTGAGGGTCTGGTTTGGCGACCGGGAGAATCTAGCGGTGGGTCCGGGTGTGGATGTGGTCGCGATCATCCCGCGCGGTTCCTATGACAAGCTCAGCGCCCGGCTGGAAAAGACCTCCGAACTCAAGGCGCCGATCGACAAAGGTGCGCGCATCGGCGATATCGTCGTGGTGGTCGACGATGAGGAGATCACGCGTGTGCCGCTGGTCGCCCTTGAAGACGTACCCAAGGGTGGTCTCTGGCGTAAGGCCAAAGACAGTGTGCTGCAATGGTTCTGAGGTCACGGAACCTCGGGCGGCACCCGTCTGGACACTCAGCCGGTGGACAACAGCCGTCCCGGAGCACTCTGGCAGGGCGCGGATACACGCGATCAAACCCACAAGCATCAGCCACGCAACTGCTCCATGTCTGAGTCTGCACCGCGCGAGTCCTTAATCGAGTTTCCCTGCCAGTTTCCGATCAAGGTCATAGGGCGCGCCGGACAGGGGCTCGAAGGCCTGGTCCTGGAGATCGTCGCTCGTCACGCCTCGGAGATTGATGCAGCCAACCTTAGCGTGCGTCCCAGCCGGGGCGGAAAATGGATTGCCGTGACAGCCGTCATCGAGGCGCGCAGCCAGTCTCAGCTTGATGCGATCTATCAAGAACTCAGTGCACATGAGCTGGTGGTCTGGGCATTGTGAGCGGCGATCGCGCGTCCATGCTGGTGCGATGGTTGCCCGGTCTCCAGGATTATCGCTCGACCCTGGATGCGATGCGCGCCTTCACCGACCGGCGCGACACCCAGACGCCGGACGAACTCTGGCTGCTTGAGCATCCGCCCGTCTTCACCCTGGGCCAGGCTGGTCGCCCCGAGCACCTGCTCGATCCCGGCGATATCGCCGTCATCCAAGTCGATCGCGGCGGCCAGGTGACCTATCACGGCCCAGGCCAGCTCATCGCCTATCTAATGCTCGACTTGCGCCGAGCCGGGTTCGGCATCAAGCGCTTGGTGAGCGTGCTTGAGCAATCAATCATCGACCTGCTTGCGGCCTATGGGATCACAGCGGCGCACCGTACCGATGCGCCTGGAGTCTATGTGGCAGGGGCCAAGATCGCCTCACTGGGGCTGCGTGTGCGCAACGGATGCTGCTACCACGGACTGGCGATCAACGTCGCCATGGACCTAGAGCCTTTCAGCCGAATCAATCCCTGTGGCCATGCCGGGCTTGCCATGACCCAGCTCTCGGACCTGATCGAGGGTGTGAGTGTCACCGATGTCGCAATTGCCTTGACCGATATCCTCGCCCGCACTTTCGATCTCACGCCATTGAGCCAAACGCGGTTGGATCGACCGTAAGCGATCAAGCTACATTCCAGCGACAGTGTCGCTGCTCGCTCAACCCCGGTTGGCGGTTGTCCGCGGCTGTAGCACGCCGGTCTCTCCCTCGCTGCGGGCGATGATGACCGCACCGCAGGAGTCGCTGAAGACGTTCACGGCGGTGCGCGTCATGTCGAGGATACGGTCGACGGCGAGGATCAGCCCGATCCCCTCAAGCGGCAGTCCGATGGCCCCCAGAATGACGGCGATGGCAACCAGGCTCGCAGCCGGGATGCCCGCCACGCCGATGGAGGTCAGCAGCGCAAGCACCACGATCAGAAACTGAGTGGCGAAGGTCAACTCCAGTCCATAGGCTTGGGCGATGAAGATGGCCGCGACGCATTCGTAGAGGGCCGTGCCGTCCATGTTGACCGTGGCGCCGAGGGGCAGTACGAAGCTGCTAGTACGGCTGGATACGCCGGCGTTATTTTTCACGCAGTCCATTGTGATGGGCAGGGTGGCGGAAGAGGATGCCGTCGAAAAAGCCGTCAGCAACGCGGCGCCCATGGCCGAGTAATGACGCAATGGATTGACCCTGCCGACGAAATAGAGCAGTAGTGGCAGGACGACCAGAAAGTGCGTGCCCAGCGCCAGCACGGCGGTGAGGAAAAATAGCGCCAGCGGACCGAAGGCTTCAAGCCCCGTGTCCGCGACTGTCTTGGCGACCAGGGCGAAGACCCCGATGGGCGCGAGCAGCATGATTAGATCGGTGATGCGCATCATGATCGCGAACATGCCCGCGAAGAAGTCGCCCTGCATTTTAGCTTGGTGCTCCGGGATGCGCGTGATAAAAAACCCATAGAGCAAGCTGAAGAAGATCAGACCGAGCATTTGACCTTCAGCGGCCGCAGCAACGATGTTGGGCGGGATCATACGCAGAAAGACCTCGACGATATCGCCGCCGTCTTTGTCGCCGACTGTTTCCTCCAGCAGCGTCATGTCGGCGCTGAAGCCGAAGACCTCTTTGGGATCTCCGTCCACCACGCCGGGCTGGATCAGATTCGCCATGAGCAGGCCGACGAGGATGGCGAAGAAACTGGTCGTGGCGTAGTAGGCAAGCGTCTTGCCGCCGAGACGTCCGAGATGCTCCGAGCCGCCGAGGCCGGAGACGCCGACGATGATCGAGGAGACGATCAGCGGCACAATCAGCATCTTGAGTGCGTTGAGAAAGAGCTTTCCGATGAAATCGAACAGTGCGTAGAACGTGACGCCGAAGAGTCCGACCTCGCGTCCGACGAGGAGTCCGACGATGATCGCCAGAATCAGAGCGATCAGGATCTGCCAGTGGAGCTTGAGTTTGAGTACCTGCATTGGCGGCTACCCTGCGAGCGCGGCTGGATCGCCCGGATCATCGCATGTCAGTTGTAAGTTGTCACAACCAACGCCATAGGTCCGCCATGTCAGTCGATCTCTCCGAAACGCGCCGCTTCCAGCGCCTACGCTGGACCATTTTCGCCATCCTCATCCTGGCTTACATGATGGTGTTTTTCCATCGCATGGCGCCGGGGGTCGTATCGGCCGATCTGATGGCCAGCTTCCAGACCAGCGGGGCAGCGCTCGGATCGCTGGCGGCGATGTATTACTACATCTACACCGCCATGCAGATTCCGGCGGGGGTGCTCGCCGATACACTAGGCTCACGCATCGGCGTCGCGCTCGGGTGTCTGGTCTCCGGATTCGGCTCAATCCTGTTTGGACTCGCCGAGACGCTTGAAATGGCCTCAGTGGGCCGCTTCCTGGTCGGCCTGGGCGTCTCGGTGGTCTTCATCGGACTCATGCGCTCCAATGCCCAGTGGTTTAGCGAGCGCAACTACGGCGCGATCAGCGGGCTTACGCTTCTGCTGGGCAATGTCGGCTCGATCCTCGCGGCCGGTCCGCTGGCGCTCCTGCTGCACACGGTCTCCTGGCGCAGCGTCTTTGTCGGGATCGGTCTACTCTCGCTCGTCGTGGCGCTACTCACGGCGCTTTTCGTGCGCAGCCGACCGCAGGATGCGGGCCTGCCCTCGGTGCAAGCGCTGGAGGGCTTAGCGCCGCATCCGCCGCGCGCGCGTCATTGGCTGCTCGATCTGCGCGGTGTGGTGACGACGCCTGCGGTCTGGCCGAACTTCTTCGTCATGTTTGGAATCACCGGCACGCTGTTCGCCTTCGCCGGGCTTTGGGGCGTCCCGCTGATGCGCGATGTGTTCGGGCTGGAGCGCGCCGAGGCATCGCTCTACACCACGGCCACGCTCGCCGGGTTCGCGATTGGCTGTCTGGCGATGGGCTGGCTGTCGGATTATCTGGGCCGACGCAAGCCGGTACTCATCGGTGCCAGTGCACTGTCGGTAGCGCTCTGGCTGGCGTTCATCCTGCTGCCCTGGGGACCGGGCTGGAGCGGCCTAGTGCTCTACGCTTTGCTCGGACTGGTCGCTGGGGGCTTCGTGGTTGGATACGCTGCGGCCAAGGAGGTCGTCGCGCCGGGCGTGGCGGGAATGGCCATCGCCATAGTCAATACTGGGCTTTTTCTCGGCGCGGCCATCATGCAGCCGACCTTTGGCTGGGCGCTGGACCTGACCTGGGATGGCACCGTCGTGGAGGGTGTGCGGCGCTATGCCATGACAGATTTCCACAATGGACTCTGGCTATCGAGCGCATTTGCGCTGCTCGGACTGATCGGAGCGCTTTTTGTGCGCGAGACGCGCTGTGTCAATCTCACGCTCACGCCGGATGCGTTCAGCGCAACCTCGGCGGGGCGTGGGAAGCCATGATCAGGTGCCAGTGGTCAGCGCTGCTGATCAGTGGCGGTTTCAGTAACGGTAAGCCGACTCGATACGCCCGCGCGTGAGCACACCGTAGATGTGATTGATCCCTGGCGCGAGCGGACGCTGGACATAGAGCGCCTCTGCATTTCGCGATCTGAGGATGTCGAGCGCTTCCTTGAGCGTCGCCTGAATATGCACCGGGGCGAGTTCGAGACGCTCTGCGGGCATCCCCAAGAGGTCGATCTCGGCGACGTCCGTGGCCTGAGAGAGATAACTGGCGATGGCGATTCCGGGGATGAGGTAGGCTGGTTCGCCCTGCTTGTCGACGATGATCCAATCCGGATTCGCGCTCATTAGTGCATCCGCCCGCTCACGGCTCAGGACCGGATCGAGACGGACGAAGTTGGTATTCATCGTTCCGCCGACACTGCTGCGACGCAGCATCCCAATGACCGGATTGGCGCGGTAATCCAGCCCATTGGCCCGCAGCACGCTCAAGAACAGCGAATCCTTACCAAAGCCCTGGCGGCTGACCATGGCCGCCAGGATGATGGCGAGCATACCCGGCATGATCACACCGGGGCTGTGCGAAAGCTCGACCACTGAGACCATCGCCGCGAGTGGGGCCTGAAGGCTTGCACCCATCATCGCGCCCATGCCGAGCAGCGCGTAGAAGCCAGCGTGCGTTGCCTCGACTTCGACGAACTGTGACGTCAGAATCCCGACCAGGCTGCCGACGATGGCCCCCATAAAGAGCGCCGGGCCGATCGTGCCGCCGGGAATGCCAAGCCCCACGCTGGTTGAGGTTGCGATCAGTTTGGCGATCAGTAGCAGTAACAGAAAGCTCCACGGCAACTGCTCAGAGAGCAAGCTGTGCTGGGTATCGTAGCCCAGCCCCATGACCTCGGGCATCAGTGCGCCGCATGCCCCGGCCGCGATACCGGCCAGACAGACCCGCCAGAAAAAACTCAACTTTTTGCCCACACTGGCGATGCTTTGCAGCGCCTGGATATAGGCCGCCGAGACGCCACCCGCAAGCAGCCCCAGGACCAGGACCGGCAGCAGGTCGGCGAGCGAGGTCATGATGAACGGTGGAATCTGGAAGGTGGGCGAACCGCCAAAGACCGCGACCGACACCGCATTGGCACTGGCCGCGGCTAGAATGATGGGGATGAAGCTGGCGATGCTATAGTCGAGCGCCAGTACCTCGAGCGCGAAGATCACCCCCGCCAGCGGGGTATTAAACGAGGCCGCGATCCCCGCCGCCGTCCCGCAGGCAGCCATGGTGCGGATGCTATTGTTGGGCAGCGCCAGACCCTGACCGAGCAGACTGCCGCTGGCGGCCCCGAGATAGACATGCGGCCCCTCGCGCCCGACCGAGTGACCGCTGACGATAGCGAGCGCGGCACCGATAAATTGCAGGAAAAAGCCGCGCCAAGTCATATGGCCCTGGTGATACTCCATGCGCTCCATGACCCGCGCCACGCCCAGCACATAGATGCCCCCGGCAAAGCGCAGAAAAAGCAGCCCGATCAGCACCGCCCCGAGCAGCGGCAAGAGCAGGCGCTGCACCAACCCGAGCGCCTCGTAGTTCTCGCCATGCATGGGTAGCATGGCATCCTGAGCGCCCTCGACGACGAGGCGAAAGGCGACAATGATCACCCCGGCGATCAGTCCAGTGACGAGACCGAGCAGGGCATGCCAGTAGAGCGCATCGGGGTGCGCAAGACGCAGCCGGATCGACTCCATTGATGGTCGAGGGTGTCGCGAAAAGAATTTCAAACGTGGCATGCCCGCATTCTTGCGTCAGAGATGGCGGATTGACAACTCAACCTTGATCGCCATGCTCGGATATCGCGCAGCCACCCATAGAGTACGCATCGCGTACCGTCCCTCCTGACACCTGAAAAAAGGCCAGCACACCATGCCCCCCGATCTCACCAGCGCGCAAATGCTGCGCATCTTCAATGAGGCTAGCCGAACGGTCTCGCATGAGTACAGTGACCTCGCCTTGAACTGTCGTGAGGGTCGCCTGCCCGAGGGGCTCAACGGCGTGCTCTATTGCAACGGTCCAGGCCGACTCGAGCGGGGAGGGCAGCCCTATGGCCATCTGTTCGACGGCGATGGGCATCTCCAACGCCTGGCATTCGACGCCGGTCAGGTGCGCTATACCAATCGCTTCGTGCGGACCCAGGGGTTTATGGCGGAGGAGGCGGCGGGTCGGCTACTCTATCGTGGTCTGGGCACCAATCTGCCCGGAGGGATGCGAGCCAATCTGCTGCGTCTGACGGTCAAGAACGTCGCCAACACCAATGTGATCCTCTGCGCCGGTCGGCTGCTGGCGCTCTGGGAGGGCGGGCTACCACACAGCTTGATCCCGGAAACGCTAGAGACCCTGGGCACTGACGATTTCGGCGGACGGCTGCTCAATCGCTTCTCCTGGCTCGATCGCCAACTCTCGGCGGTGCTGCCGTTCTCGGCCCATCCCTGTCTGGACGAAGACACCGGAGAGCTTCACAATTTCGGGTTGCTGCTCGGTCGCAAGCCCCGCCTGATGCTCTATCGCATCGGCACCGACGGCACCATGGCCGAACCCCTAACCCACACCCTGGAGCGCCCGAGCTTTATCCACAGTTTCCTGCTCACCCGCCGTTATTGGGTGTTTCTGCTCCCGCGTGTGGATTTCGATATCCCCCGCTCGCTGTTGGGGCTTTCGACCTGGGCGGCGTCGCTGCATATCGCCACCGATCGGCCCATGGATATCTTGCTGATCCCGCGTGACGGCGGACCGGCGCGTACCCTCGAAGCCCCACCGGGGTTCGTCTTCCACATCGTGCATGGCTATGATCGCGATGACGGCGCGGTGGTTATGGATGTGGTGCATTACCGGGATTTCCCGCCGTTGGACCGGCTCGATGTCGTGCTCTCCCCGGACAACCCGCACGCGCCGCCGCAACTCATGCGCCTGAGCGTCGATCCCCTGGCTGGCACCTGCCGGACGCAGCCCCTGAGCGACTGTCCCACCGAGCTTCCCAGGGTCGCGCCGGGCGGATTCGGCCAGCCCCGGCGCTATATCTTCAGCATCGGCGCGCCCGCCGGTCGCCGCGCCTATTATCTGACCTGCATCCAGCGGGTGGATACCGAGACGGGCGAGCGCATTCATCGAGACTTCAGCCCGGATCTACCCGGCGAGCCGATCCCGGTCTCTGATGGAGACGCAGAGACCGCATGGCTGCTGACACTGGTCTATCGCGCCGAGACCCGTCTTACCGAGCTGGTTATCCTGAACGCAGAGGATTTGGCCATCCGGGCCGTGGTGTCGCTACCCCATGCGGTCCCGCCGGGGCTTCATGGAAACTGGGTGAGTCAAAGCACCGGATAGGCGCGCAGTCCTCGTCGCGCACGGGCGAAGACCATCGAGACTGCTGGCTTGTGACCTGACCCGGCTTCGCGGAAAATGGCAGCCGTTTGCAACGCACCACTCAGCGACGGGCACGCCTCTATGCCGGAACAGCGAAGCTCCATCCACGGCCAGTGGTCGTCCCGCTTTATCTTTATGCTCGCCGCGATCGGATCGGCGGTTGGGCTTGGGAACATCTGGAAGTTTCCCTACATCGCCGGTGAGAATGGCGGCGGTGCCTTCGTGCTGGTCTATCTCTGCTGTATCGCCCTGATCGGCGCACCCATCATGATGGCCGAGATCCTCCTGGGCCGCCGCGGGCGGCGTAGCCCGATCAACACCATGCGCGTGCTGGTGCGCGAGGAGCGGGCGCATCGCGCCTGGTCGCTGCTGGGTTGGGGCGGTGTTATCACCGGGTTCCTGATCCTGTCGTACTACAGCGTGATCGCCGGCTGGGCGCTGGCCTATGTGTTCCGCGCGGCGGCCGGAACCTTTATGGGCGTCGACGCCGAAACCGTTGTCGCACAGTTCGAGGGGCTGCTGAGTTCGCCTGGATCCGTGCTCGCCTGGCACACCATCTTCATGGTGATGACCATGGTGGTGGTCGCACGCGGTGTTCGGGGCGGCCTGGAGATGGCAGTGACCTTTCTCATGCCGGCGCTGTTCGTGCTGCTACTGATCCTGGTCGGCTATGCCATGAGTCTCGGGGCCTTTGAGCAAGGGTTCAACTTTCTGTTCAATCTGAATTTTGGCAAGGTCTTTCAGGTCTGCGAGACGGGCGCGAGCGGTGTCGAACAGTGCCGTTTCACCGGTGAGCCCATGCTGATCGCCCTCGGGCATGCCTTCTTTACGCTGAGTCTCGGCATGGGTGCGATCATGGTCTATGGCTCCTATATGCCAGGCAAGACGTCAATCGCCAGTGCCACGCTGGTCATCGTGGCCGCAGATACAATCGTGGCGCTGCTGGCCGGATTGGCGATTTTCCCCATCGTGTTCGCCAACGGACTCGAACCTGCAGCCGGTCCAGGGTTGATCTTCCAGACTCTGCCGATCGCCTTTGGTGCCATGTCGGGGGGGCAGTTCTTCGGTACGCTGTTTTTCGTGCTGTTGGTGTTCGCCGCCTGGTCCTCGGCGATCTCGATCATCGAGCCGACGGTCGCCTGGCTGGTCGAGAATCACGGCATGCGGCGGGTTCCGGCCGCGGCCCTGGTCGGGATACTCGCTTGGTTCCTCGGTATCGGCACGGTGCTGTCGTTTAATCTTCTCTCGGGCGAGGAATTCCAACTCTTTGGCAAAACGCTGTTTGATCTGATCGACTATCTGACGGCGAATATTCTGCTGCCGCTCGGAGGCTTGTGCATCGCCCTGTTCACCGGGTGGGTGATGTCGCGCGCCTCCTCGCTTGATGAGCTGGGCATGCGCGACGGTATCGGCTACCGGACCTGGCGGTTTCTGCTGCGTTATATCTCGCCGCTGCTGGTGCTGATTGTGTTCTTCAACGCGATCGGCCTGCTCTGAGCGGGTCTGATCGCTTCTGATCCTGAAATTTACGCAACGAGGTCTCATGGAGATATTGCACGCATTCATCGACTGGATTCTGATCACCGTCGAGGGCTGGGGGTATGCCGGCATCTTTGTCCTGATGGCGATGGAGTCCACGGTCCTCCCGGTGCCGAGCGAGCTGGTACTGATTCCGGCCGGTTATCTCGCCTACCAGGGCGAGATGGGTTTGCTACCGATCCTGCTCGCCTCGACCATCGGCAGCCTGTTCGGTGCCTCGCTCAACTACGGCTTCGCGCTCTTGGTCGGGCGGCCTTTCATTGAGCGTTATGGTCGCTATTTCTTCGTGCGCCCACCGCTGCTGCACAAGACCGATGTCTTCTTTGCAAAACACGGTGCGGTCTCGACTTTCACCGGCCGTCTGATCCCCGGTATCCGCCACCTCATCTCGCTCCCGGCCGGGCTGTGTCGGATGAAGTTCACCACCTTCGCCCTCTATACCAGTCTCGGCGCTGGACTCTGGTCGGTGGTTCTCATCGCGCTCGGGTACTTCATCGGCGGCAACGAGCGGCTCCTCCAGGACAATTTACCGCTGGTCACCATCGCCGTGCTGGCATTCGTCGGTATGACGCTGGTGGGATATTACATCTGGCAGCGGCGGCAGCCGAAGGTCGCTAAGTGAGTTGAGGCGGCAGCGGCCCGCGCGGGTGCACTCCGGCTCAATCGGCCGCGATCTCGATCAGCACCTCGTTGCGACGCAGGAAACCGGGCGTGAAGGGGTCGTTGTAGTAGGCATAGGTCGGGGCGTTTGTGGCGCTCAGATTCTGCTCGTCCATCCAAGCTCGCAAGGCGCCCTCGCGCTCGGCGATTAGCTCATCCGTCGCCCGGCCGCTGAAGCGCACCGCCGCGATGCGCTGTGGCGGCACCTCGCGCAGTTGTACGTCGGCGTCGCCCGGTTGCGGGAGCGTTTGCACCGTATAGGTGGCGGGCATGATGAAGCGCACTCGCCACTCGCCGCTATCCGTCTCGGCCTGGGTGACGGGCACCGTCATGGCGATCTGCTCGTCCGGTTGCTGAACGACCGGCGCGGTCATGGCGACGCGATCGCCCGCGCGCTCTTTGGCGAAAATATACCCCGCAAGCGGCGAGAAGCCTGCGCTCAGGGCCGCCTTGCGATCACCGGTGCGGGTGACTTCAGCAACGATGAGCGCGGGATATTGGCGGACCTCGAACCGGTCGTCCGCGCGCACCACCTCGTAGTCTGGCGTCTCCACGTTCTGGATCACGAAAACGAAGACCGCCATGGCAGTGATCGCGAGCAGGACGAGCGAGGCGAGAACAATGAGCACTATTTTCATAAGTCAGTTGTCAGTTGTCAGTTGTCAGTGGGCAGATTTTCTCTGCGCGGCGACTCAGGAGGCAGTCGCTTCCTGAAAACCCCGTGGATTATGTCCATTCTCTCCGCATTGTCAGCGTGATGTCTTTTAACGGGGCTTTTCAATAGCTGGCCCAGTATGCCTCATCGCGCTCCAGAATTGGCTCATCCACGCATGCGCACTTTCGTGCAGTGAGAGCAACGCGGGGGTGAAGATGAGCACCAGGACGGTGGCGAAGCTGATGCCGAAGGCCAGCGAAACCGCCATCGGGATCAGGAACTGGGCCTGTAGACTGGTCTCGAAGATCAGCGGTCCGAGACTGGCTACGGTGGTGACCGAGGTCAGGAGCATGGCGCGCAGACGCGATACCGCAGCCTCGATCAGGGCCGGTTCGATGTCCATCCCGGTCTCGCGCAGCTCATGATACATGCTCACCAGGATGATGGCGTTGTTGACCACGATCCCCGCGAGTCCGAACAGCCCAAACAGCGACAGGA
This sequence comes from Thiorhodococcus sp., assembly GCA_029257385.1. GTDB lineage: Bacteria > Pseudomonadota > Gammaproteobacteria > Chromatiales > Chromatiaceae > Thiorhodococcus. The sequence continues at coordinate 40,222 of JARIBS010000084.1, forward strand.
GTGTCAGGTCCAGGCCGAGAATCCAATGCCCGGCGATGGCCCCGACCAGGCCGAGCGGGATGGCCGTCATCACCACCAGGGGCCAGCCCCAACTGCCGAAGACGGCGGCCAACAGCATGTAGATGATGCTCAGACCCAGGATCAGACCCAGACGCATGTCGCCTAGGGTCTCGCGCTGATCAGCGGCGGCGCCCTCGAAACTGTAGTCGATGCCGTACTGCAGCGCCAGTCGTGGCAGGAGTTCTCGCGACAGCGCCTCTTGCACATTGCCCGAGGTGTTGAGCGCACGATCGATGTCGGCTGAGACCTCCACCGCCATGCGTCCGTCGGCATGACGCAGCACCTCGAAACCACGCCGGGTCTGCCAGGACGCGACCGTGGTGAGCGGCACGAAGCTGGCGTCCGGTGCGCGGATGAGCAATTGCTCCAGCGCGCTGAGCCGGGTGCGCTCCGCGCGCGGCAGCAGGACACGCACCTCCAGCTCGTCCTGTCCGACCTGCACCAGTTGCGCCAGATGTCCGTCGAAGGCGGCGCGCAACTGCCTGCCGAGCAGCTCGGTGGTCAGACCCAGCGCCTGCCCGGCGGGGGTGAGCCGGTAGATGAGTTGCTCACGCCCATAGGGCATATCGTCGAGCATCTCCGAGACGCCGGGGACACTCCCGAGGCTTTGGGAGAGTTCCAGCGCGGCCTCTTTGAGCTTGGTCGCATCATCGCCGCTGAAGCGCACCGTGAGGTCGCGCCCAGGCGGTCCGGCGCGACGCGCGGAGATCACCAGACTTTCGAGTCCGGCGGGCATGCTTATATTGTTGCGCCAGGCGGCCAGGAAGCCTTCGTTGCGCACCTCGCGCTGCTCCGAAGGCACGAGTTGCACCAAGATCGAAGCGAGCTGGTCACCCGCCGCCCCGCCACCGAAACCCACCGACACGAGCCCGCCCAGACGCGCAACACCGGCCTCGACGATATCACCGCCGAATTGCTGCTCAGTCTTGAGCAGGGCGCGCTCCATCTCGTCGAGAAAGGCTTGGCTGCGCTCGCGCGGGGTTCCGGCGACGAAGGTCGCGTTGGCGAAGACGATCTGCGACTCGGGCGTGGGAAAGAACACGAACTGGACGCGCCCGCCGACAAGCAAGCCAACGGCGACGAGCGTCAGTACCGCCACCAGACTGACGGTCACACCGCGCCAATGCAGCGCCCAGGTCACCAACGGACGATAGGCATTGTCGCGGAAACGGTCGAACCCGTCGTTCACACGCTGGCGCCAACGCGGGACGGTCGTTGCAGTATGGTGCTCGAAGGCGCTACGCAGATGCGCCGGCATCACCAGAAAGACCTCCAGCAGCGAAGCCATCAGGACCATGATAGCGACAAAGGGGATGTCGCCCAGGATGTTGCCCATGATCCCGCCGACGACAATCAGGGGTAGAAACGCCGCCACCGTGGTCAGGGCCGAGGCCACCACCGGCCAGAACATGCGCCGCGCCCCGGCGATCGCCGCGTCGGTCGGAGACAGTCCCTCTTGAAAGCGCGTCTGGGCATGCTCGCCGACCACGATGGCGTCGTCGTTGATGATGCCCAGCGTCAGCAGCAGCCCGAAGAGGCTCATCATGTTGATGGTGCCGCCGAACGCCCAGAGCAGCGCCAGCGCGGCCATATAAGCGGTCGGGATGCCCATGGCGACCCAGAACGCGACCCGCCCGGGCAGGAACACGAACAGCAGCAGCAAAACCAGGGTCAGACCCTGGAGACCGTTGTGGATCAGCAGGTCGATGCGATCCTTGATGACCTCCCACTGCGCATCGAAGACCATCAGCTCGATGGTTGGCGGCAGGGTCGAACGGGTGTCGTCGAGCCAGTCCTCAAACAGCTTGGCGGCCTTCAGCGAGTGGCCCTGCTCGGCGCGCTGGACCAGCAGTTCGACCGTTGCGGGTCGGTCGGGCGCGGCCTCGACGGCTTCGTCGACCACGATGGACGACAGGGCCAGACTCGCCGGTCGCGCCTCACGCACGATAGTTGCGACATCGCCCAGACGGACCAGACCGCGCGCATCGCTGACGATGGCCAGATCCTCGAAGGCCATCGGCTCGCGACGTTGTTCGAGCGCGCGCAGCTCGCGCGCGCCATCGGCCTCACCGGCGATACCGGAGGGGATGTCGCGCGCCAGCCGGGCGACCTGCTCGCCGATTCCATCGAGCGACAGGCTCAGCGTTTCGAGCGCCCGACCCGGCACCTCGATGGCGATACGCTCCTCGGGCAGACCGGAGATGTCGACCCGGTCGATTCCGCGTGCAAGCAGCTCGCGCTCGAATTGGCGAATCCAGGGTCTGAGATCCGCCAGACTCGGTCCCGAGACCATCAGCCGAGCGACCGATTCGTAGCGCGAGAACCGGCTGACCTGGGGTGTTTCGGCTTCTTGAGGAAGATTGCGGAACTCGTCGACCCGCTGGCGCACCTGATCGAGTGCGAGCAGGGGGTCGGCGCCATCCTGGAGTTCGAGCGACAGACTGGCGATGCCCTGACTGGCGGTCGAAGTCAGTTTTTTGAGATCGTCGACCGTTTTGAGGCGCTCCTCCAACGGGATCACGATGCCGCTTTCGACATCTTCCGCCGAGGCGCCGCTCCAGACCACGCGCACCGATACCACGTCCAGCGCGAAGGTCGGGAAAAACTGAACATTCATCCGCGTCAGAGCAATTGCGCCCAGGATGAACATCAGCCCCATCAGCAGGTTGGCGATTAGCCGATGGCGTGCGAAGACTGTGATCAAACCGTCGCTCACTCGATGACCTCCACCTTGAGGCTGTCAACCGCATTGGGCAGGTGCGTGATCATGATCGGTTGATCCTGACTCAGGTCGGACGCCCGAAGCACCACCAACCCCTCGTCCGCAGGTCCGACCTGCAACTCGCCGATACGCTCAATAGTGATGCCCTTCAATCGTCCATCGGCAACCGTGAAGATGCGGTTGCCGCCATGCAAGGCGGAAAAGGGCAGGGCGATGGTGGCGTGCGCGGCGGGGCGTTGCAGATGCAAATCCACGAAGGCGCCGGGCGAGACGCGGGTCTTGGGCGTGAGCCTCAGCAGGGCGTCGACCCCACGCGCGTCGGCTTCGCCAGCGAGGCGCTCAAGCACCGCCGAGATCGCCTGTCCGGCGTGGAAGCCTTGCGCGGTCAGGTGCTCGCCCTCGTCCAGCGCCGTGCGTAGCTCTTCGCTGAAGGCGCCTGGCACCTTGGCGCGGACATACAGGCCGTCGAGCGGGTAGAAAGTCAGAATGGTCTGGTTGGGCTGGAGCTGGTCCCCGGCTGCGGCCTCGACGACGCCGACCCGTCCGTCGAAGGGGGCCTTGATGGTGCCGCGCTCGGCGTCGCGCGTGGCCTCTGCCAGGGTCGCCTCCAGCATCGAGAGCCGGGCCGGATGCGCGGCGATGGACTGTTCGCGCAGGGTCACGCCAAGTTGGGCGCGGGCATACTGCTCGCGGGCTTCGTCCACGCTGGAGATCGAGCCGAGTTTCTTCGACTGCACGGTGTCGGCGCGCTCGACGGCGACCTTTGCCAGTTCGAGCAGCTTGCGCTCCTGCTCCAGCGCCTCGCGGTCATGGAACAGTTGCAGGCGCTCCTTCTCCAGATCCGCCCGGGCCTTTTCCAGGCGCGGCTGGAGATCGCGCGGATCGAGCCGCGCCAGTACCGTACCGGCCGCGACGCGCTGGCCATCGCGGACATTGAGTTCGAGCAGACGTCCAGCGACTGGGGCCGCAGCGCGCACGCGATCGGGCGCCTCGACACGCCCGAAGAGCGCGAGCACCGGGTGATGCTCGGCGGGCGCGACCTGCGTGACCTCGATCCGCCAGATGCGCTCCTGCGGCTCAACAGGGGTGGGAGCGGGACGGGTGTTTTTCAGGACCAGAAAGGCTGCCACTCCGCACAGCAGGATCAGGATGGGCAGGATACGGCGCAATATCATACGGCTCATTTCTGTGTTTGGAGGGCAGGGCGGTTGGAAGATGCGGGGTAAGTCGTCTCAGGACAAGCGCACGATGTAACCGGGTGCTAAATTGTCGCGCGGATTGCGCTATTTTGCGTCTGCAATTGTCAGCCTTGAGCTATACGCATGGAGGAATCGCGGTGGGCAGCATCATCGGCAGTCAGTTCAAACCGGCCTGGTGGTTGCCAGGCCCACATCTTCAGACCCTGTGGCCCAGCCTGCTCAGACGCCGACCGAATCCAGCGCTGCTCCGGCGCCGTCTCGAGCTGGCCGATGGCGACTTCATCGATCTGGCGATCGGTGCGAACGCCGGTGCGCGCGTCCTGGTTATTCATGGACTTGAGGGCAATCTCCAATCGCATTACGCGAGCAGCCTGGTCGTAGCCTTGGCCGAGGCGGGCTTCCAGCCGGTGTTCATGCATCTACGCGGCTGCTCCGAGGAGCCGAATCGATTGAACCGGGCCTATCACTCGGGCGCGACAGAGGATCTCGCCGAGGTGCTCGCGCTACTGAGCGAAGACGGGGAGGGCGCGCCGTTCGCCGCTGTCGGGTTCTCACTGGGCGCCAATCTGCTGCTGAAGTATCTGGGTGAGACCGAGCGGCCGCTGTTGGGCGCTGGTATCGCGGTCTCGGTTCCGTTCGTGCTGCGCGATGCCATGCTGCGTCTGGACATCGGATTCTCGCGCATGTATCGCGGCTACCTGATGCGCAAGCTCAAGGCCGGGCTGCGGCGCAAGTTCGCCGGGCGGGCCTTTCCGCTCGATGTGGATCTGGATGCGGTGAGTAGTTTCAACACATTCGATGACCGTATCACCGCCCCGCTCAACGGTTTCGCGGGCGTCTTCGACTACTACAGCCGCGCAAGCTGCCGGCAGTTCCTCCCGCGCATCGAGACGCCTACGCTCATCATCCAGGCCATGGATGATCCCTTCATGTTCCCGACTACCCTGCCCTGGGAGCATGAGCTCGGACCAGGCATCACGCTGGAACTCTCCGAGAGCGGGGGGCACGTCGGCTTCGTTGGTGGCACGCTACCCTGGCGTCCGCGCTATTGGCTAGAGTCACGGATTGTTGAATTTCTGCGCGCGCAGGCTGCGCACTGCGGTCTGTGAGCGCACCCGCGATCACTGACCCCAGAGCACCAAGTCGACGTACTGCTTGACCTTTTTGTGGCTCGGGGTGTCGATCGTGGTGAACTGGAGACTGGTCCGATAACTGCCGCGGCTGCGTCTGGCTTTGATGACCCTGGCATAGACTTCCACCAGGTTGTCCGAGCCAAGCTCGGGCGACAGCGACATGAGGATTTCAGAATAGGTGGGAAGGATCATGGGCAGGTCGGCGCTCATGCCGAAATAGCTGAGGTCGTTGACCTTGCCGACGAAGCGTTCGGTATGGACGCGCTTGTCATCGACGCGCCGGAAGACGATCGGGAAATCCACCAGTATTCGCGGTGACTTGCGAATCTCGATGGGCGGCACGGCCAGCGTCTTGGGGTGCGTGATGGCCTTGAGTTCGTAGAGCCTCACGGGCTGCGATTTACCCTTGACCAGAACCTCGTTCACCGCGCCAATCTTGACGTAATCGCGCGCTGCTCTGTAAGTGCGTTCGCTCAGCAGGATCTGACCGCGCAGCGTATAAGCCTCGATCCTTGCGGCGAGATTGACCGGGTTGCCGATGACCGTATATTCGCTATAAAACGCCGAGCCGAAGCTGCCGGCCATCACCTCGCCGGTGCTGAGTGCAATGCCGGCATACAGACGCGGTTCGCCGCGCGGTTCGCTGGAGAGATTGAGGTCGGCCATCTCCTGCTGCATCTCGATGGCGCAGATCAGTGCGCGGTTGAGATCATCGCGCCGGCGCACGGGCGCCCCAAACAGGGCCATCACAGAGTCGCCCATGAACTTATCGATGACGCCACCATTGCGCTCGACGACCTGTGACATGAGCGAGAAAAACCGGTTGAGCAGACTGACCATTTGGATCGATGGCAACGAGTCCATCAGCGAGGAGAACCCGCGCAGATCGGCGATCAGGATCGTTACCGTAGCGTTGATGATCGGATGTGATTTCAGCATATAGGCGTCTATCCGTGACATGAGCTGTTTATTCAGCGCCGTTTCAACCTGCTCGGGTAGCTTTTTCTGGTAGGCATCCTCGATCACTTCGACGATTCCGTTTAAAAGCAACTGTTTTTCTTGCTGTTGCATAGCCGCCAGATGGTCCCTTGAGCTTAAGCGCGAACGACACATTGACAATCTTCATGGGATTCATGTCACCCGCAGACGATGCTACAGGCCGCGCAATTGGCAAGGCATCCGTCCCTTATTCAACTGCATTTGGAGAGCACGCATGGATCGTTTTACACGAAATTATACCATCCTGCTTGGTGGTATTTTGCTCATCGCCCTGGTTTTCTGGGGCAAATCCGCTTGGCAACCAAAGGTTTGGGAGCTTGATGATGTCTTGATTTCCGACACGATACTGGCCTCTTATCCCTATAAGTTTCGGGTACGCGCTTTTAAGGACGGTGTTGCGATCATTTCGACACCGCGCTCTTTCGACATCCCGGTAATGCGTTTTCTGGAGATCATCAATCCCAGAGTCGCCGGTAAGGCCCAGGATGACCCGGAGATGATTGCGGCCCAGCAGGATCTCATCGATCACCAGAAACGCGCCATGGGCTTGATGCTGGCTCAACCTGGGGTCGACAGCGTCGATTGGCAACTCGACACCGCATGGCTCGCCGATCATGGCGTTCATCGCTGAGGCGCCTCGATGATGCCGTCACCCGTGTCCGGCCCGAGACTGGTCCAGTTTTCTAACGAGCGCGTCCGGTCTCGACCAAGCCCCCAGCCTCAGCGCCCAGGGCGAGCGCGTTTAAATTCTCAGCCAAACACGACCTTGGCGCGGTAGTCGTCATTCCACGCGGCCTTGCGGCGCTTCTTGGGCAGACTGAACGCTGAACCCTCCTGTTCGAATAGATTCATA
>JARIBS010000130.1 GCA_029257385.1 Thiorhodococcus sp.
CGCAGCCTGCCTGAATGCCTTGCGCGTTGGCAAAGTGGTTTGTGCCCTGCCATTCCGCGTCTGGCAGATCCATTGAATGACAACTGACACAGAACTCGGTCGTCGAGGTCGCGCGCAGCGACCACTGAGTTGCATAGAGCCCGACCGCACCGATGATTGCGCCAATCAGAAGAATGCTGAAAAAAACCGGTAAACGAATGTCTCGTGACTTGCTCTTCGCCATGGCTGGCCCCCTTATTGTTGCCTATACCCATTCAAGGGTAACGGTAATAGCTGTAAACACAACCTGAGACGATTGAGCACATAAAGTTCCCCGCGGAACTGCGGCTGAAACCGCTGCGGCGAGAGCGCATTGAGGGGCGTGCGTCGATACGCTGAAGAGTTTGTACGCGTTTTTGAATCTTCCGCGAGGGGGGGTGCGCACTGGATGCTGAATGCGCCGAATGGACAATAAAAAACCCGCACTTAGGCGAGTCTTGAAGCATCGGCATCAAAGCCCCGTGAAGTAACGCATAATTTCAACGTGTCCAATGATTCGATAGCGCTTCGGCCTGCTCCATAATCAACTCGATCGCTGCTGGCGCTTTGTCTGGTGGGTACTTGTAGCGTTTCAGTGTGCGCCGAACCAGAACCCGCAATCTGGCCCGCACGCTCTCGCGCACCTGCCAGTCGACGGTGGTGGATTTGCGCAGCTTGTCGGTAATCTCTACGGCGATCTTTTTCAGGGTCTCGTCACCCAGCTCGCGCACGGCGCTTTCGTTGCTGGCCAGGGCATCGTAGAAGGCCACTTCGTCCGGGTTCAGACCAAGGGCTGCGTCCCGTTCCATGTCCGCCTGAAACTGCTTGGCCATGGCGATGAGTTCTTCGATCACCTGGGCGGTTTCGATGCCCCGATTGTTGTACTTGCGCAGCGTTTCCTGCAGGCGGTCGGCGTACTTCTTCTCCTGAACGACGTTGTTGCGGGTTTTGGCTTTGATGTCGTCTTTCAGCAGCTTTTCCAGCAACTCTACGGCGAAGTTTTTGTAGGGCAATTGCCGCACATCTTCCAAGAACTCATCAGACAGCAGACCGATATTGGGCTTGTCCAGGCCGCACAGGGCGAACACGTCGGTGATGCCTTCAGACACCAGCGCGTTGTCCAGAATCTGTCTCAGGGCGGTGTTCTTTTCTTCCTGGGTGAGCTTTTTGTCCACGCTGGTGAACTTGGTAATCGCCGCTTTCACCTGAGACAAAAAGGCCACTTCTTTTTGCACGGTCTGAACGTCATCGAGTGTGGCGCACAGTGAAAACGCCTTGTTCATGGCCAGCACGGTGTCCAGAAAGCGTTTCTTGCCGTCTTCCAGACCCAGAATATAGTTGGCGGTGGGGATCAGCAGTGTATGGGGTTGTTCTTCGAAGCCATTGTAACTGAACCCTTTGCTCTTGGGACCGGGCGCAAACATGCCGTGGATGATATCCAGCTTTTCCAGCAGGATGGCGTAGGCTTCTTCTGCGCTGTGGGTGGGCGCGCCCTTGCCTTTGGCGTCGGTGTAGGTCTTCAGCGCTTGCTTTAACTCGTTGGCGATGCCGATGTAGTCCACCACCAGACCGCCGGGTTTGTCCTTGAATACGCGGTTTACCCTGGCGATGGCCTGCATCAGGTTGTGGCCCTTCATGGGCTTGTCGACGTACATGGTGTGACAGCAGGGCGCATCGAAACCGGTCAACCACATATCCCGCACGATCACCAGCTTGAGCGGGTCGTCTGGGTCTTTAAAGCGTTTCTCCAGCCGCTTTTTGATGTTCTTGTTGTGGATATGCGGTTGCAGCAGGGCTTTATCGGAGGCAGAGCCGGTCATCACCACTTTGATGGCACCTTTCTCGGGGTCTGCGTCGTGCCATTCCGGGCGTAGAGCCACGAGTTCGTGATACAGCTGAGCCGCAATCTCCCGGCTCATGGCGACAATCATGGCCTTGCCTTCGATGGTGCGACTGCGGGTCTCAAAGTGCTTGACCAGATCTTCCGCGATCTGTTTTAGCCGTGGGCCGGAACCGACCAGCTTTTCCAACCGGCTCCATTCGCCCTTGGTTTTCTCCCGTCTGCCAAGGTCTTCTTCGTCTTCAACTACTTCCTCAACCTGCTCAGAAAGCGTTTCGATGGCTTCCCGGTTGATGTCCAGTTTGGCCAGGCGGGATTCGTAGAAAATGGGGACGGTTGCGCCATCGTCTACGGCATCCTGAATGTCGTAAATCGATACGTAATCGCCGAACACAGCGCGGGTGTCTTTGTCTTCATTGGCGATGGGCGTGCCAGTAAAGCCGATGAACGAGGCATTGGGCAGAGCATCGCGCATGTGGCGGGCGTAGCCAAATTTATAGCCGCCGTCTTTTTTCAGGGTGGCTTTCAGGCCGTACTGGCTGCGGTGGGCCTCGTCTGAGATCACCACGATGTTATGGCGGTCGTTCAGAACAGGGTGGCCTGATTCACCGTCTAGCAGGGCGAACTTCTGCACGGTGGTGAAGATAATCCCGCCCGATTCTCGCTCGGCCAGCAAACGGCGCAGGGTGTCGCGATCTTCTGCCTGCACCGGCTCTTGCTTCAGAAGCTCTTTTGCGGCGCTGAAAGTGGCGAATAGCTGGCCGTCCAGGTCGTTACGGTCAGTCACCACAACCAGAGTGGGGTTGTTCATTTCCGGCTGTTGCAACAGCTTTCCAGCGTAACAGCACATGGAAATGCTTTTGCCCGAACCCTGGGTGTGCCACACCACACCGGCTTTTTTGCTGCCGGGTGCGACGTCATCACCATAAGTGGCGCGTTTCTCGCCGATGCCTTGGATATGCATATCCCGGGCGGCAATCACCGTGGCCCGCACGGCTTCACGCACGGCATGGAACTGGTGGTAGCCGGCAATCTTCTTGACCAGTTTTTCGGCATCGGTTTCGAAGATGACGAAGTAACGGATGTAATCCAGGAACAGCTCTCGGTCGAAGAAACCCCGCACCATGGTTTCCAGCTGCCATTCCAGCAACGGCTTGTCGTCCTCGTCCTTGATGGTGCGCCAGGGCATGTAGCGCTCCTGGCGGGCGGTGAGGGAACCGACCCGGGCATGGTAGCCGTCACTGATGATAGCGGCTTCGTTGTAGGCGAACAGGTCGGTGACTTCGTCTTTGTAGGTCTGAATCTGGTTGAAGGCATCCCAGATATCGACATTCTCAGCACCGGGGCTTTTCAGTTCCAGCACTGCAAGGGGCAGGCCGTTGATGAAGCAAGCAATGTCCGGTCGGCGCAACTGTTTGGAGCCTTGGATGGTGAACTGGTTGATGGCGCGAAAGCGGTTGGCGCTCAGATCGTTGAAGTCCACCAGAAACACCTGATCGTGGATGACCCGGTCGTCGCGTTTGTATTCAACCGGCACGCCATCGAGCAGCAGGCGATGGAAGGCCCGGTTGCTGATGACCACATCCAGGCTTTCGGGTTTGCGGACAACGGCGATGGCCTGATCAACCGCGCTTTGGGGCAGGTGTGGGTTAATGCGGCGGATGGCCGCCTCAAGATCAGCCAGCAACACGACCTGCCGGTAATCGGCTCGCTCCGGTGACGGCCCATCGGGTGCCAGATCCGGCCCGTGGCCGATCTCCCAGCCGCCCTCGGCGAACCACGCCAGGCAGAGTTGTTCAAGCTGATCTTCGGTCATTTGTCAGTCCTTTTCCCGGCTGGCTCCCTCAGCAGGATGAAATGCTCGATCAGTCGGATCATCAGGGTTTTCTGATCCGGCATGCTTTCAGCCACCAGAAGGGCCAATGCCACCAGGGTGTTGTCGTTGATCAGTTGTTCTACTGGCCGTGCCAGCAAGGCCGCGTTACGGCGCAGATACCACAAAAACAGAAAAGAACCACAGCGCTTGTTATCGTCGGCCAGCGGGTGGTTCTTGATGACAAAGTAGAGCAAGTGAGCGGCGCGGGCGGCGATGTTCGGATAGAACAGTTCGTCACCGAAACCTTGTTCTATGGTGGCAAGGGCAGAGGTCAGGCCATCGCCGCGAAGCTGACCGAACAGCTCCGTTGCCTCGTCTTTGGCGATTAATGTTTGCTTCAGCTCGCCAATGGCCCGCAGCGCTTCATCAAGCTCAAGGGGTTGCATATCGGGCTGCTGGATGCTGGTCTCTGCCAACTGCTGTTCATCATAGCCTTGCAGCAGGCTCCAGGAGCGGGCGTAATCGCTGATGACCCGAGCAACGGCTTCGCCTTCGTTAGAAACCAGACCTTGGTTGGTGAGGGTGCGACTGAGCAGATTAACGGCCTGCTCGAACTCGATGCCGCGCTCTGTGAGGCGGCGCTGGTTGAGGGTGTAGCCTTGAACCAGGTGATCTTTGAGTATGCCGGTTGCCCACTTGCGAAAATGGACGCCGCGCTGGGATTTTACGCGGTAGCCGACAGAGATGATCATATCCAAGTTGTAATGATCAATTTCCCGCTGAACCTGTCGCTTACCCTCTTGGCGAACTATCCGGAATTTCCGGATAGTTGGTTCTTTCTCCAGTTCGCCTTCTTGGAAAACATTGCCAACGTGCTCATTGACAGTCCGAACATCCTTGCCGAATAGCTCGGCCATCTGTGCCTGGCTCAGCCAGACAGTTTCCTGCTCCAACGCCACTTCCAGCCGAGCTGCGCCATCGTTTGAGGTGAAAATCTTTACTTGTTGTTCTGTCATGACATTTCTATGTCTAGGGTTCCTTTTGGCGGAACACATTGATAACAAGACCGAAAACCACCGAAGACTCTGGCGTTATTCCGCATCCTGAACCGGATCATCAGAATCTCGATTTTGTTTCATCAATCAATCCGTTATCGGCGGCTCTCGACAATTTTCCAGTGCCCGGCCTTATCCGATCCGACGCGCTCCAGTCGGCCTGCTTCCTGTAGCTGCTTGAGCGTCCGGCTGATGGTTCTAAGGCTCTTGCCAATCCGGTTGGCCATCTGCTGACGGGTGATTGCCGGATGACTGGCAATCAGTGCCAACACGGACGGCCTCGCTGGTTTCCAACTGGGCTGGGTTTACAGTGCCATTTACAGGGTCATTTACAGTGCCATGTTTATCCAGTGTCGCCTCGATGATTTTCAGCATGAAGGCGACAAAGTCCGTGCAGTCGGCCTGCTGAAGCGTTCCGGTAATGGTCTTGATGCGGTTTTGCTTGCGCAGCGTGGGCGAGCCTTGCAACAAGGCCGCATTGATCGCCCCCACCTGTTCGCTGATCCGGCTGACCCGATTCAGAATCTCGGCGGTGATGGTAAAGGGCGGTTGATAGCTCACCCCTCGGCCTCCGCTAGCTGGCTTTCGGCATTGGATACGGAGAGTTCGCCGGAGAGGAGTTTGGGGAGGAGTGTATCTCGTACTGATACTAAGGAAGTCGATTGTCGATTATTGGATGTGATCAAATCGTAAAACGATTCAACTCGTTTAGAAAAGCTCTGCATGATTTCGATTGTAGGCACTACACTAGCAAATTGCATGATTGCTTTTTTGTCACCGCGAGGCATTTTTGCTCCTTTTGATGTAAGCATCATGTAGTCAAAAAATTGGTCTTGATAGAGTAAGTTATAAGTGAATTCACTCGTATTTTTATGTTTACACATCAAATCAAGAACGTCTGGTGACCTGCCGCCACTTTTATTAGAAAACCAAATTTTTTTGAAATAAGGTCGGATGTTTGAAATTAGGATTTGCTTCGGTTCAAAACTCGGGACTGAAGCTGACGAGGGCATAGACGATGCTCGACAGATGCCCTTCCGACCTTCGAGCATGTTCTCTGTTGAGACGTATGTATCCAGCGATAATTCTTCCGTTGCAATACGGTTATTAGGAAAAGTCGCTATGTCATTGAGGCTGCCAGCTTCCCACCCCTCCGGAATCTCCCCCAACTCACTCTCCTGCATCGCCGATGGAAACAGCTCGGCGGTGGTGCGGAGTTCGGCGTATTGCTCGGGCTGTTCGGTCTGGAGGCGGGTGAGTTGTTCCGAAGATTTGCCGGAAATCGCCTGCATGGCGGCGAGGATCATGTAAGCATCGAGATCCGGCAGCGGCTCAAATGGCTCGGCGTAGCAGACCGGGGAGGCCGGCTCGTTTTGCGGCTGCAGGGCATGCCAGAATCTTTTTGCTTCGATCTTGGCTTTGACCGGCTCGAAATCGACAAACCAGCTTTTGAAGATGGCTTGGGCCATTTGTTCGAGGGTTTGGTTGATTTGGTGGTTTAGACTGAGCTTGTCAGAAAGTGAGCTGATGATAGCCTCAATTCGGTTTTGAATTGATAGCGGGACTTTTGGCAATTTGAACTTCTTCAAATCGCGGGCTGGAAGCTGTGGAACTGCTGATCCAGAAGTGAGATTTGTTATCTGATTTTGAATTACCGGGGACGTTAGGACGTAGTACAGGAACCGGGTATTCCATGATTCCTGGTTTGCCCGAAAAATCATCATGCCAGAATTGATCCGGACAAGAGGGTAGCTTACGGATCAATCATAATAGGCAACATTTCCTATCGTCCCTCTGGTGGTCATTACAATATCTCCACGCTCAAGCGTGCCCGCGCGCAGCAAGTTGTGACGTTCCTTCCCGATGAAAACAGGATCGGAGAACTGAAAACCGGATGAGGTTACGTTTTTTGCTGATAGGAACAGGCAGTGCCCACTAGCACTGAAGTCAGTTTGTTTGGGGTAGTTTTTTCCGCGGTCACCATCTATGAGGCGTATTTCAGCTTCCTCTAAGCTCCATACCTCAAAGCTCATATCCCAGCCCCCCAAGATTCCGCTTAATCTCAGTCTCAAGCCGGTCACTCTCCGCAAACTGCTCCCGCAACTGCCCAGTCAACCGCGCCATCTTCTCGGCAAACGGCTCGCCATCGTCTTCCTGCGCCTGAGCGCCTACGTAACGCCCCGGTGTCAGCACAAAGTCGTGCTTCTTGATCTCATCGAAGCTGGCTGACTTGCAGAAACCGGCGATGTCTTCATAGCCCTCGCCCTTTTGCCAAGCGTGGAAGGTGTCGGCAACTTTGGCGATGTCTTCGTTGGTAAAGTCACGCAGCACCCGGTCGCGCATAAAGCCGAGGTTGCGGGCGTCGATGAACAGGAACTCTTCCCGGCGGTCGCGTTTCTTCTCATTGCGCACCAGGCCGTTGGCTTTGTCTTTGGTCAGAAACCAGATACAGGCCGGGATCTGGGTGTTGGTGAACAACTGGCCGGGCAGGGCGACCATGCATTCCACCAAGTCTTCTTCCACCAGACGCTTGCGGATTTCGCCCTCGTTATTGGTGTTGGAACTCATCGAGCCGTTGGCCAGCAGCAGGGCCATGCTGCCGGTGGGTGAGAGGTGGTGGAGCATGTGCTGCATCCAGCCGAAGTTGGCGTTGCCCTTGGGCGGGGTGCCGTAATGCCAGCGCACGTCGTCGGCGAGCGTCTCGCTCCACCAGTCTTTGATGTTGAAGGGCGGGTTGGCCATGACGAAATCGGCGCGCAGGTCCGGGTGCTGGTCGTCCAGGAAGCTGTCGGCGTTTTTCTTGCCGAAGTTAAAGTCGATGCCTCGAATGGCCATGTTCATGGCAGCCAGTTTCCAAGTGGTGGGATTGGACTCCTGACCGTACACGGAGATGTGTTTTTTCTGCTCGGCGGCGTTGTAGCGCTGCTCGCTGGCATGTTGCTCGATGAACTTGTCGCTGGAGACAAAGAAACCGCCGGAACCCATCGCCGGGTCGTATACGCGCCCGGAGTAGGGCTGCAGCATTTCCACAATCAGGGTCACGATGCTTTTGGGGGTGTAATACTGACCGCGCCCTGCTTGCCTTCGGCCAGGGCGAACTGGCCCAGGAAGTATTCGTACACATGGCCGAGGATGTCTTTGCTTTGCAGGTTCAGCTTCTCGCCGTCCAGCACCGGTTTGGTGAATGAGGTGTCGGAGAAGGTGTTGATCAAGCCCAGCAGCTTGTCGTTGTCGAGTTGGTACTGGCTGATCCGGTTAAGAATGCCTTTGAGCTTGGCGTTGTGCTTTTCGATCTCTTCCAGAGCGTTGTCGATCAGCCAGGAGACCGAGCGCAGTTTGACATCATGTCCTGCGTCGTCTTGCCAGAGCACAGTGCCCACGGGCAGCACGGCTTTTTCTTTCAGGGTCTTCCAGCGGGCCGGTTTGGGCACCCAGAACACGTTGGCTTCGCGGTAGTAATCTAAAATCTCCAGCTCTTCTTTCAGCGCCTGCTGATATTGCTCGTCGCTGTCGAAGTCTTCCCTGGGCAGGTAGTAGATGTTGTCGTCGTTCTCGTTCTTGAACCGCGTGAGCAATTCTTCCTGTCGCTCCTCGAAAGCGTCGGAGACGTATTTCAGGAAAATCAGGCCGAGCACAACGTGCTTGTAGTTGGCAGCATCCAGGTTGGCGCGGAGCTTGTCGGCGGCTTTCCAGAGCTTGTCGTCCAGGGCTTTGAGGAATTGCTGTTCGGTGTTCATGCAGCGTCAAAGAATTCCAGTGGCGCAGTCAGAAACTGCGTAAGCTAGAACGAAAAAAAGCCCCGACTGGCGGGGCTTTTAGAAGGGTTTTAATGTCCGGGAAGTTCCCGTTAAATCTGAACTTGGTGGAGGCGGCGGGAATCGAACCCGCGTCCGCAAGCCCTCTGCCATTGGCCCTACATGCTTAGCCCACTCTATTTTTTTTAGCCTTCCGCCGCCCGAGGGGCAGGGCGATCAGTCGGCGATCTCGAATTAGGTTTTAGTGGATCAGGTCCGAGCCCCCGTCACCACGATCCCATGTTAAGTTACCCCTGGAATCCGCCCCCCATAGGCAGGGAACGGTCAGAGGCTCGCTGGCCTAAGCCGCGAGTGCGTAGTTGTCGTCGTTGGCAACTATAAGTTTGCGGATGGATTTACGAGGTACCCCGCACCTCGGCATGCACCTCAGGTTTTGCGACCCACGTCGAAGCCATGTCGCCCCCAGGTAATCAGTTGGTCACTATAGGCGAGCATTAGTTCCACGGCAAGCTCAGCCGGTTTTAAAGACCCGCTCTTTTTCGCGCTGCCAGTCGCGATCTTTCTCGGTGGCTCGCTTGTCGTGTTGTTTCTTGCCCTTGGCGAGTCCGATTTCGAGCTTGGCCTTGCCGCGCGTCCAGTACATCGCGGTCGGAATCAGCGTGTAGCCAGCGCGCTCGGTAAGGCCAATCAGGCGGTTAAGCTCAGAGCGTTTGAGCAGCAGCTTGCGGGTGCGGGTTGGGTCTGCATTGACGTGCGTGGAGGCGCTGTGGAGCGCTGAGACATGCGCGCCGATCAGGAATGCTTCGGCGTGCAGGATCTTCACATAGCTCTCCTTGAGCTGAACGCGCCCGGCGCGCAGGCTCTTGACCTCCCAGCCCTGGAGCACCAGTCCGGTCTCGATACGTTGCTCGATGAAATATTCGTGCCCCGCCTTCTTGTTGAGGGCGATGGTCGAACCACTGTTGGGTTTTTTCTTACTGCTTTTGGCCATCGCACAAGTTTAGCTGAAAGCGTGGGTCGGGCATACGTGTCTCGCGCGGCTTTCGCCCTGGCTGCCTTGCTTCTCAGCCATTGCGATGGGCGATGAAGCGCTCCAACAGGGCGCGTGTCGAGGCATCGTGGCCCGCTTTCACCTTGCCCATTTTGATCTCGTCGAGGATGACGTTGGCGAGCTTTTTGCCGAGTTCCACGCCCCATTGGTCAAACGAGTTAATGCCCCAGATGATGCCTTGGGTAAAAATGCGGTGCTCATAGAGCGCGATCAGTGCCCCCAGTGTGTGGGGCGTCAGGCGCTCCATGAGGATGCTGTTGGTCGGGCGGTTGCCGGGAAAGCTGCGGTGATGGGCCAAAAGGCTGGCCTGCTCATCTTCCACACCCTCGGCGCGCATCTCCGCCAGCGCCTCTTCGTAGCCGCGCCCGCGCATCAGCGCCTCGGTTTGGGCGAAGAAATTGGCCATGAACTTGGGGTGATGGTCGCCCAGCTCGTTGTGGCTGTGAATGGCTCCGATGAAATCGGCTGGGACCATCTGGGTGCCCTGATGGATAAGCTGATAGAAGGCGTGTTGACCGTCGGTTCCAGGCTCGCCCCAAACCACCGGCCCGGTGGTGTAGTCGACCGCAACCCCCGCGCGCGTCACGCCCTTGCCGTTGCTCTCCATGTCGCCCTGCTGCAGATAGGCCGGCAGAAAGCGCAGTGATTGATCATAAGGCAAGACCGCATGGGTGCAGGCACCGGCAAAGTTGGCGTACCAGAGTCCGATCAAGCCCAAAATCACCGGCATATTTTGCGCGAGGTCGGCGTTGAGAAAGTGCTCATCCATGGCATGCGCGCCTTCGAGCAGCTCGACGAAGCGGTCAAAACCCACGGCCAGTGCGATGGGCAGACCGATCGACGACCACAGCGAGTAGCGCCCCCCGACCCAGTCCCAGAAGCCGAACATATTGGCGGTATCAATCCCGAAGGCGGTGACCCGTGCGGCATTGGTGGAGACGGCCACGAAGTGGCGGGCGACCGCTTCGCGATCCTGCAATGCCGTGAGCAGCCAATCGCGCGCGCTGGTGGCGTTGGTCATGGTCTCCTGGGTGGTGAAGGTCTTGGAGGCGACGATAAACAGCGTCTTCGCGGGGTTGAGGCTCTGCACCGTCTCGACCAGGTGGGTGCCGTCGACGTTGGAGACGAAATGAACCCGCAGGCTCTCCGTCTGGTAGGGCGCCAGCGCGGCGCAGACCATTTTCGGCCCCAGATTGGAACCACCAATACCGATATTGACGATGTCGGTGATGCGCTCGCCAGTGTGCCCTGTCCACTCGCCCGTGCGCACGCGCCCGACGAACGACTCCATCCGGGCCAGCACCGCGTTGATCTGCGGCATCACATCCACGCCATCGACCAAGACCGGGCGATTGGAGCGGTTACGCAGCGCGGTATGCAGCACGGCGCGCTGCTCGGTGTTGTTGATTGCCTCTGCGTTGAACATCCGCCGAGTCCAGCCTTTCAGATCGACCGCTTCGGCCAAGTCGACGAGCTTGGCCAGCGTCTCCTGAGTGATGAGGTTTTTGGAATAATCGAGATGCAGCCTGGCGATCGAGAGGCTCATGTCGCGGGCGCGATGGGGATCTTTGGCGAACAGATCCGCCATGCGAACCTCTTTCATCTCGTCCCAATGCCCCTGCAGGGCCTTCCATTGAGGTGTCTCGTTCACAAGCGCCATGAGCTTGAGTCTCCTGTATCCGACGGTGCTGAACTGGGATCATAATTCGCGAACGCATTGGACCACAGTCGCGCGACTTGGGCGATGGGCAAACGCCCGCCTTCAGCGTGACTGACGGCGTACTTCAGGCCCATGGCGACCTGATGAACATGCATTTACTGCGAAGAAACTGCCTTCTGAAGAGCCTCTTGCGCCCAAACGTTGGGGCTCTTTCCTTTTTTACTCACTCGTTACCACACCAGAAACAAGATCACCCCGCCCAAGAGAAAGCGATACAGCACAAACGGCAGCATGCTGATGCGCTCGATGAATGTGAGGAAAAAGTGGATGGTGATATAGGCGACTAGAAAAGAGACGGTAGCGCCGAGCGACAGGGCAAACCAGTCCGTCGGCCCCGGTGCCTCAAGCAATTCCAGAGTCTCCAGCGCCCCGGCCATCAGGATGGTTGGGATGGCGAGCAAAAAAGAGAAGCGTGAAGCCGCGCGTCGCCCGAGTCCGAGCAGCAATCCGGCGGTGATGGTGATACCCGAGCGCGAGATGCCTGGGATGATGGCGATTGCCTGCAGCAGCCCGATGATGAGCGCATCTTTCCACGTCAGCGAATGCTCATCCCGGTTGCGCTTGCCGCTGAAATCTGCCCACCAGAGTAGTATGCCGAAGCCGATTGTGGTGGCAGCAATCACCAGCGCAATCAGCGTATCGTCCTCGCGCAGAAACTCCAGCACCGCCTTCAGCGGCAGACCGAGCAGCACGACCGGAATGGTGGCAATGACGATCATCCAGCCGAGCCGGGCATCCGGGTCGTCAATACGGCGGGTGCGCGCCGAGGCGAAGACAGCCAGCGTCATGCGCACGATCTCTTGGCGGAAATAGAGCATCACGGCGGCCAGCGTGCCCAGATGCACGGCGACATCGAACGCCAGGCTCTGAAGTGCGTGCCCGAACAGCAATGGCGTCAGGACGAGATGCCCAGAGCTTGAGATTGGCAGGAATTCGGTGATGCCCTGGACGAACCCGAGCAAAAGGATCTGAATGGTTTCCACGAAAACGCTCCTGAGAATGAGGGGCGCGAGTATAGCGATACTCGGCTCGCTCCGCGCGCGAGGTCAGATCGCGCTCAGGTCGTGGTTACGCCAAGTGCTGAGCGGCGGGAGCGAGGCTGAGGCGATGGCGGCGATATAACCGGTCTCGGGGATGCAGTGACGGATCATGGGCCGGATGCCCCCATCGGGACGTGGCCGGAAGAGTCCGCGACCGTCGCATTTAGTGTCTGCTTCAAGCGCGGTCCAGTCGCGGTAGAAACGCGCCAGACGCTCCGACTCCGGGGTTGCTCGCAGGGCCGCTACGACTGCCGGCGCGAACATGCGCTCGGCGACTGCGAGAATGTCGGCGCGCGGGCGGACCCATTCGCAATCGACACCGATCTCCTCACTCGGCCCGGCGCCCAACCGCAACCCGACCAGGGCGAGGTCTCCGGTCGTGCTGAGATTGAACGCCAGCGAGCGGCCATCGGCGTGCAGATAGGGTTTTCCGACCGGTCCGTATTGGAACTCCAACGACCCGGGCGCGCTGTCGAGATAGCGCCCGAGAATGGTGCGCAGTCCGGCCTGAGCGCGGATATAGCGCTCACGGTAGGGCGCGTGGCGCATGCGCAGCGCGCGCTCGCGTTGGCGCACTCCCAGCCGTGGCAGACACCGGTCCAGATCCATCCCCCGATCATCGGCGCGGATACGCCACAGATGCAGCTCCCCCGGCGCAATCCCGAGATCGCCGCTCGGTGCCGTCCAGGTAAGGTATTCCGGGTCGTTTGGGTGCTGGGACTCGCCCGGCTGTCGTTGATCCTGCATATCGACCTCGATCGTTATGGCCGTGTGCGGGGATACCCGCCGCCTCGATTGGCCCGCCAGCTTACTGGGTACGCCCGATTTGCCCAAGCTGGATGCGCAAAGCAGGCGGTGACCTGAAGCTCGTGGGTCGTGCAATGATGCGAGCCTCCCGACTGGCCCAGTGAACCTGTGCTGGAGCGCCCCTTGCACAAGTCCCGATTCGGGACTACTGTGACGCGCATGCGTGTCATCGCTCTTTCGACGCTTAAAGCACTCTGGGGCGAAACACCATCGTTGCAGGATGCCAAAGAACCCGCTCTTGCGTGGTATCGAGCGACTTGTCGGGCAGACTGGGCAACACCTGCCGATGTCAAAGCGGATTTTCGCAACGCCAGCATTCTCAGGGACGGACGTGTCGTCTTTAACCTCGGCGGCAACAAATATCGGCTCGTCGTTTGGATCAACTATCCCTATCGGGTGGTCTATATCCGCTTTATCGGAACCCACGCCCAATACGACACCATCGACGCCCAGACCATTTAAATCAGAGAGAGACTTCGCGTAAGCTATGGACATCAAACCCATCAAGACCGAAACCGACTACCGCGCGGCGCTTCGCGATATCGAAGGTCTGATGACGGCCGATCTCGATACGCCCGAAGGCGAGCGCCTCGACATCTTGGTGACCCTGCTCGAAGCCTACGAACAGCGGCATTTTCCGCTCGATCTACCGGACCCGGTGGAAGCAATCCGATTCCAGATGGAACAGAAAGGACTCGCTCCAAAGGACTTGGAGCCCATGATTGGACGATCCAACCGCGTCTATGAAATCCTCAACCGCAAACGGCCATTGACGCTCAAGATGATCTGGCGACTCCATCGAGACCTTGGCATTCCCGCCGAAAGTTTGATAAAGCCACCGAACACAACGACCCCGCCCTGAAGAGCGGAGCTTGGTTGACCAGAGAAAGCAGTCACCAAAACGCAGCGTGCTGCTTGCGCAAAGTAGGCAGTGGCGCTCGAAGCGCGTCGGGCGGCAACGCTCGGCGTGACGAGACAGAAGTCAGCAGAGGGCATAGTAGCCAAACGCTCACCGTAATGGGTAAGACAGGGTGAAGGCTCGAACCTTCGGCAACGAGTGAGACGTGCGTATCTCAATGGCCGTACTGCACCCGACCGGGTGAATGGTCTTAGCGACGCGTTGCGTAGCCAGCGTTGAAGGCTGCCATTCGATGGTGGTCCTTTCAAATCCGGAGGACGCGCGCCCCGTGCGGACCCGCATGCGGGGTGCTGTGGGAGCTGGGGGAGAACCCCCCGGCGACCCGATTAGCTTCTTAGACCGAGCAACTTTTTTAGAAAACTTGGCTGGTGAGCAACCTGCCTACCCTTATTTGAAAAAGCGTCATTCCATTGCTGCAGGTAATTTTCATTGAATGCTATACCCCAATGTTGCTTACCTTCAAGCTCCTTAGTTCTTGCAGCATAGTCATAAATGTCTATTAAAATTTCCACCGCTGAATCCCATACTTCATCATGCAGCTCAGCTCCCTCTCGCGCTGCAAGTTGGGGATAAAAATGCTGAAGCCCAACTGCATATTCTGGCTTACAGAATTCAACCAGAAACCCGTAATAGATTCCCGGAGAATACCTTCTATCGTATCCATTACTCCATAGCGTTAAGGAATTTAACCAATTTATTGCCTCCAAATCGTCCATATCATCTGCCAAGATTCCGGACTGCACACCCTGATCTCGGCAATCTAAAACTGAAGCGACGTTTTCGAGAAGCATGGAATACGCCTCAGTGGGTTTAATTATCTTTAATTCCATAAATTGGTCTACCCATTGAGAAAGCTAACGTGTTCTAGATTGCATTAAACCACTTGTGTTCTAAACTGAATGCAGTCTAGCCCAAGAGTAGCCCGCCTATGCCCCAAGTCAAGTCTGTCCATGCACGTCGCGAGGACGGTGCGTCGTCGAACTGGGACCGCTATGTCGACCTTCTGGGGCGTCGTCAGGTGCCGCTCAAGTTTCATCGTTGATACGTGCGTCGCGTTGAGGATTTCCTGCGGGAGATGCGGCCGCCAGCCTTGTCGGAACTGACTTCGGAGCAGATGAATCGACCGTATGTGCTGCCGGTGAAGAGTCCGATCGATGGGCTGTGATAGCGACGGATATGCACCTCATCGCGGCGTACTTTTCGCGGTCCGCTTTCCGGAAATCGCCTGCGCGCTGGGTATAATATCCGCCGAGTCGGCATGCCGACCCAGCCATCCCTCTATTCTCGCCACCCTTCCACTTCGACGACTCAAACCCCCAATGACCAAGATCATCGAGACCATCGCTCAGGAGCTTTCCGCTCGCCCGGCCCAGGTGGAGGCGGCGGTGCTGCTGCTCGACGAGGGCGCGACCGTGCCCTTTATCGCCCGCTACCGTAAGGAGGTTACCGGCGGTCTCGACGACATCCAGTTGCGCCACCTGGCAGAACGTCTCGGCTATCTGCGCGAGCTTGCCGACCGGCGCGTGACGGTGCTCACGAGCATCGCGGAGCAGGGCAAGCTCACCGATGCGCTCCAGGCCGAGATTGAGGCCGCCGAGACCAAGCAGCGGCTCGAAGACCTCTATCTACCTTACAAACAGAAGCGCCGCACCAAGGCGCAGATCGCCCGCGAGGCGGGGTTGGAGCCGCTGGCCGATGCCATTCTGGCCGATCCCGGCCAAGCGCCCGAGTCGCTAGCGGCGGCGTTTGTGGATACCGCCAAGGGGGTTGCGGATACGGCAGCGGCCCTGGAAGGCGCGCGCCAGATCCTGATGGAGCGCTTTGCCGAAGACCCGGAGTTGACCGGTCGGCTGCGCGATCATCTCTGGGAGAACGCCATCCTGGTCTCGCGCGTGATCGAGGGCAAGGAACAGGAGGGCAACAAGTTCTCCGATTATTTCGACTACCGTGAGCCGATTGCCAAGGTTCCGTCCCACCGCGCACTGGCGCTCTTTCGTGGTCGCAATCAGGGCGTGCTGACGCTGGAGCTGCTGGCAGGCGAGGGCGAAGATCCAGACGCCATCTGTCGCGGGCTGGTGGCTGCGCGTTTTGAGGTCCGCGCGCAGGGACGCCCGGGCGATGCCTGGTTGACCGAGACCGTGCGCAAGGCGTGGCGGATCAAGCTGATGACCCGCCTTGATCTCGAACTCAAAAACCGGGTGATGGACTCCGCACAAGAGGAAGCCATCCGGGTTTTCGGACTCAATCTCAAGGCGCTCCTGCTCGCGGCACCGGCGGGGCGTCTGCCAACCCTGGGGCTAGATCCCGGACTGCGCACTGGGGTGAAAGTCGCAGTCGTGGATGCGACCGGGCGCGTGGTGGCGACGGACACCATCTATCCGCATGTGCCCAAGAACCAGTGGGACGCCTCGCTCGCCCGGCTGGCCGTGCTGTGCAAAACGCATGGCGTCAAGCTCATCAGTATCGGCAACGGCACCGCCTCGCGCGAGACCGATCGGCTGGCACGCGAGCTGATCCAGCGCCATCCCGAGCTGGGGATGAAATCGCTGGTGGTGAGCGAGGCGGGCGCTTCGGTCTACTCGGCCTCGGAGTTTGCGTCCAAGGAGCTGCCGGATCTGGATGTCTCGCTGCGTGGCGCGGTGTCCATCGCGCGTCGGTTGCAAGACCCGCTCGCCGAGCTGGTCAAGATCGAGCCTAAGGCAATCGGTGTCGGTCAGTATCAGCACGACGTCAATCAGAGCCGGTTGGCACGCACGCTGGATGCGGTGGTCGAGGATTGCGTGAACGCGGTCGGTGTCGATCTCAACACGGCCTCGGTGCCGCTGCTGGCGCAGGTGTCCGGTCTCAACCGGGGGCTGGCCGAGCACATCGTGCAGTTTCGCGAGACCCATGGCGCTTTCGGCAATCGTAAACGTCTGATGGCAGTGCCGCGCTTCGGAGAGAAGGCGTTCCAGCTCAGTGCCGGATTCCTGCGGGTCGCCGATGGCGATGAGCCGCTCGATGCCTCGGCGGTGCATCCAGAAGCCTATCCGGTGGTGCGCCGCATCGTCGAGAAGACCGGCAAGCGCATCGCCGATCTGATCGGCGACTGCACCATTTTGCGCAAACTCGACCCTCGGGAACTCACCGATGAGCGCTTCGGTCTGCCGACCGTCAAGGACATCCTCGCCGAGCTGGAAAAGCCGGGGCGCGACCCGCGCCCGGAGTTCAAGACTGCGAGCTTCAAGGACGGCGTCGAGACCCTCAAGGATCTGGAGCCGGGAATGGTCCTGGAAGGCACGGTGACCAATGTCACTAACTTCGGCGCTTTCGTCGACATCGGTGTGCATCAAGACGGGCTGGTGCACATCTCGGCGCTCGCCGAGCGCTTTGTCAAAGACCCGCACGAGGTGGTGAAGTCCGGCGATCTGGTCAAGGTCAAGGTGATGGAGGTCGATCTGGAGCGCAAACGCATCGCCCTGAGCATGCGCATGGGCGAATCGGCTCAGAAAGGCGCTGCGTCCAGGGAGCGCACGCCAGCCGGGGCGAGCGGACACCAGTCCTCTCGACAACCGACCGCTAAGCCCGCAGCGCGTGGCGACGCCCAGAATCGCCCGGCCGCGCCACCGTCCTCGGGCATCATGGGCGGGGCCTTGGCGGATGCACTCGCCAAGGCCAAGAAGGCTTAGTTCGAGCAGACGAAGGCGAAACCCCCTCTGTTTTTGGGTCTACGACGCCGATCGGGATCGCCCTGACCATCTTCATCAGACCCATTCCAGGAACCAGCCAATGCAAGAACGTCCAGCCATCAAAACCGCACTTCCGAAACGCCGCTACCAGATCGGCAGCCACACCGCCTCGCTGCTCGGAGAGATCGAGAGCGGCGAGGCGTGCAGCTATCGCTATATCCTCGCGTTCGTTCCCGCCGGTCAGACCGAGCCGGTGCTCTATGTCTGCTCGGAAGCCACCCCGTCGGCCGAGCGCGCTGATGGGACCTATCGCTTGCGCATCGTCAGCGAGCTGATGCGCGACATTGTCGACACCGACGAGCGCTGGGGGGATTTGGAATCCTTTGCCGAGCAGGCTTTGAAGCTCGGCGTCCAGGTGCTTGGATTGCAAGATACGCAGGTTGTCAGACTCATGTGAATCTAGCCGCTTGCGTTTTACCGCCAGTGATGATGTCGAGCGAGACGATCGACGGAAATCACCTAAAACGTTTGCAGAAAATAGGGAATCAGCAGCGCGTTCACCAGGTCGATGAAGAAGGCCGAGACGAGCGGCACGATGATGAAGGCGTGCCGGGAAGGGCCGAAGCGTTGCGTCACGGCGGCCATGTTGGCCATGGCCGTGGGCGTCGAGCCGAGCGTGACACCGCCAAAGCCCGCCGCGATCACGGCGGCGTCGTAGTTCTTACCCATCAACGGAAACAGAATAAAGATGGTGACGACCATGACGAGCGTAAACTGCGCCGCAAGAATGGCCGCGATGGGTCCGGCCAGATCGGCCAGGGTCCACAACTGCATGCTCATCAGAGACAAGGCGAGGAAGGTGCCGAGCGAGATATCGGCAATCAGCGTGATTGCCGGACTGCGCGTCGGCCAGGGGTTGCCGGTGAAGCTCGGGAAGTTTCGCGGCACCAGATTGGTAATGAGCATGCCGGCAAACAAACAGGTCACAAACAGCGGCAGTTTAAGCCCCAGATTGGCGAAGACCTCATTGAGAGCGAATCCGATCACGATACAGATATGAATCGCCAGTATCGCCCCGAGAAAGTCGAGATAATTGACCGGCGTGGCCTTTTGCTTGTCGGACAGGCTGGCAGCTTGGACCGTCTCGACGGTCGTGTTTTCTGGTTCTGACGGCAGGAGCTGGTGGCGGCTGATCAGGAATTTGGCGATCGGGCCGCCCATGATACTGGCCAGGATCAGACCAAAGGTGGCACTGGCGATGCCGATCTCCATCGCATTCGGGATGTCGTAGGTCTCGGCGATGCCCGGCGCCCAGGCGATGGTCGTGCCGTGTCCGCCGATCAGTGAGACCGTCCCGCCGATGACGCCGACTGCAGCAGGTAAATCAAATAGCATCGCCACTGAGATGCCGGTCAGGTTCTGCACGACCATGAAGGTCACGGTAATCGTCAGCAGAAGCAGCAACGGCAGACCGCCGGCGAGCAGTTCGCGGGCGCTGGCGTTGATGCCGATGGTGGTGAAGAAGTAGATCAGCAAGATATTGCGCGCCTGCAGCTCGAACTCGATCTCAAGCCCCGACCCCAGATACAGCAGCCCGAACAGGACCGAAAACAGCAGCCCGCCAGTGACCGGTTCTGGAATGCTGAAATCGCGCAGAAAACCGACCTTCTGATTTAATCGCTTACCAACGAACAGCACGATAATGGCCAGGGTCACGGCAAGAAATGACTCGACCCGTAGCAGACCGTCTTGAAACTCCATGGGCGTGACTTTTCCTCAAATTAGGTTTGCCGAACCCCTAATGATTGCATAAAACTCCGGGCGTTATCCTGTGCTTAGAGCGCTTGCTTGCGAGCGCCGATTGCACGGCCGCGTCTTCATTGTGCTCGGCGGCCGAATGCTGGGCACCACGACCGCTCTTGTGAAAACCCGATACTTCCGCAATCTCGATATCCAGAGGGCAAGTATCTTCAAAATATAGACAAACGTGCATGAGGTGACGGGCATGATTAGACAGAATCTATCGTTGGCAGTGCTGGCATTCCTCGCCTTGATGGTATTTCTAACCCCGGCACAGTCGAGTGAGTTGCTGCGCTTCAAGGTCTATCTGGACGAGAAACCAATCGGAGAACACAGCTTCAGCATCGCGGGCGATATGGACTCGCAGCGGGTCTCAAGTCAGGCACGTTTCGACATCGATTTCCTTTTCATCAACGCTTATCGCTACCGCCATAGCAGCCATGAGGTCTTTCGTAACGGCTGTCTAAAGGAGATTCAGGCGACCACGGACGACAATGGCGAGCAGTATCGTGTCATGGGGCGTTCGAGCGGTACCGGCTTTCGCATCGATCACCAGGACGGCAGTGAGCGGGCCGATGGTTGCCTGATGACCTTCGCCTACTGGAACCCCGATGTGCTCGATCAACGCCAACTGCTCAATTCGCAGACCGGTGAGCTGGAGCAGGTTCGGGTAAGTGATCAAGGTCGCGAGGCGATTGAGGTCGATGGTCGCGAGGTCGAGGCCAACCGCTATGCACTGACGACCGACGAGCTGGTCATTGATCTCTGGTACAACGACAGTCTGGGCTGGGTCGGGCTTTCGAGCGACGCGGGCAAGGGGCGACGTATCAATTATCGTCGCATGTAGATCACCGATGATCAGCCAAGAGGCCGGATTTCACTCCAAATCGAGAATGAATGCCCACTGCTCGGGGGTCACGGGCATGATGGACAGCCGGTTGCCTTTTCGCACCAGAGGCATGCCTTGCAGCGCGCCATCGGCATGTGCTTTCAACTCCGCCAGTGAAATGGTCCGCTTGAGGTGACGAATGTAGCGGACCTCGACCAAATACCAGCGCGGGCTTTGCGGGTCGCTCTTGGGGTCGAAGTAGGTGGCCTGCGGATCAAAGGCCGTGGGGTCTGGGCGGGGTTCGCTGGCGATCTCGGCGATGCCGACAATGCCGGGCACCTTGCAGTTTGAGTGATAGAAGAAGACTTGGTCACCCGCGCGCATCTCGTCGCGCAGCATGTTGCGCGCCTGGTAGTTGCGCACCCCATCCCAAGGCTCGGTGCGATCAGGCTGTGATGCCAGGTCGTCGATCCCGAAGGTATCGGGCTCGGATTTCATCAGCCAGTAGCGCATTGCGTCTCCCGCTCTCGTCTCGCTATCCCGGCAGATGCTGGAAGTTGGCTGGGCGTTCCTCGGTGACGGTGTGTCGAATCGCGCAGTCGGGATTTCGGGATCGCCGCAGAAAAGCCTCGGCTCAGTGGGTGAGCAGGAAGGCGGTCAAGTCGGCGATCTGCTGGTCGCTGAGTCCGGTTGCGGGCATTTGTGAGTTGGGGATGACGGACTTGGGGTCTTTGATATAGCGCTTGATCCATGACTCATCGCGTTTCTCGCCAACTCCGTCGAGTGGCCCGCCGACCTGTGCCATCTGTCCGACCTCTCCCGCGAGGCGGTGACAGAGGTTGCACATCTGGTCGTTATAGAGTTGTCGTCCTGCTTCGACATCGCCATCGGCCATGGCTGTGGTCGTCATGAGCAGCAGCGGCAAGGCAAGGGTAGGAATGAGAAGGGTGTGGGGCTTCATTGGGCTGACTCCTCTATGGGGGTTGGCTGGTCGGTTGTCGGTTGTGCAATCGCGGACTCGGGCGAGAGACGCGCGAGGAGATCGCGGTGTCCGACCTGGGTGTGGCAGGTGACGCAGTGCATGGCGCCCGCGCTCTTGAAGTATGTCTGATGGCCGAACGCGCCGGTCGGCGTCTGACCCTCGGCCCGGTCAAGGTGCGTATGGCAGCGTAGACAGCCGGAATCATAGACATAGGATTCGCGGTTCTCTAGGTTGCCAATCCAGTCCGGTTCTTTGAACAGCGCGACAATCTCGGCCCACCCGTCGTGGATACCAGTCTTGACTTTGGCGATCAGATAACCGCTCTGGCTATCGTGCGGCAGGTGACAGTCTGCGCAGGCGGCACTCAGACCCTGAGGATTGTTCCCACCGTGGATGTCCTGGGCGTAGGTTTCCGCAAATGGCTTCATCGTATGACAGACAGAGCAGAATTCCTGCCCAGAGGTGGCCTGGACGACGTTTTCGGTCACGACCCAAGAGGCCGAGACGAAAAGCGAGAGAAGGAGGGCGGCTGCCAGCGTGATCGACAACCATTTGAAAGTTTTCATCATGCACTCCACAAGAAACGCCGCGCTTCAGGGCGGGGGATAGCGGCACGAGCAGGTGCAGCGATCGTCGACTGGCATCTGATTTTGACGTTCTTCAGCAAATGATAGTACGCCGCTACCAGAGGGATTCCAAGGTTACCCGGATGTGTGCGTCTGAGTGTTTGGGGGTGGTATTGCCCGAGCGTGAATTGGAGCACTCACGGCACGTCTTTCAGGGTAATCTGCGCATTTCATCGCCCACCCGCCGTGTCGCGACGCTCGGGCGGGACACCCGCTTCGCCATTGAGATCCGGTATGTTGCTCGAAGAGACTGACCGCTACACCCTGCATCGGCAAGGACGCTATCTGCTCACCGCTTTCACGCGGCCCCATCGCGTGCTCAGCACCTGCCGGGTCAACGGGGGGCTGCGCGAGGATCTGACCCATCTCGTCAATCATCAGAGCTGCGAAGGTGTCGGCCACACTGCCGACCTGAACCGGACGCAGTGTCTCGACTTAGACGATTATCATGTGCAGGCGTGCCTGGCTGGCCGCGTGTCGCCCACGACGACCGCGCTCATGGGCACCGCGGCCAACATGCAGTGCGCCGTGCTGGCGCGCGCGGCACATGCCGACCTGACCGTGACGGTCGTGGCAACCGCCGGAGTGCTCGGCAATGCGACCCGCGCGGGCGATCCGGCGCACTGGCATGAACACACCGAGGGCAGCCAGCCAGTCTCGCACCCTGATGATCCGCTTGACCCGAACCGCGAACACCCGGAACCGCCGTCAGCTGGGGCCAACGCCGGGACCATCGTCACTCTGGTCTTCATCAATCAGCCGTGCACACCGGCCTGTCTGGTGCGCGCGGCGACCCTGGTCACCGAGGGCAAGAGCGCCGCCGTGCTGGATCTGCGCATGCCGAGTCTGCAATCACCTGGATTGGCCACCGGCACCGGAACCGACCAGCTCGCGATTGCCGCGCCGTTGGCGCGCGCGGGCGAATGGGAGCGCCACTGGGCGGGCGGACACAACACCCTGGGCGAACTGCTGGGACGCGCGACCCATGAAGCGGTCACCCGCTGTTTGCTGCTGCAAAACGGCGTCTGTCCGGAGCTGCGCCGCTCGATCTGCGGGGCGCTGGGTCGCTTCGGCTGCGACGAGGCGGCCCTGCGGGCGAGCGCCCAAGCCGAGCTGAGCTCGCCAATCGCTACGCTCTTCGAGCGCAATCTGCTCGCGCTTATCCATGATCCGCAGAGCGCTGCCGTGGCCTTCGCGATGGCCGAGATTGTGGATCTGGCGCGGATCGGGGTGCTGCATGCCGAGATTGCGCGCGAGGCCATTCTCAATCAGGCGGCACTCCTCGCCGCAGCGGTGGCGCTGACGCCGGAGCGCTTCGCGGACTTTCGCGAACGGCTGCAAACGCAGGCGGATCTGCCGCCCGGACGACTCGCGGCACTGGCGGTCGTCACGGGCTTCGAGCGCAAATGGAGCTGACCGGACAGCTCGCGTTTATTCTTGCCGCCTGTCTGCTCGATGCTATGTTCGGCGATCCGGTCTACCGGCTGCATCCGATCCGGCTCATCGGTGACTGGAGCCTGTTCTGGGAGCGTCGTCTGTTCGCCATCGACTGGAGTGGACGCGGTGGCGGGATGCTGCACTGGCTGCTGGTGGTCGGGGGTGTGCTGCTCGTCTGGCTGGTCGTGCGGGCGGGGTTCGGGCTTGTGCATGCTTGGCTGGCTACGCTCTGGGATCTGTTCATCGCCTACAGCCTGCTGTGCATGCGCGACCTGCTGGCGCACGGTCAGCGGGTGCTGGATGCACTCGATGATCTGCCGAGCGCCCGGCAGCGGGCCGGTATGCTGATGGCGCGCGACACCGACCAGCTCCAGCGCGATGGAGTGGTGCGCGCGACCATCGAGAGCCTCTCGGAAAGCCTGACCGATGGCGTGCTGACGCCGCTGTGGGCGCTGTGTCTGTTTGGTCTGCCGGGGCTGATTCTGGTCAAGGCGGTCTCGAGCCTGGATTCCATGGTCGGCTACAAGAGTGCGCGCTATGCCCGCTTCGGCTGGGCTGCGGCGCGCTCGGATGATCTCGTGCACTGGATTCCGGCACGCCTGTCCGTGCCCTTGATCGCGCTCGCTGCGGCAGTGCTCAAGCTGCATCCGCGACTGGCTATCCGTGCCGCCTGGGACTATCACGCCATGCTGCCTAGCCCCAATTCAGGCTGGAGCGAGGCCGCCTGCGCCGGGGCGCTGCGGGTGCGGCTCATCGGTCCCATCCATCAGCGGGGCGTGCTCATCACCGAGCGTTTTATGGGCGAGCCGGACTGGCCCGCCGACCTGGACGCGGGGCATCTGAAGCAGGCGCTCACGTTGATTCTGGTGTGTTGTCTGCTCGCCTTGGTGGCTGGATGCTTGTTCGCTGCGATTGCGGCTCGCTGACGTCCCTGAAAAGACCCACTGGACACGACCGCGCGCTGGCCCGTGTGAAGCCAGGCGCCGCCGGTATTCTGGAAGTCGGCAAGCGTTTACCCTCCCGGCACGATCGGCGTGGTCGCGCCGAGAACCGGCTCATCCGGCGGGCTGAACCAGTTGAGTTTGTCTCTGAGCTTGACCACTTCGCCCACGATCACCAGCGTCGGCGGCTCGGGTGGATTGGCCGCGACGCAGTCTATGATGGTTTCAAGGGTGGCGGAGTAGACGCGCTGCAGATGGGTCGTGCCCTGCTGGATGAGGGCGATCGGCATAGCGGGCGAAACGCCGTGCGCGATCAATCGCGCGACGATGATCGGCAACCCCACCAGACCCATATAAAACACGACGGTCTGCTTGGGCTGGGCAAGCGACGTCCAGTTGAGATCGATGCTGCCGTCTTTGAGGTGGCCGGTCACGAATGTGACCGATTGTGCGTAGTCGCGATGGGTCAGCGGGATACCGGCATAGGCCGCGCAGCCGGAGGCTGCGGTGATGCCGGGGATGACCTGAAACGGTACGCTTTCTGCCGCGAGGGTGTCGATTTCCTCGCCGCCGCGCCCGAAGATGAAAGGATCGCCGCCCTTGAGACGCAACACACGGTGTCCGTCCTTGGCTAGATCGGCGAGCAGTCGGTTGATCTCCTCCTGGCGCATGGCGTGATGATTGCGTTGCTTGCCGACATAGATGCGGCGGGCGTCACGGCGGGTCATGTTCAGAATGGGATCGGCGACGAGGCGGTCGTAGACGACGACATCGGCCTGCTGCATCAGGCGCAGTGCGCGAAAGGTCAGCAGATCCGGGTCGCCCGGACCGGCACCGACCAGATAGACCTCGCCCATGTCGCGCTCCAGCGCGTCTGAGGCCAGCTCCTGCTCGATGATTGCCTCGGCCTCTTGCAGATGCCCGGCGAAGACCCGCTCGGCAACCGCGCCTTCGAGCACCCGATCCCAGAATCGACGGCGTTCATGCTGCTCGCTAAAGCGTGCCTTGACGCGCTCGCGGTACTTGCCGCTCAGCTCGGCAAGCCGCCCGTAGCCGGCTGGAATCAGCGACTCGAGCTTGGTACGCAACAGCCGCGCCAGCACGGGTGAGGCCCGCCCGGTCGAGACGGCCACGGTCACTGGCGAGCGGTCGACGATCGAGGGCAGGATGAAGGTACAGGCGTCGGGATCGTCGACCACGTTGACGGGAATCCCCTGCTGGCCGGCGAGTTGGCCGATCAGCCGGTTGACATCCTGATGATTGGTCGCGGCAATGATCAGCATATTGTTGGCGATGTCCTCTGGCTCGAAGGTGCGGGCGGCATGCGCAAGCGCTCCGCATCGCGCCTTGCGGGCAAGCCCTTCACACAGCTCTGGCGAGACGACCGTGACGGCCGCCCCGGCGTGCAGTAGGCTGGCGACCTTGCGCGCAGCGGTGTTGCCGCCACCGACCACCAGACAGGGCTTGCCCTGCATGTCGAGAAAGAGGGGAAGAAGAGGCGTGGTTGAAAGCTGTTGCATGGCGTTTTTGTGATGGTTGTGGCGCGCGCCGTTATTGAGCTGGCATTCAATAGACCTTAATATACT
>JARIBS010000012.1 GCA_029257385.1 Thiorhodococcus sp.
GCGAAGACCAGGTAATCGATGATGGCGTCGGCGTTCGTCCAGGTGCGAAAGAGATAGTTGCCTTTGAAGAAGCTGTTGTGTCCGTAACAGGCGTGCGCGATCACCAGCGCCTGCATCGGCAGGCTGTTTTCTTCCATCAGATAGGCGATGCAGGGATCGGAGTTGATCACGATCTCATAGGCCAGGCCCATTTGACCGCGTCGGTAGGTCTGCTCGGTCGAGACGAACTGCTTGCCGAACGACCAATGGTTGTAGTAAATCGGCAGACCGACCGAGGAGTAAGCATCGATCATCTGCTCGGAGCTGATCACCTCGATTTGATTGGCGTAGGTGTCGAGTCCGTAGACATTGTGGGCGAGATGGCCGATCTCCTTGTCAAAGCGCTTGAGTAGCGGGAAGGACCATTCGGAGGAGTCGGTGATGAGTCTTTGTGCCATCAGTCTTGCGCCTCCTGCCGCTTGAACAGCTCTCTGAAGACGGGATAGATATCCTCGGCGCCATCAATCTCCTGCATGGCGAAATGGCGATGGACGGCCATGGCTTCCTGGTAGGCATACCAGAGGCTCTGATGCTGGCGCGGCGTAATCTCGACATAGGCGTAGTAGCGCATCAGGGGCATGAGTCTGTCGATGAGGATGTCGCGGCAGACATTGGAATCGGAATCCCAATTGTCGCCATCGGATGCCTGCGCGGCGTAGATGTTCCAGGCGGCAGGATCGTAGCGCTCCTTGAGGATGTCATAGGTCAGGTTCAGGGCGCTCGATACCACGGTGCCGCCGGTCTCCCTGGAGTAGAAGAACTCCTCTTCGTTGACTTCTTGGGCAATGGTGTGGTGGCGGATGAACACGACTTCGATTTTGTCGTAATTACGCTGTAGGAAGAGATACAGCAGGATGAAGAACCGCTTGGCGAGGTTCTTGCGCACCTGGTCCATGGAGCCGGAGACATCCATGATGCAGACCATCACCGCCTTGCTGGTCGGCTCGGGCAGCTTCGTGTAGCTCTGATAGCGCAGGTCGAAGGTGTCGATGAAGGGCAGGGCGGCGATGCGCGTTTTGAGGCGGTCGATCTCCTCGCGCAAGGCGCAAACGGTATTGTCACCCTCGGCGACGCCGCTTAGGAGTAGTTGCTCAATCTCGGCTTCCAGGTCGCGGACGCGCGCGCGCAAGGGTGCACCGAGCGCCATGCGCCGTGCAATCGCGCCCTTAAGTGAGCGCACTACATCGATATTGCTCGGTGCGCCCTGGGTCGAGTACCCGGCCCGCACGGTCTTGAACTCGGTTATGCCGATGAGCTGATTGCGCACGAGATTAGGCAGTTCCAGATCATCAAACAGCAGGTCCATGAACTCCTCGCGAGACAGATCGAAGACAAAATCATCTTCGCCGGAGCCGTCCTTGCTCGCATTGCCCTGCCCGGAGCCTTGGCCGCCGCCCTCGGGCCGACGAATCCGATCACCAGTCATGAACTCCTGGTTGCCCGGATGAACCATGTCGCGGGTGCCGCCCTTACCGTGTTGGAAGACCGGCTCGGAGATATCCCTGGACGGAATGCCGATGCGTTCGCCCGAGTCGGTATCGGTGATGCTGCGCTTGTTGACCGCGTCGGCCACGGCGCGTTTGAGCTGGGTCTTGTAGCGCTTGAGAAAGCGCTGGCGATTGACCGTGCTCTTGTTCTTGCCGTTCAGACGCCGGTCGATGAAATGTGACATAAAGGCTACGTTCTCCGAGGCTCGGCGGTTGAGGCGATGCGGCCCTGTCATGCCGGGGCGGAGAGGCGTCCGGCGTGACCTCGGCTTTAGCTGTTCACTGTGACTTCCTGACCCGCAGATACCATTCAGACAACAATCTAACCTGCTTGGGCGTATAGCCTTTGTCGGTCATGCGGTCGACGAACTGGTTGTGCTTCTTCTGCTCTTCCACGGACGCCTTGGTGTTGAAGGAGATCACCGGCAGCAGATCCTCGGTGTTGGAGAACATCTTCTTCTCGATCACCGTGCGCAGCTTCTCGTAGCTGGTCCATTTCGGGTTCGCTCCGGCGTTGTGGGCGCGCGCGCGCAGCACGAAGTTGACGATCTCGTTGCGGAAGTCCTTGGGGTTGGAGATCCCGGCGGGCTTCTCGATTTTTTCCAGCTCGTCGTTGAGTGCGCCGCGGTGCATCATCTCGCCGGTGTCCGGATCGCGATACTCTGAATCCTGAATCCAGTAATCGGCGTAGGTGACATAGCGGTCGAAGATGTTCTGTCCATACTCTGCATAAGATTCCAGATAAGCGGTCTGAAGCTCCTTGCCGATGAACTCGGCATAGCGCGGTGCCAGGTACTGTTTCAGATAGCTCAGATAGCGCTCCGCCATCTCTGGCGGGAGTTGTTCACGAACGATCTGGCGCTCAAGCACATAGAGCAGGTGCACCGGGTTGGCCGCGACTTCGCCGTGATCGAAGTTGAAAACTTGCGAGAGGATCTTGAAGGCGAACCGGGTCGAGATACCGGACATCCCCTCGTCGACTCCGGCGTAGTCGTGATACTCCTGCATCGACTTGGCTTTGGGGTCGGTGTCTTTGAGGTTCTCGCCGTTGTAGACCCGCATCTTGGAGAAGATGCTGGAGTTGTCTGGCTCCTTCAGGCGCGTGAGGATCGAGAACTGGGCCAACATCCCGAGCGTCCCCGGCGCGCAGCAGGCCTCGGCGAGCGAGCTGTTGCGCAGCAGCTTCTCGTAGATGTGCACCTCTTCATCGACCCGCAGACAGTAGGGCACCTTGACGATGAACACCCGGTCGAGGAACGCTTCGTTGTTTTTGTTGTTGCGGAAGGTCTGCCATTCTGACTCGTTGGAGTGGGCCAGGATGATCCCTTGGAAGGGCAAGGCCGAGAGCCCCTCGGTGCCGTTGTAGTTGCCTTCCTGCGTGGCCGTGAGCAGCGGATGCAGCACCTTGATCGGCGCCTTGAACATCTCGACGAACTCCATCAGGCCCTGATTGGCCCGACACAGTGCGCCCGAATAGCTGTAGGCGTCGGCGTCGTGCTGCGCAAAGCGCTCAAGCTGGCGGATGTCGACCTTGCCGACCAGCGAGGAGATATCCTGGTTGTTCTCGTCGCCCGGTTCGGTCTTGGCGATTGCGACTTGCTCGAGGATCGAGGGATAGAGCTTGACGACTTTAAACTGGGTGATATCGCCGTGATACTCCTGCAGGCGCTTCACCGCCCAGGGGGACATGATGGTGCGCAGATAACGGGCCGGAATCCCGTAGTCCTCTTCCATGATCGGCCCGTCCTCTTCCGGCGAGAACAGGCTCAACGGTGACTCAAAAACCGGCGAGCCGTGGATGGCGTAGAAGGGGTGCTCTTCCATCAACTCCTTGAGCTTCTCGGCCAGCGAGGATTTGCCCCCACCCACCGGGCCGAGCAGGTAGAGAATCTGCTTTTTCTCCTCCAGTCCCTGGGATGCGTGCTTGAGATAGGACACCAAGTGCTCGATCGCCTCTTCCATCCCATAGAATTCGGAGAAGGCGGGATAGCGACGCAGCACTTTGTTTTGGAAAATCCGGCTCAGCCGGGGGTCGTCACGCGTATCCACCAGTTCGGCTTCACCGATGGCCATCAACAGCCGCTCGGCTGGTCCGGCATAGGCGGACGGATCGGATTTACAGAGATCGAGATAATCCTTCAGGCTCATCACCTCCTCGCGGGAGGCTTCGTAACGTGATTGATAGCGTTCGAAAATCGACATAACCACACCCTCACTCGGAAGCTGATGATGCTTGCACAACCCACCGCTGATCGCGACGCGCTCCATCAAGGCATAACACGAAAAATCTCGGGGCGAGGAGCGGGAAAGACAAGATGCTTAAAATTAAGCAAAAACTGATCCGTAATGCTTTTCTGCCTTGGCGAAATATCTCCCTCGGTTACCGCCCCAATATCGATTGCGGCTCAGTCGTCCTCCAGATGTGGACAGAATGATTACTGTAATATAGCTCGATCACCGAGTAGTTTCCGAGATCCACCATGCCCGACTCCTACATCGAACGGATCCTCAAGGCGCGCGTCTATGACGTCGCACAGGAGACACCGCTGACCCACGCCCCTCAATTGTCTGCCCGTGTGGGCAACGCGGTCTTTCTCAAGCGCGAGGATCTACAACCGGTCTTCTCGTTCAAACTGCGCGGCGCCTACAACAAACTCGTCCACCTCCTCGACCCCGTCGTGCGTGCGCGCGGCGTGATCGCCGCCAGTGCCGGCAACCATGCTCAGGGCGTGGCACTCGGGGCAAGCCGGCTGGGCATCCCAGCGATCATCGTCATGCCGCGCACCACGCCGGCGATTAAGGTCCGCGCGGTGCGCGGACATGGTGGCAAGGTCGTTTTGCACGGCGATTCTTACGACGAGGCGTATGCCCACGCCATGGAGTTGCTCGCGGACAAGGGGCTGACCTTCGTGCATCCTTTCGACGACCCAGACGTGATCGCCGGTCAGGGCACTATTGGCATGGAGATCCTGCGCCAGCACCCGCGCCCGCCGCACGCGATCTTCGTCCCGGTCGGCGGTGGCGGGCTGATCGCCGGGATCGCAGCCTACGTCAAGTGGCTCTATCCGCAGGTCAAAGTTATCGGTGTCGAGCCGGAGGATGCGCCGACCCTGCATGCGGCGCTCGCGGCCGATGAGCGGGTGACGCTGCCGCAGGTCGGACTCTTCGCCGATGGCGTGGCGGTGCGCTTGATCGGGGAGGAGACGTTCAGGATCGCCCGCGAGCGGGTCGACGAGGTGGTACTGGTCAGCACCGATGAAATCTGCGCCGCCATCAAGGATATCTTCGACGACACGCGCGGCATCGCCGAGCCGGCCGGGGCCTTGGCGGTGGCCGGTCTCAAGCGCTGGGTGGAGACGACCGGCATCCGTGACGCCGATCTAGTCGCTATCGAGAGCGGTGCCAATATCAATTTCGACCGTCTGCGCCATGTGGCCGAGCGTGCCGACCTGGGCGAGCAGCGCGAGGCGCTGCTAGCGGTCGAGATCCCCGAGCGCCCTGGTAGCTTCCTGGCCTTCTGCCGCACGCTGGGCAAGCGCCAGATCACCGAGTTCAACTATCGTTACGCCGATGCCCATCAGGCCCAGGTATTCGTCGGCGTCGAGCTGTCGAAGGGCGAAGATGAACGCGTCGAGCTGATCGCCCGACTCATCGACAAGGGCTTCAAGGTGCTCGACATGACCGCCAACGAGACCGCCAAGCAACATATTCGCTTCATGGTCGGTGGACACGCACCCGACATCGGGCTGGAGACGCTGGTGCGCTTCGAGTTCCCCGAGCGCCCCGGTGCACTGCTCAATTTCCTTGCAGCACTCGGCAAGCGCTGGAACATCAGCCTTTTCCACTACCGCAACCACGGTGCGGCCTATGGCCGAGTGCTCATGGGTGCCCAAGTGCCGCCCGCCGAGCAGGACGAATTCCACGGCTCGCTGGACCAGCTTGGCTATCCCTATTGGGAGGAAACAGACAACCCGGCCTATCGCATCTTCGCTGGCTGAGGGTGCTATTTAGGGACTCGTGCAATGCTGCCCGAGGAACGCCAGCATCTCCCCGGCATGCGCTTCGATCTTGTCCACCGAGTCGTGTCCCGCGCCATCGATCTCAAGCAGACGCGCCCCCGAGGCGCGACAGTTGGCAAAGATGCGGCGCGCATCCGTGATCGATACGGTCCGGTCGTCCGTGCCGTGCACCAGCAGGATCGGGCAGGGGATGCGGCGCACGCTGTTGACCGGTGCAATGGTCTCGAAGCGCTGACCGATAATCCATTCCACATAAAGAATCACCAGCCGGATGATCGCGTGCGGCAGATGCAGCGGACGCAGATAGCCCGCAGTCACCTCGGCCGGGTGTGCGAACGCGGCGACACTGATAACCGCGCCGATGTCGCGATTGCGCGTGGCCTCAAACAGCGCCGCGCCAGCACCCACCGAGTGTCCCAGAACCGCGATGCACTCGGCTCGTTGCGAGTGATGGCGCTTGAGCCATGCGATGCTCATGCCGAGATCCTCGGCGAAGCGCGGTAGAGACGAAAAAGAGTCGCCATCGCTTGTGCCGTGATTGCGTGCATCAAACAGCAACAGATTGAAGCCAGCGCGCGCGAGCGGCTCGGCGATCGGCAGCATCAGTTCGGCGTTACTGCCCCAGCCATGTAACACGACGACGGTGCGTCTGGCGTGCAGCGCGGGCAGCAGCCAGCCGAACAGGTGTCGGCCGCGCACCGTCGGGATGCGCACCGCCTCGAAGGCCAGGCCGTAGTCCCCCGGCGAACCCGTTTCGCGCAGCCTCGGCGCACGAAACCCCAGATGCACACCGGCCGGAATCAGCGCGATGACCAGCACGATGAGCAGGCCGGAGGTCGCGAGCATGGTAACGCTCAATCCAGGTCCAGACGTGTACGCATGTCATCCCAGAGCCGCGTGACGGCGCCCGTCACCGCACCGTAATCCATATCCACCAAGCTCTGGCGGGCCACCAGCGCCTTGCTGACTGCTGGATCAAAAGGAATTTCGCCCGCCACCTCAATGTCATTGGTCTGGCACCAGTTGCGAATGCTGGCGCTGTTGGCCAGATCGAGATCGTGCTTGTTGATGCAGACCGCCAGCGGAGTGTCGAAATGCGCGCAGAGTCCGGCGACACGTTGCAGGTCATGGATTCCCGACAGGGTCGGCTCGGTGACTGCGAGCACGTAGTCGACGCCGGTGATCGCCGCCGTGGCCGGACAGCCGATGCCGGGCGGTCCGTCGTTGAGCAGCAGTTGGGCGTTCTCCTCGGTCGCTAGGCGCCGTGCCTCGCGACGTACCAGGCTGACTAGCTTGCCGCTGTTATCCTCGCCGACGCCGAGCCGCGCGTGGACCAGGGTTCCGTGACGGGTGTCGGAGATCATCCATTGTCCGCAGGCATGCGGTTCCATGGTGATCGCCATCTCGGGGCAGACGCGCGCGCACAGAGCACAGTGCTCGCAGGCAAGCGCATTGATCACATAGCCTGTATCGAAATCCAGGTCGATGGCGTCAAAACGACACCACACCTGACACTCGCCGCATTCTGAGCACAGCTCGCGGTCGATATGCGGCATGCGCATCGCGAAGAAGTCCTCCTGAACGCGCATGGTCGGATCCAGCAGCAGATTGAGATTGGCCGCGTCCACGTCACAGTCGGCTAGGACCTTGTGTCTTGCCAGTGCAGCGAAGGCCGCGCTGACCGTGGTCTTGCCGGTCCCGCCCTTGCCGCTGACGATGGTGAGTTCTTTCATCCGCGCGCCGCCTCCTGGATCGCTTCATATAGGGTTTGGAAACGTGCCCGAGAGCTGGGGTCGGCCTCGACCCAAGGGATGCCCTGCGCATAGGCTTGCGCCAGGGTCCGCTCGAAGGGGATTTCCATCAGGACAGGAATGCCCTCAGCCCGGCAATAGTCGGCGACCGCTTCATCGCCGATATCGCAGCGATTGAGCACCACGCCGCAGGGAACTCCCAGCAACCGTGTCACACCGACCGCCAGTTCCAGATCGTTGAGACCGAAGGGTGTGGGTTCAGTGACCAACAGACAGTAGTCGGCGTCCTGCACCGTCTCCACCATCGGGCAGGCGGTGCCGGCCGGTGCATCGAGGATGCGAACCCGATCCGTCTCCGCCCGCTGCTTCACCGCCTTGATCAAGGGCACGGAGCCGGTCTCGCCGACGTTGAGCGTCCCCTGCGCGAAGCGCACCGGGCCATCGATTCCGTTGCGGACCTCACCGAGCTCCAGTGTACCGATCGTGCGCGAGACTTCAGTGATGGCGCCCGCTTGCGGGCAGACATAGCTGCAGACGCCGCACGCATGACACAGCTCGGGGAAGACCAGCACGCGCTCGCGCGAGAGCGCCAGTGCGTTGAATTCGCAGGCATCCGCACAGTCTCCGCAGAGCGTGCAGAGCGCCGGGTCGATGTGCGGTATGAGGACACCGACATCCTCGCGCACGCCCAGCTCGGGATGCAGAAAGAGATGCCCGTTGGGCGCCTCGACGTCACAGTCGATGTACTGGGCATTGGCCACGGACAGCACCAGATTGGCGGCCACCGTGGTCTTGCCCGTTCCGCCCTTGCCGCTGGCGATGGCGATGGTTATGGCCGCCATTGGATTAGCGCTGGCCAAGCCGGCCTTGTCCACCGCCGGCCCCGCGTCCCTGACCCGCTCCGCGACCACGGCCAGATCCGCCTTGGCCACGACAAGCGCCCGCGACACGACCGCCACCACCACCTGCGCCGCGGCCACCGCCGCCCGCACCACCACCACCGCCTACGCCGCGACCGCTGCCGCCCGCACCACCACCACCACCCGCGCCGCGACCGCCGCCGCCCATGCCGCGACCCTTCCCGCTCAGACCTTGACCACGCTGGTCAGCGACTGAACTGGTCGGCTCGCCGACACGCCCGACGGCATCGCGCACACTGCCCGAAACGCCCTCGATTACACGTACGCCCGCATCCTGCAGCACCGCCGCAGCCTTGGGTCCACAGCGTCCGGTCAGCAGCGTCTCGACACCCTGGCCGACGAGCCATTGCGCGGCCTGCGTCCCGGCACCAGAGGTGGCATCCAGGAAAGGGTTAGGGATTGCTTGCAGGTTGCCGGTCGTCGTATCGACGACTGCGAAGTAGGGGCAGCGACCGAATCTTGGGTCCATGGTGGAATCCAGATCTTGTCCTGTTGAAGTGACTAGAATTTTCATCGTTTTTAGCTCTCTTTATGAATGTGTTGTAAGGCCTATCACCCTCTAATGGTTGTGATCGCATTCGGCGACACCCGTGACCGCACCAGCGAGATAGGCGTCCAGAGTCTCGCCGACGCCTGGGCGCGCACCGCCAGTAGCGACCTCAATGCCGAGCTGGCGAAACCATTCGATGGCCTTGCCGCCCATGCCTCCAGCGATCACCACGTTCGCGCCCAGTGACTTGATGTACTCAGGGATCTGCCCCGGCTCGTGGCGCTCGGCGTAGGGGTTGGCGTGCACCTCGGTCGCTTCCACTTGGTTGTCGTCACCAACTTGCGCTAGCACGAAATGTGTGCAGCGGCCGAAATGCATCGACATCTCACCCGCAAGTCC
Source organism: Thiorhodococcus sp. (assembly GCA_029257385.1). Taxonomy (GTDB): domain Bacteria; phylum Pseudomonadota; class Gammaproteobacteria; order Chromatiales; family Chromatiaceae; genus Thiorhodococcus. The sequence goes on from JARIBS010000012.1 coordinate 9,106, forward strand.
GCGGTCATCGTTTGCCGTCAAGACGATTTTCTTCATCGTTTTTTCGTTCCTTATCGGAGTATCTGTCTGTTCTGGGTGCGTGGGCTGGCGTGTGCTCACTGGCCGCTCTAGGTTCGTCTCGCGCTCGCCGTCGTTTACGCTGACGGCCAACGCCTTGTGTGGGTTGTCCGCGATGATCAGCCGTCGCCCATTGATCAGGGTCTCGGCCACCTTGTGGCGGGCCTTTGCGAGTGTGCGCGACAGCGTCGTGCGAGAGATGCCCATCCGTTGCGCGCATTCCTCTTGATAGAGACCTTCCAGATCCGCCAGTCGCAGCGCCTCCAGTTCGTCGGCGCGCAGCGTCACGGTTTCCAGTGCGCGAGAGGGACGCCCGCAAGGTTTAAAGCAGCGATAGCTCGGATCGAATCCGATCCAGCGAGTACGTCTGCGTCTACCAGGCATGGTGTCTCCTCAAGGGGCATGAGTTTTCAGCACGAGTCTATTAAAGCGCACATATGTGCAGTTTTGCATTGATAAATGTCAGCGTAATTTACTGGGGTAATCGACGAGAATGCAGCCTAAGAGACAACCGCAATCCGAGCGGCCCGGACGCGGGCGTTACGCCCGAATCCTTAATTTTTCTCAGTCGTGCGCAATCCAGACCGATGTCGCGCGCCAGTACGGAGAGAGCGCTCCATGAGCGAACAAGCAGTCAATTCGACGCGACGACGCCTACTCGTTGCCGTCACCAGCGTACTGGGTATCGCCGGTGGCGCCTATGTGCTCGTGCCTTTTATCGCATCGATGAATCCGAGTGCGCGCGCTCGCGCCGCGGGCGCGCCGGTCGAGGCGGATATCGGTAAGTTGGAACCGGGCGCGCTGCTGCGCGTGAAGTGGCGCGGACAGCCCGTGTGGGTCGTGCATCGCACGCCCGAGATGCTCGCGGCGCTGTCGAGCAACGACGCTAAGCTGGTCGATCCGAACTCGAAGGTCGCGCAGCAGCCGGACTATTGCGCCAACCAGACGCGCTCGATCAAGCCCGAGTACCTGGTCGCCATCGGTATCTGCACCCACTTGGGCTGCTCGCCGACTTATCGCCCGGAATTCGCCGCGCAAGACCTGGGAGCCGACTGGAATGGCGGGTTCTTCTGCCCCTGTCATGGCTCGCGCTTCGACCTGGCGGCCCGGGTGTACAAACACGCCCCCGCGCCCACCAACCTGGTCATTCCCAAGCACACCTATCTGAACGACACGACCATCCTGATCGGGCAGGATGGCGCGGCGGCCTAGTGGTTCCGAGCATATGCGCGTTGCTCGCTGAGTATCTTCGACGGGATCAGCAGGGCGGTCAGCGAGCAACCTCAAGCGCAGTTCGCGGAGCTTCTCTGAGTCTCGGTTCGCACCCTGCAAGGTTGGGAGCAGGGGTGCAAGCAACCCAGCAGCGCCGTTCGGACCCTACTCGCCATCGCTCGGCGTAACCCCAAGGCCCTGCGGGATGTCGCGGAAGATCTGCGTGCCGCCGATTGATATTCGGATGAGGTGTGGTGGTCTACATCTGGTTCTTGTGTGCAACGGGGCTAGACCTGACCCCAAGCCGTCCGCGCGCGTCGGCGTCTGTACTGACAGCGTTTCCGACTACTCGTTGCTGAAACCAGCTTGTCACATCTCGGGTGCGACAGGAGTAAAAAGCCGGCACGAGGCCGGCTTCAACAGCGCTCAACAGTGATCATTCACGGCTTGAGCTGCGGTTGCTCCAAGTAGCGAACGTCTTTGACGGGAAGCGGAATCGGGTTGATAAAAGCGTACCCTTGCG
>JARIBS010000049.1 GCA_029257385.1 Thiorhodococcus sp.
ATCGACATCGCGGCCTCGGCGGTCATCGGTGCGGCCCTCCAGGTCTACTGGAGCCGTCTCGCCCGCGACCTCGATAGCGCACGAATCGCACGCCCAGAGAACACCGCGCTCTGTCCCGTGTGCGGCTCGCACCCCGTCGTGTCGCTGGTACAGGTCGGCGGCAGCATGGATTCGCTGCGCTATCTAGTCTGCTCGCTGTGCGCATCCCAGTGGCATCTGGAGCGGGTCAAGTGCAGTAGTTGCGACAACACACGCGCGATCGGTTATCAGACGATCGAAAATCCCCAAGCGCCGATCCGGGCCGAATCCTGCCCCGAGTGTCACGGCTATCTGAAGATCCTCTACCGCAACCTGCTGGCGGATCTGGAACCGGTCGCCGACGACCTCGCCTCACTGGCGCTCGACTGGCTGATGAGCGAGGAAGGCTATGCGCGCAGCGGCGTGAACCTGATGATGCTCCAGGGCGACGACGGCAGTTAGCGCATGCCGATGCACGTAGCAACCCTCTACAGCCTGCTTCCATCGGTCGATCGCATCCTCAACTGGCCGGCCACCACGGCCTTGATGGCCGAGCACGGCCGCCAGGCGACAACAAGCGCCGTGCGCGATCTGCTTGAGGAGATTCGCCAGGGTGTCGCCGACAGCCCGCCAGATTCCTCAGCGCTGAGCGAGACTGCACTGACTGAGCGCCTGACACGCATGCTCGCCGAGCGCGGTGCCTCTCGCCTCAGAGCCGTCTTCAACCTCACCGGCACCGTCCTGCACACCAACCTTGGCCGGGCCACGCTCCCCGAGGAGGCCATCGCTGCGCTGGTCGAGGCCGCCCGCAACCCCTGCGCGCTGGAGTTCGATCTGGCCAGCGGCCGACGCGGTGATCGCGACGATATCGTGGACGCACTGCTGCAGGAGCTGACCGGCGCCGAGGCCGCCACGGTCGTCAACAACAACGCCGCAGCCGTTTTTCTCTTGCTCAACAGCCTCGCCTTGCGCAAAGAAGTCCTGGTCTCACGCGGCGAGCTGGTCGAAATCGGCGGCGCCTTTCGGGTGCCGGACATCATGAGTCGGGCCGGTGCGAAGCTGCGCGAAGTTGGGACCACCAACCGCACCCATCTGCGCGATTTCGAGGATGCGATCGGTCCGCGCACCGCCCTGTTGATGAAGGTGCACACCAGCAACTATGCGATCCAAGGCTTCACCAAGGTTGTTCCCGAAGCCGAGCTGAGCGCCCTGGCCCATCGTCATGACCGCCCCTTCGTCGTCGACCTGGGCAGCGGCACCCTGGTGAATCTTGAGCGTTTCGGCCTGCCGCATGAACCGACGCCACAGGAGTCGCTCGCGGCCGGGGCAGACCTGGTGACCTTCAGCGGCGATAAACTGCTCGGCGGTCCGCAGGCCGGCATCTTGGTCGGGCGTGCAGATCTGATCCGGCGCATCAAGAAAAACCCGCTGAAACGGGCGTTGCGGGTCGGCAAGCTCACCCTGGCCGCGCTTGAGGCGGTGCTGCGCCTCTATCGCGACCCGGATCGTCTCGGCGAGCGCCTGAGCACACTGAGCTGGCTGATCCGCACCGAGTCCGATATCCGCGTACAGGCGTTGCGTCTGCTCCCAGAGATTGAGCGCGCACTCGCCGCCTGGCCGGTCACGGTCAGTGCCGAACCGACGCTCTCCCAGATCGGCAGCGGCGCGTTGCCCGTTGACCGTCTGCCGAGCTACGCCCTGATCATTACACCGACCAACACGCGCGGTCACGGACTCAATCGGCTCGAAGCGGCACTGCGCGACCTGCCCCGGCCACTGATCGGGCGCATCGCCGAGGGTGCGTTGCGGTTAGATCTGCGCTGTCTCCCGGTTGATCAGGAACCGCAGTTCGTCCGTCAGCTCGCGACGCTGACCGAGCGATAGCGCGCATGATCATCGGCACCGCTGGACATATCGATCACGGCAAGACCGCGTTGGTCCAGGCACTCACGGGTGTCGATACGGACCGGCTGGAGGAGGAGAAGGCGCGCGGGATCAGCATCGCCCTGGGGTACGCCTATCAGGCGCTACCGAACGACGAGGTGCTCGGATTCATCGACGTTCCGGGGCATGAGCGACTCATCCACACCATGCTGGCCGGTGCGGCCGGCATCGATTTTCTGCTGCTGGTGGTGGCCGCCGACGACGGCATCATGCCGCAAACGCTTGAGCATCTGCAGATCCTCGAACTGCTCGGCATCGCACAGGGTGCCGTGGCCCTGACCAAGATCGACCGGGTCGATCGCGCCCGGATCGGCCACGTCGCGCAGGAGATCGAGCACACCCTGGCGGGCAAACCGCTCGCGGGGTTGCCCATTTTTCCGCTGTCGTCGGTGACTGGCGAAGGCATCGACGCACTGCGTGCGCATCTCGTCGAGACTGCCGTCGGACGGCCGCCGCGCCGTGCCGATGGGTATTTTCGCCTGGCGGTCGATCGCAGCTTCTCGCTGCGCGGCGTCGGCACCCTGGTGACTGGAACGGTCTTCGCCGGTTCGGTCGAGGTCGGCGCCGAGCTGATCATCGCGCCCGGCGGTAAGCGAGCACGGCTGCGCGGGCTGCACGCCCAAGACCGCCCGGCCACCTCGGGCCATGCCGGTCAACGCTGCGCGCTCAATCTCGGCGGGGTCGAAAAAGACGCGATCGCGCGCGGCGATTGGATCGTCGCCGCCCCGCTTTGCATCCCGGTCGAGCGGTTCGACGCACGCCTGAGCCTCAGCGCGCAGGCCCGCCAGCCGCTGCGCCAATGGTTTCCGGTGCATCTGCACTTGGGCGCGACCCATCGGATGGCGCGTCTGGTGCTGCTTGAGGGCGAGCGCCTCGCACCCGGCGAGACGGCGCTGGTTCAGGTCGTGCCGGAGCGGGTGATCGGCGCACTGCATGGCGATCGGTTCATCATCCGCGATGCCGAGGCCAGACAGACCCTCGGCGGCGGTCAGGTGCTGGACATCTTCGCGCCGGCCCGCAAGCGCCGAACACCACAGCGACTCGCCGAGCTGTCAGCCATGGCCTGCGACGCACCCGTCGAGCGGCTCGGGCGACTGCTCGAACAGGCCGCTTGGGGGCTTGATCTGAACTGCCTTCAGGCCGCTTGGAATGCCCCGCATCTCGTCGACGACCTGCCGACGGATGCGCGCCGTATCGAGGCCGCAAAAACATCCTATGCTGTGGCACAATCGCTCTGGCGGGGCTTAGCGCAACGACTGCTCGAAGGACTCGGCGACTATCATGAGCGTCTGCCGGAGGAACTGGGACCAGACGCCGGACGGGCGCGCCGCATGTGGCTGCCGAGGCTTGCGCTGCCGCTCTTCGAGGCCCTCGTGGCAGAGTTGATCGAGCGCGGCGACCTGAAACGCACCGGCGCCTGGCTGCATCGCACCGAGCATCGACTGGACTTGACCGATCGCGAGCAGGTGCAGGCCGAGGCGATTCTGTCGCTACTCAGACAGACCCCGCTCGATCCGCCCTGGGTGCGCGATATCGCCAAGTCATTGGATCAGGAGGAGGCGACCGTGCGTCAACTCATGCGTAAGATGGGCGGTCAGGGGCTAGTCTTTCAGATCGTGCGGGATCTCTTTTTCGCGCCCGAGGCACTGGAGCGACTCGCGCGGATCGTGCGCGAGCTTGAACTCGCCGAGGGCGGCGTGCGTGCCGCGACATTTCGCGACCGTGCAGGGGTGGGCCGAAAGCGTGCCATCCAGATCCTCGAATACTTCGATCGTGTCGGCCTGACCCGGCGGGTGCGCGATCTCCACCGAGTCCGCCCCGACAGCCCGCTGGGCAACTCGGCGGCTAGTCGCGATTAGCCAGTCATAGTTCATCTGGAAGGGAATCGTCTCCGGTGGGGCGGCCGGGCTTCAAACCCGGTTGGGGGTGTCAGACACTCCCGGGTGGGTTCGACTCCCACTCCTTTCCGCCAATTTCGCAGACGCTGCCGCACACTGGCGGTTCCGGTCTTTGATGCCCTGCGCGATGTAACAAGAGAGGAATTCAGATGCACAACGTCCTCGCCGCAGTGAATCACTTCCCGCAAGACGAGCCAGTGCTGGCGCGCGCCGCCGAAATCGCTGGTGCGCATCGTGCGACGCTCACCGTTGTCCATGTCATCGATATCGGCACCGGGGGTGATCTCACACCCACCGAGAGCACGCTGATTCAGCGCCAGGCATGGCTCGCCGCTCAAGAAAAGGTCGAGGCGATGGTGGCGCAACAGGCAGCCAATATCGCCAAGATCGACATGCGTATCGAAACCGGATCGCCGGCGCTGCGATTGATCGAACTCGGCACTGAGATCGGGGCCGATCTCATCGTGATGCGGGCGCACCAACGCGACTCGATCATTGAAAAAATCGTCGGATCGACGACCGACCGGGTGGTCCGCGCAGCTGCTGCGCCGGTCCTCGTGGTCAAACGCCCGGTCGTGCAGCCTTATCAACGTATCGTGGTCGCCACCGACACCTCGGACCGCTCCGCTGCGGGGGTGTCATTCGTAGCCGAGCTGTTTCCGCGCGTGGCGCTGCATCTGGTCCATGTCGTTCATGTCCCACCTCAGTTCGAAGAGGTGATGATACGCGCGGGCTGCGGTCAGGCGCGGCTGACGGCCTATCGTGATGCGCTCATCAGCAAGGCCAAGGCACACATGCGCGAGTGGGCCGCACGACTGGCCAAGCGCCCGAGGCAGGGCGTAACACGCGTGATGAAAGGGGTTCCAGCAACCACGCTCAGCCGCGCGACCTGGAATCCACAGGTGGATCTGATGGCGCTTGGCGCCGGCGACACCAGCCTGATTCGCCGGGCGCTACTCGGCAGCGTGACACGACGTTTGCTGCGCGATGCGGCCTGCGACGTGCTGATCTATCGCCCGCAGACGCGAGATTGATCAGGGATAGTGCCCGATCTACATAATAACTTCTATTTTAAGGCATTGATTAGATAGGATAAATTGTCGCGCCATCATACAGAAAAAGGCACTGCTGCTTGTCATACCCCCAGTTAATCGCCCTCGAAGTCTAGCTGCTTGTACTCCTCGCTCATCGGCTCCGCCCCGTGCTCACCGCGCGTTCTTACCGCATCGAGAAAAGCTCTTGATGAAATCTTTGGCGCACGGGCACACCTTGTTGCGCGAAATCAGCACGCAACGCGGCACCGAAACCTGCAGGACCGCAGAACCAATAGCTGGCTTCACGCCATTGCGGCACCGCTTGCCTGATCCGCTCAGCGGTCAGGATGCCATCGCGCGAATCAATCAGGACATGCAGGTGAATCTTGGCAGCGCGCGCATCATCGGCCAAGTTCTGTAGCGCGGCCTCATCGACCTCAGCGGTGGAATGGAACAGGTGAATGGTCTTTGTCGCTCCCGCCCCGTCGATTGCAAGATGCTGCATTCTTGCGATGAACGGGGTGACACCGACGCCGCCCCCAATCCAGATCTGCACGGGCTGGTCGTCCTCGAAGGTGAAACAGCCATAAGGGCCTTCGATCGTCACTGGCTGACCAGGTTTGAGCGTTTGCTCGAGTCTGGAGGTATGGTCGCCGAGCGCCTTGGCAAAAAAGGTGATCTGTGGCGCGTCGGCTTCCCAGGACGAGGCGATGGTATAGGGATGCGCCCCTTCTTTCGGGTTGGAGGTGACAAAGGCGAATTGACCGGCCCGGTGTCCCGGCCAGCCCGGTCCCATCTCGATGGTCTTTCGCAAAACCTTCACACCCGGAAAACGTTGCAGGTTTGCAATGGTACCTGGTACGCGCCGCGCCACACCGATGCGGCCCAGCAGTGACGTGAGCGCGGCATAGGTGCCTGCGGCCATCAGGACAGCCAGAACGGCGCCCAATGGCGTCAGCCAATAATAAAACTCTGCAAGCACCACGCTATGGAAGACCAGAACCAGATAGGCGACTGGCAGCAACCGGTGAAGGCGCAGGAACTGCCGGTACGGGATGATCTTGATCAGCGCAATCACGATCAGAAGCACGACGGCATAGAAGGTCCATTCGCCCAAGAACTTGGCCGGGTCACGTACGTGTCGCAGGGCGGCTTCGACAACATTTTCAATCGGCGCGCGCGGGCCGCGTTCAGGCTTGGTCAACAGCCCCCAGCCGACCGCCCACTTGACACCGTTGACAAAAAACCAATGCGAAATCGCCAGAACCAGTCCGCCGATGCCCAGCCATTTGTGCAGACGATACATCTTGTCGAGACCGCCAAGCCACCGCTCCGGCCAGCGTGGTCGCAGCGCCAAGATCATGGCGACGCTCATGCAACCCATTGCCAGCACGCCGCTGTATTGAACGAAGAAGTGACGCCATTCGAAAATGCCTGTTGCGCCGAAAACGCCAGGATCGGCCACCAGCCACAGGATGCTGAGCCCGACTAAACCGATCCAGAAGGCGCGGATGATGTTTGTCATAAGAAAGTCCTTTGCAGTCAACAAGGCGGGGTGCATCTCACCCCGCCTTGATGCTTGGTTTACCCGCGAGGACCGCCCCGGCAGTCATTCTTCCAGCCGCCTTTGCGCCCGCTGCTTCGACCGCGATCGTCGCTGCTGAGTGCGCCGTCGCCGTTGCGATCCATCCGTTTTACGATCGCGCCAAACCGGGCGTCCATCTCTTCGGGGCTGATGGTACCGTCACCATCGGAATCGAGCTTCTGAAAGGCACGGACCATCCGCGTCCGGGTCAGTTCGCGATAGATTGTGTCGAACTCCTCGATGCTGAGTGCGCCGTCGCCACTGGTATCGGCAGCCGAGAGCTGGGTTGCGCGAAAGGCGTCAACCTCTTCTTGGGTGACCGAACCATCGCCATCGGCATCGGCCTGCTCGAAGAGCTGCTGCATCATGTCGGAACCACCACGCTTACCGAAGCCGTGCCCGTGGCCACCCCCACGCTGCCACCGAAAATCCGCTTTGATCGCTTGGGCCGAATCCATCGGGGCGCTGCTGGCGCCATCCGCAGGGCCATTCTGAGCGGCGGCGATCGTGGTGACGGACGCCAGAGCCATGACGGCGGTAAACAAAACGGGAAGGGATTGAGTCGATTTCATTTCAAGACCTCTATGTGGTGTGAGTCGAAAGGGGCCATCGCCCCTGGACTGCAATCTAGAGAAAAAGCGCACGGCATGTGTGTCAGCAGGATGGTCAGTTTGTCGCCATGCGTCGCAAGGAGGCGTTCTGATACAGTTTGCGACAAAGTCGATCACCAACGCCCCGGTCAGACGCTGGAAATACCGAAGATCCCTGCGCAAACTCGGACCACCTAACGTTCTCAGAGAAAGATCGAGCATCGAATGTCGGACATGGCAGCGCCTCACTTACTGATCGTCGATGACGCACGCGATATTCGCGAGCCACTGGGCCAATATCTGCGCAGGCAGGGATATCGCACACAACTTGCTGCAAATGCGGCTGAGGCGCGTCGCGCGATTGACGAGGCGGCGATCGATCTCGTCGTGCTCGACGTGATGATGCCGGGCGAGGACGGGTTGAGCCTGTGTCGCTGGCTGGTCGCGCAAGGCGGGCCGCCGGTGATCCTGCTGACGGCGATGGCCGATGAGACCGACCGTATCGTCGGTCTAGAGCTGGGCGCGGATGACTATGTCGTCAAACCGTTCAATCCGCGTGAATTACTGGCTCGCATCCGGGCCGTGCTGCGCCGTGCACCACCGCTGCCCGCCGTTGTTCTGACCGACATGCGCCGCTTCGCAGGCTGGAGGCATGACCCGGCCACACGTCAGCTCGACCACCAGGACGGACGACGGGTGGAGTTGACCTCGGCCGAGAACCGCTTGCTTCAGGTGTTTCTGGATCATCCGCGCGATGTCCTCAGCCGCTCGCGCCTGCTCGATCTGACGGCAGGCCGCGAGGCCAAGGCGTATGACCGGGCCATCGACAATCAGATCAGCCGATTGCGCCGCAAGATCGAGACCGATCCAAAGCGCCCGACGCTCCTGCTGACCGATTGGGGCGGAGGCTATGCGCTGGCCGCCGATGTAGAGACCCTTGCGGCGGATCAGACATGAAGATCACCCTCGCCCGCTTTGTTCCAGATGGCCTTGCCGCGCGCTTTGCCGTGCTGCTGGCCAGCACACTGGTGGCGGCGAACCTTACGGCACTTGGCGTGTTGTCGCTGCAACAGATGCAACAAAGGCAGGCGGCGCGTGAGGGACAGGAGATCGAGCGCATCGTCGCGCTGGTTCCCGCGCTGGAGGCCGTCGCGTCCGAGATCCGACCCGCGATTGCGCGCGATACCTCGACACGGGTGGCACGGGTGAGTGTCGAAGCGACACCGCTGGTTCAGAGCCAGGGAACAGACGCCGGCTCACTGTCGCTGAGCCGGAGACTGTCAGAGGCGCTCGGTGATCGCGACGTGCGTGTGGCGATTCGCGAACGCAGCTTCGAACCCGACAGGA
>JARIBS010000040.1 GCA_029257385.1 Thiorhodococcus sp.
ATCTTGACCAGATCGACGACGCCCTGGAAGTTTTCTTCAGCGCCGATCGGAACCTGGATCGGCACGGCGTTACCGCCGAGACGGTCCTGTACCTGCTGTACGACGCGAAAGAAATTGGCGCCCACACGATCCATCTTGTTGACGAAGGCGAGACGCGGAACCCGGTATTTGTCGGCCTGACGCCACACGGTCTCGGACTGCGGCTCAACGCCACCGACCGCGCAGAAAACAGCGCAGGCGCCATCAAGCACACGCAGGGAGCGCTCGACCTCAATGGTGAAGTCGACGTGACCAGGGGTGTCGATGATATTGATGCGATGCTCAGGGCGTTCGCGGCTCATGCCACTCCAGAAGCAAGTCGTCGCAGCTGAGGTGATGGTGATTCCACGCTCCTGCTCCTGCTCCATCCAGTCCATGGTGGCAGCGCCGTCGTGGGTTTCACCGATCTTGTGCGAGATACCTGTGTAGAACAGGATGCGCTCGGTAGTGGTGGTCTTTCCGGCATCAATGTGCGCCATGATGCCAAGATTGCGATACCGCTCGATGGGTGTGCTACGTGCCACGACTGAATCCGCCCTGATAAATCCTAAAGATCTCTAAAAAACAAACGCTACCAGCGATAGTGTGAAAAGGCTTTGTTGGCCTCTGCCATGCGGTGCGTCTCTTCTTTCCTCTTAACTGCCGAACCCCGAGCATCCGAGGCATCCATCAGCTCGCCTGCCAAACGCTGCGCCATAGACTTTTCAGAGCGCTTGCGTGCCGCATCAATGAGCCAGCGCATCGCCAGCGAATTACGGCGCGTCGGACGCACTTCGACAGGCACTTGATAGGTGGCACCACCGACACGGCGGGATTTGACCTCGACCGCCGGGCGCACATTCTCCATCGCCTGCTCAAGCAGCTCGATCGGTCGTTCGCCCTTTTTTTCGGCGACTTGATCTAGCGCTTTGTAAATAATCCGTTCTGCAACGGACTTCTTGCCATCTTCCATCATCATATTGATGAATTTGGTCAGCAATTCGCTTCCGTGCTTGGGATCCGGAAGGATTTGACGACGACCGGCAATGCGTCTTCTTGGCATGATCTGTAAGGCTCCGATCTTGATCGTTGAACTCGTTCACCGCGCCTGATGGCGTCAGGACGCAAATTATTGCTTCGGACGTTTGGCGCCGTACTTGGAGCGGCCCTGACGACGCTTCTCGACGCCAGACGTGTCCAGGGCGCCGCGCACAGTATGGTAGCGCACGCCAGGTAAGTCCTTGACGCGGCCGCCGCGAATCAGTACGACAGAGTGCTCCTGAAGGTTGTGGCCCTCACCACCGATGTAGGAGGCGACCTCGAAGCCATTGGTCAAACGCACACGGGCAACCTTGCGCAATGCCGAGTTCGGTTTCTTCGGTGTGGTGGTATAGACACGCGTACAAACACCGCGGCGCTGCGGACAAGCCTCAAGGGCGGGCACGTTGGACTTCGCCACGACGCGCTTGCGAGGCTTACGGACGAGTTGATTGATCGTTGCCATGCGAAAGAGTCTCCAACGGCGCCCTCGCGCCATAATCTCATAGAGTCAAACGGAGCCTGCGCGAAGCTTAGCTAACGCCGCTAGCGTCAACGATCACGCATAAGGATCATCGCTTACTCGGGGGCTGGGCAGATAAGCCCAGACCAAACAAGAAAGAGACTAGCCGGCAGATCGCCGGCTAGCTAAGACGACGCAGTATAGGGACGCGCCCGGACCATGTCAACAGCCCTAAGCGCATCGCTACAACGTTTGTACGACCGGCCGATCTCTCATTCGGCATCTGAGGTATTGAGAGCCCTCTTTAATGCCTCTTCGAGATCCTCGGCGGCCATCTCGACCTTGCCCGCGCCCTTTATATCCATGAGCCGTTGACGACGGCGCTCTTGATGATACGCCAGACCCGTGCCGGCAGGGATGAGCCGTCCGACGATAACGTTTTCCTTCAGGCCCATGAGCCGATCGGTCGATCCGCGAACGGCGGCCTCGGTCAGCACGCGTGTCGTCTCCTGGAAAGATGCAGCGGATATAAACGACTCGGTCGCCAGGGATGCCTTGGTGATACCCAGCAGCAACGGCTCGTAGAGTGCCGGATGCTTACCTTCGGCCAAGACGCGCTTGTTTTCGTCGAGGAGGTGCGCGTGGTCAACCTGCTCGCCGCGCAGCAGCCGGGTATCGCCCGCCGCAGTGATCTCGACCTTGCGCAGCATCTGGCGCACGATGACCTCGATGTGCTTGTCGTTGATCTTCACGCCCTGCAGACGATAGACGTCCTGGATCTCTTTACCCAGATATTCGGCCAGTTCGGTAACGCCCTTGAGACGCAGGATGTCATGCGAGGACAACTCGCCATCGGCAATGACTTCGCCGCGCTCGACACGCTCGCCTTCGAACACGTTGACATGACGCCACTTGGGAATGAGCTCCTCGACCGTCTCACCGTCGTCTTTGGTGATGACCAGGCGCTGTTTGCCCTTGGTCTCCTTACCGAACCCGATGGTGCCGCTGGCCTCGGCCAGCAATGCCGGCTCCTTGGGTCTGCGCGCCTCGAAGAGGTCTGCCACGCGCGGCAGACCTCCGGTGATATCACGCGTTTTACTCGACTCCTGCGGGATGCGCGCCAAGATGTCTCCAATCCCGACCTCAGCGCTGTGAGTTACACTCACGATAGCGCCGGACGACAGCGCATAACGCGCCGGCAGATCCGTACCTGCGATATTGAGCTCCTTGCCGTCTGCGTCGATCAGCTTGATCGTTGGTCGCAAATCCTTGCCCGAAGACGGGCGCTGCTTGGGGTCAATGACCACCAGCGAAGTCAGGCCCGTGATGTCATCGACCTGACCCTGGACGGTCACACCTTCGATGAAGTCCTCGAACTCCAGCGTACCCGCAACCTCGGTCACCACCGGGTGAGTGTGCGGATCCCAGCTTGCGACGACATCGCCCGGCTTGACAGTATCGCCGTCGGCCACGCGCAACGTTGCGCCATAGGGAACTTTATAGCGCTCTTTCTCCATGCTGCGCTCATCGACAACGGTCAACTCACCGGAGCGTGAGACGGCCACCAGGTTGCCCGAATGGTGCTGCACCGTTTTGATATTGTGCAGACGTGCTGAACCGCTGTTTTTGATCTCGACACTGTTGACCGCCGCCGCCCGTGATGCCGCGCCACCGATATGGAAAGTCCGCATCGTGAGCTGGGTACCGGGTTCGCCGATAGACTGCGCGGCAATGACACCAACCGCCTCGCCCATGTTGACCCGATGGCCGCGCGCCAGGTCGCGGCCATAGCACTGGGCGCACACGCCCAGGCGCGATTCGCAGGTAATGGGCGAGCGCACTCGCACTTGGTCGATACCGACCTCTTCGAAGCGCAGCACCCAGGCCTCATCGAGCAGGGTTCCGGCCGCGCAGACCAGCTCATCCGTGCCGGGGCGGTAAACATCGACCGCGCAGACTCGTCCAAGAATGCGCTCGCGCAGCGGCTCGACCACGTCGCCACCCTCAATGACTGGCGCCATGAGCAGACCCTGCTCGGTCCCGCAATCCTCCTCCAGAACCACCATGTCCTGCGCGACGTCGACTAGACGCCGCGTGAGATAACCAGAGTTGGCGGTCTTGAGCGCGGTATCGGCCAGCCCCTTACGCGCGCCATGGGTCGAGATGAAGTACTGGATGACGTTGAGACCTTCACGGAAGTTCGCGGTGATCGGCGTCTCGATGATAGAGCCGTCCGGCTTGGCCATGAGGCCACGCATACCCGCTAACTGACGGATCTGCTGGGCCGAGCCGCGCGCACCGGAGTTGGCCATCATGTAGATGGAGTTAAAGGCGTCCTGCTTGCGCTCGGGGGCGATACGCGCTGCGGTGTTCTTTAAACCAGTTGCAAGGCGGTCCTTGCTGTCTTGACCCTTTACCTGATCGAGATCGAGGTAGGCCAGCACCGCTGGGCGATAGGTCTCGACGAGCCCATCCATCTCGGACTGGAAATCCGCGAGCGCCAGGGTGTCATGCTCGAACTGGTCGCTCGATTCCTTGAGCTTGCATTGCCATTCGCCAAAAATCTTTTTCACCGCCGCTACATCCTGTGCATCAACCGCACCCAAAACGGTTTGACGGTACTCGGCAACGAGACGTTGCGCTTCGAAGGCTGGATTGGCGGTAGTGGACTCGCTGCCAAGCTTGGTCATCATCGCCTTAGCAACCTGGTCATTGGTGCGCGACCAGATGTCGACGACCTTATTATAGCGCTCGCCGTTAGTGACCAGGCCGGAGGCGTACTGCTCCTGGATCTCCTTGACCTCATTCTCGGCAGCGGCCAGCAAAGCGCCCTTGTCCATCCTGGCATCGTGCTCATCGGCCGGCACCTCCATGTCCTCTAGACCGATGGAAATGCCCGAGCGAGTGGCCATGCGAAAGCCCAGATACATGATCTGGTCGGCGAAGACAACCGTATCCTTCAGGCCCAGGCGGCGATAGCAGATATTGATCAGCAGTGAGATCTGCTTCTTGCCCATGGCTCGGTCGACCAGCTCGAAAGGCAGTCCCTCGGGGACGATCGCAAACACCAGTGCGCGCCCAACCGTTGTCTCCTTGATGCTGATCCTTTCATGCATCACATCGTCTGCGTCCTTGATGACCTCGCGGATACGTACCCGGCAGCGTGCGTGCAGATCGGCATTGCCGGTCTCATAGGCCCGCCGCGCCTCATCGATATCGGCAAAGAGACTGCCTTCGCCCTTCGCGTTCACCCGCTCGCGGGTCATATAGTAGAGTCCGAGCACCACGTCCTGCGAAGGCACGATGATCGGCTCGCCGTTGGCCGGCGAGAGAATATTGTTGGAGGCCATCATGAGCGCGCGCGCCTCAAGCTGGGCCTCCAGCGAGAGCGGTACGTGAACGGCCATCTGGTCGCCGTCGAAGTCGGCGTTGAAGGCTGTACAGACCAGCGGATGGAGCTGGATGGCCTTGCCCTCGATCAGCACCGGTTCGAACGCCTGGATGCCCAGACGGTGCAGGGTCGGCGCCCGGTTGAGCATCACCGGATGCTCGCGGATGACTTCTTCGAGGATGTCCCAGACCTCGGGCGTACCGCGCTCGACCATCTTTTTCGCCGCCTTGATGGTGGCGGCCAGACCGCGCGATTGCAGCTTGCCGAAGATGAAGGGCTTAAACAGCTCGAGCGCCATGCGCTTGGGCAGGCCGCACTGATGCAGCTTGAGCGTCGGACCAACCACGATGACCGAACGCCCGGAGTAGTCCACACGCTTGCCGAGCAGGTTCTGGCGGAAGCGCCCCTGTTTGCCCTTGATCATGTCGGCAAGCGATTTCAGCGGGCGCTTATTGGTGCCGGTAATGGCACGCCCGCGCCGACCGTTGTCGAGCAGGGCGTCGACTGACTCCTGAAGCATACGCTTTTCGTTGCGCACGATGATGTCGGGCGCGACCAGATCCAACAGCCGCTTGAGTCGGTTGTTGCGATTGATGACACGTCGGTAGAGGTCGTTGAGGTCGGAGGTCGCAAAGCGCCCGCCGTCGAGCGGGACCAGCGGACGCAGCTCCGGCGGTAGCACCGGCAGCACTGCTAAGATCATCCACTCGGGCCGATTGCCGGACGCGAGCAGAGACTCCATGAGCTTGAGCCGCTTGGAGAGCTTCTTGATCTTGGTCTCGGAGTTGGTGCCTTCGATCTCCTCGCGCATGCGGCGGATCTCGGCCGCCATGTCGATGGTGCGCAGCAGTTCGAAGACCGCCTCGGCACCCATGCGCGCGTCGAACTCGTCCCCGTTGGCTTCCAGCGCCTCGAGATACTGCTCGTCGTTGAGAAGCTGGCCACGCTCCAGCTCCTGGACCAGACCCGGATCGATAACGACGAAGGACTCGAAATAGAGGATGCGCTCGATGTCGCGCAGCGTCATGTCTAGCAGCAGTCCGATGCGCGAGGGCAGCGACTTGAGAAACCAGATATGTGCCACCGGGCTGGCTAGATCGATGTGGCCCATGCGCTCGCGGCGCACCTTGGCCAGCGTCACCTCCACCCCGCACTTCTCGCACACCACGCCACGGTGCTTGAGGCGCTTGTACTTGCCGCAGATGCACTCGTAGTCGGTGATGGGGCCGAAGATCTTGGCGCAGAACAGCCCGTCGCGCTCCGGTTTGAAGGTGCGATAGTTGATGGTCTCAGGCTTCTTGACCTCGCCATAAGACCAGGAACGAATCATCTCCGGGGAGGTGAGTCCGATCTTAATCGCGTCGAACTCAAGTGCCTGACCCTGTTGCTTGATGATTTTCAGTAGATCTTTCAAGACCTTAATCTCCTGCCTGGGATACCCGGCTAAGCGCTAGCTTTGCCTCTCACGGGCGCTCGGTGCGCCCGCGTATGGCTTAATAATTGGATCGAGCGAAGACGACGCCCTCTCAGTCCTGTTGCAGTTCGATATTGATCGCCAGAGAGCGGATCTCCTTGACGAGCACGTTGAAGGATTCAGGCATACCCGCCTCCATCCGGTAGTCACCGTCGACGATGTTTTTGTACATCTTGGTACGACCGTTGACGTCGTCGGATTTGACCGTGAGCATTTCCTGAAGCGTATAGGCTGCGCCATAGGCCTCGAGCGCCCAAACCTCCATCTCTCCGAACCGCTGACCGCCGAACTGCGCCTTGCCGCCCAATGGCTGCTGAGTGACCAGACTGTAGGGACCTGTCGAGCGGGCATGCATCTTGTCGTCAACCAGGTGGTTGAGCTTGATCATGTACATGTAGCCAACCGTGACGGGGCGCTCGAACTGGTCGGCGGAGCGTCCGTCGAAGAGGATCGTTTGACCACTCGGGATGCCTTGATCAGCATTATCGCGCTCAGCGAGCTTGAGCATCGCCTTGATCTCTTCCTCGGTCGCGCCGTCGAACACCGGTGTCGCCATCGGCACACCCGATATCAGGTTACGCGCCAGCTCCAGGATATCCTCGTCGGAGAAGGACGCGAGATCCTCCTGCTTGCCACTGACGTTGTAGATTTGCTCCAGAAAGTCGCGCAACTCAGAGACCGCTACCTGCTGCTGCAACATCCGGTTGATCTTGTCGCCAAGCCCGTTTGAGGCCCACCCAAGATGGGTTTCGAGCACCTGCCCGACGTTCATGCGCGAGGGGACACCCAAGGGGTTCAGCACGATGTCCACAGGCACACCGTCGGCCGAGAAAGGCATGTCTTCGACCGGGACCACTTTGGAGATGACGCCCTTATTGCCATGTCTGCCGGCCATCTTGTCACCCGGCTGAACGTGGCGTTTCACGGCCACGTACACCTTGACCATCTTGAGCACGCCCGGAGCGAGGTCGTCGCCACTGGCAATCTTGCGCTTTTTGACTTCGTAGCGGTCGCGAAATTCCTCGCGCTGCTGCTTGACCTGCGCCGCGACTGCTTCGAGTTGGGTGGCGATCGTCTCGTCCTGCATCCGGATTTCGAACCAGGCGTCGCGCGAACCACGCGTCTTGAGTTCGTCGAGGTAGTCCTTGGTCACATCGGAGCCGGGCTTGAAACTGCCGGGGCCGCCGTCGGCGGGTTTACCGACCAGCATCTTCTCGATGCGCTGAAAGGTATCGTTCTCCATGATGCGTTGCTGATCGGCGAAGTCTTTGCGCACACGCTCGAGTTCCATCTCCTCAATCTGAAGAGCGCGCTTGTCCTTCTCGACACCGTCGCGCGTGAACACCTGGACGTCCACGACAGTCCCGTTCATCCCTGTGGGCAGACGCAGGGAGGTGTCCTTCACGTCAGAGGCCTTCTCGCCGAAGATGGCGCGTAGCAGCTTCTCTTCCGGGGTCAATTGGGTCTCGCCCTTGGGTGTGACCTTGCCGACCAGGATGTCTCCGTCGCGCACCTCGGCGCCCACATAGACGATACCGGACTCATCGAGCTTGGAGAGCGCCGACTCACCGACGTTGGGAATGTCCCCGGTGATTTCTTCCGGTCCCAGCTTGGTGTCGCGCGCCAGACAAGACAGCTCTTCAATATGAATGCTGGTGAAGCGGTCTTCCTGCACCACACGCTCGGAGATGAGGATGGAGTCCTCGAAGTTGTAGCCGTTCCAGGGCATGAAGGCGACACGCAGATTCTGACCCAGCGCCAGCTCGCCCATATCGGTGGATGGCCCATCGGCGAGTACGTCATCGCGCGCAATGACATCGTCAGGCTTGACCAGGGGACGCTGGTTGATACAGGTATTTTGGTTGGAGCGGGTGTATTTGGTGAGATTGTAAATGTCCACACCGGGCACACCAGGCTCGGCCTCGTCATCATTGACACGCACGACGATGCGCGCGGCGTCCACGGACTCGATGACACCGCCGCGACGCGCCACGACACAGACACCCGAGTCCTTGGCGACGACCCGCTCCATTCCGGTACCGACCAGCGGCTTCTCGGCGCGCAGCGTCGGTACGGCCTGGCGCTGCATGTTCGAGCCCATCAAGGCGCGGTTGGCGTCATCGTGCTCGAGGAAGGGAATCAGCGAGGCGGCAACCGAGACGATTTGGCGCGGCGAGACGTCCATATACTGGACATCGGAGGGCGCGCGCATGGTGAACTCGTTGGCATGCCTGCAGGAGACCAGCGCATCGGTCAACAACCCATTTTCGTCGAGGGTCGCGTTGGCCTGGGCAATGACGAAATTGCCCTCTTCGATCGCCGAGAGATAGTGGATCTCATCGGTTACGCGCCCGTCCTCGGCCTTGCGATAGGGAGTTTCGAGAAAACCATAGGAATTGGTTCGCGCGTAGACGGCCAATGAGTTGATCAGACCGATGTTGGGGCCTTCAGGGGTCTCGATCGGGCAAACGCGGCCATAGTGCGTCGGATGGACGTCGCGCACCTCGAATCCGGCACGCTCACGGGCGAGACCGCCAGGGCCCAGCGCCGAGACGCGACGCTTGTGCGTGACCTCCGAGAGCGGGTTGTTCTGATCCATGAACTGCGAGAGCTGACTCGACCCGAAGAACTCCTTGATCGCGGCCGATACCGGCTTGGCGTTGATCAGCTCCTGCGGCATGAGCCCCTCGGACTCGGCCAGCGACAGACGCTCCTTGACCGCGCGCTCCACGCGCACCAGGCCCACGCGGAACTGATTTTCCGCCATCTCGCCGACACAGCGGATGCGCCGATTGCCGAGATGGTCGATATCGTCGACCATGCCGCGACCGTTGCGCAACTCGACCAGCACCTTCAGGACATCAATGATGTCTGAAGTCTCCTCGCCCTGCTCGGCGACGAGCGTCTTGGAGAACTCATCACCGCGCGCGCTGAAGTAGCGACCGTCGTAGATCACGCCAGGCCCTTCTTCAGAGGAACGACCGAGCCGCCGGTTGAACTTCATCCGCCCGACAGCGGAGAGATCGTAGCGATCCGGCGTGAAGAAGAGATTGTGAAAGAGATTTTGAGCGGCCTCCTTGGTCGGCGGCTCACCGGGGCGCATCATCCGATAGATCTCGACCTGGGCCTCTAGTTCGTTGGTCGTCGGATCGATGCGCAACGTCTCGGAAACGTAGGGTCCCTGATCGAGGTCGTTGACAAACAGCGTCTCGAGCGTCTCGATGCCCTTCGAGAACAGGGTCTCGAGCAGTTCTTCTGAGATCTGCTCATTGGCCTCGGCAAACACCTCGCCCGTCTCGGTATCGACCTGGGCATGCGCCAGAGTGCGGCCGATGAGAAACTCAGCGGGCACCTCAAGGCGCTCGATCCCGGCCTTTTGGAGCTCACGGATGTGGCGTGCGGTCACGCGGCGCCCGGACTCCACCAGCACCTCGTCGCCGAGCTTGACGTCGAAGCCGACAGTCTCGCCCCGCAGACGCTCGGGCACCAGATCCAGGGTGGCGTTGCGGTCCTGGATACGGAAGGTATCGGTCTCGAAGAAGCGCGAGAGGATCTCTTCAACGCCGTAACCCAGCGCGCGCAGTAGGACGGTCGCCGGGAGCTTGCGACGACGGTCGATGCGCACAAAGACGTTGTCCTTGGGATCGAATTCGAAATCGAGCCAGGAACCGCGATAGGGGATGACGCGCGCCGAGAACAGCAGCTTGCCCGAGGAATGGGTCTTGCCCTTGTCGTGATCAAAAAACACGCCCGGCGAGCGATGCAGCTGGGAGACGATGACCCGCTCGGTGCCGTTGATGATAAAGGTGCCAGTTCCCGTCATGAGCGGCAGTTCGCCCATGTAGACTTCCTGCTCACGGATATCTTTGACGACCTTGGAGCCTGCTGGCGCCTCCTTGTCGTAGATCACCAGACGCAGCAGAACACGCAGGGGCGCCGCGAAGGTTGCGCCGCGCAGATGGCACTCACGTTCGTCGAAGATCGGATCGCCAAGGCGGTACTTCACATACTCCAGAACGGCATTACCCGAATAGCTCTCGATAGAAAACACGGACTGAAAGGCCGCATGCAGCCCCACGTCGCGGCGGTTCTTGGCCGCGCAGTCGGCCTGCAGGAACTCATGATAGGAGTCGATCTGCGTGGCCAGGAGGAACGGCACGTCCAGAATGCTGGGACGCTTGCCGAAGTCTTTGCGGATGCGCTTTTTTTCGGTGAACGAATAGGCCATTATGCCTTCCCTCGAGGTGCTTGCGTGGATCCCTGACAGGGCTTTAACATGGGTACAGATTGCAGATGACTTGGAGCGGGCATCAATCCGGCGCCCCGTCCAGCGTCGAGATCGACGCCGGATTCAGGACAGAATCTATTGCTGGACTGCAAGAGCCCAACGGGAAAAGGCCGGCGGCTTTTCGCCGCCAGCCAATGCATTGCGTCGAAGACGTTGCGACGCAATGCGTCGTTACTTGATTTCGACGCTGGCGCCGGCCTCTTCGAGCAGCTTCTTGGCCTCTTCGGCCTCTGCCTTAGCGACGCCTTCCTTCAGGGTTGCCGGAGCGCCTTCAACGGCGTCCTTGGCTTCCTTCAGACCAAGACCGGTGAGACTGCGCACGACCTTGATGACGCCAACCTTGTTGGCGCCGAAGGATGCCAGGATCACGTCGAACTCGGTCTGCTCTTCGACTGCCGCAGCCTCGCCGCCGCCCGCACCCGGACCTGCCGCCATGACAGCCGCAGCAGCAGTAACGCCGAATTTCTCTTCCATCGCGCTGATGAGGTCGACGACCTCTAGCACGGTCATACTGCCAATCGCTTCGAGAATCTCGTCTTTCGAAACGGCCATGGGGTTCTCCTAAAATCTGAAACTAAGGATCGAATTGCTGATGAATCGAGACGGCTGTTCAGGCCGCTTCTTTGGCATCGCGAATCGCGGCGAGCGTGCGGACGAGCTTGCCCGGCACCTCGTTGATGGTCGCTGCAAGCTTCTGCACCGGAGCCTTCATGGTGGCCATGAGCATGCTAATCGCCTGATCGTAGGTCGGCATCTTTGCGAGATTGCCGATCTCGGAGGGATCGAGCAGCTGGCCGCTCAGGGCGATGAGGCGCACCTGAAACTTGTCATGCTCTTTTGCAAACGCCTCTAGGACACGCGCTGCAGAACCCGGATCTTCACGCGAGAATGCGAGCACCATCGGGCCGGTCAGCCCATCTCGCATGCAGGCGAAATCCGTCTCTTCCAGTGCGCGCCGCGCCAGGGTATTCTTGACCACACGAACATAGACTCCGGCCTTGCGTGCTTCCATGCGCAGCTTGGTCATTTGCCCTACGGTCAAGCCCCGGTATTCGGCACCAATGGCCGAATAGGCGGTCTTAGCGACTTCCGCGACTTCGGCGACGATTACTTCTTTCTGCGCAAGACTGAGCGCCATTGTCGTCACCTCGTTAACGTTAAGAACCCGGACGCTGCCGGGCGGCGAGCCGAGCGCCATATCCAGTGGTGCTCGAAATCGCCTGGGTCGTGCGCGCCTTCATCAGCAAGTAACCTGAATCGGGAGCACCGTCTGCGCAGGCATAGGGAACATTAAGCCCCGGCGGCCAAATCCAGATGGTCGCCGGGGCACCTGCGGTCTTTGGCGGTCTCCAGTGGTTACCGGGACCTCAAAGAAACTTCAATCGACTCCGGTGCAGCGCACCGAAATCGTGGATCTAGAGACCGAACGTATCAGAAACTCAACGCAGAATAGTCAATCGCCACGCCAGGTCCCATGGTGCTCGAGACCGTGACCTTCTTCATGTAGATGCCCTTGGCCGCGCTCGGTTTCGCTTTTACCAGGTTGGCGAGCAGCGCCTCAAGGTTCTCGCGCAGCTGGACGGGTTCGAAGTCCGCCCTTCCGAGTGGGCAATGGATGATGCCAGCCTTGTCGGTACGGTAACGTACCTGTCCAGCCTTGGCGTTTTTCACGGCCTCGGCGACATCCGGGGTCACGGTTCCCACCTTGGGGTTGGGCATGAGGCCGCGGGGACCGAGGATCTTACCGAGCTGACCGACGATGCGCATCGCGTCCGGAGAGGCGATGACGACGTCGTAGTCAAATTGACCGGCCTTGAACTCTTCGGCCAGATCCTCAAAGCCGACCCGATCGGCCCCAGCCGCAGTTGCGGCATCCGCCCCAGCACCCTGCGCAAAAACAGCAACACGAACCGTCTTGCCGATACCATGCGGCAGAACCGTCGAGCCACGCACGACCTGATCGGACTTACGGGGATCGACACCCAGATTCACAGAGACGTCGATACTCTCAACGAACTTCACCTGCGAGACATCCTTCAAGAGCGCGAACGCATCTTCCGCCGGATAGAGCTTGCCGAGTTCGAGACGCTCACGGATTGCACGAACACGCTTGGATAGACCAGCCATCAGTTCACCCCCTCGACATCGAGCCCCATAGCGCGCGCGCTACCGGCGATGGTGCGTACGGCCGCTTCCATGTCCGCCGCGGTCAGGTCAGGCAGCTTGGTGGTTGCGATCTGCTCGAGCTGCTCGCGTGATACGGTGCCAACCTTACTAGTATTGGGATTGGCGCTACCCTTAGCAACTCCAGCGGCCTTCTTCAGTAGAATCGCGGCCGGAGGTGTTTTGGTGATGAAGGTGAAGCTGCGATCGGAATAGACGGTGATAACAACCGGGGTTGGCATCCCTTTTTCGAGTTCCTGCGTCCGCGCATTGAACGTTTTGCAGAACTCCATGATGTTGACGCCATGCTGACCAAGCGCAGGACCGACGGGCGGGCTCGGGTTTGCCTCGCCCGCCTTGACTTGCAGCTTGATGTAGGCATTGATCTTCTTTGCCACAATGCTTCTCCAATGGGTGCAATCGCCAGACCACGCGCGTCTGGCTCCCCATGCTCGGCCCCTCGACGGGGCTTGATTAAAGAGACCAGAACGACTTGCTCTGATCACGAAAAACGATTTTAAACGATAGCTTTGGCAGGCACCGGACCGTGCCGATTAGCCTTTTTCGACTTGCGAGAATTCCAGGTCAACAGGCGTGGATCGTCCAAATATCAAGACGGAGACCTTCACACGGCTCTTGTCGTAATCAACGTCTTCAACGACCCCATTGAAATCATTGAAGGGTCCATCGACGACACGTACGACCTCGCCTGGCTCGTAGAGGATCTTTGGACGCGGCTTTTCGCCGCCTTCCTGCATCCGCTGAAGGATGACTTCCGCTTGGGAGTCAGGCACCGGAGCCGGTTTATCGCCAGTGCCGCCGATAAAGCCCATCACTTTTGGGACGCTCTTCACCAAATGCCAGGTCTCGTCGGTCATTTCCATATGGACCAACACGTAACCGGGAAAGAATTTGCGTTCGCTTTTACGCTGCTGTCCGCCACGCATCTCTACGACTTCTTCGGTCGGCACCAAGATATCGCCGAAGTCAT
>JARIBS010000047.1 GCA_029257385.1 Thiorhodococcus sp.
GTTGTTGTTCGACTTGTACTTGATCGGCGGTCGGCTCATGCAGTCATTATACAGCTTTGTGCTATATAATAAGTAAAGCGTCGGCTTGACCCCACGCCTGAAGGCGGAGGATTGCGCCGACAAGACGTTCAGATTATCGAGATTGTTCTGACGGACGCCACGCAGGCGGATGAGGTCTTTCAAGGGAGTACGTCTCTGGTGGCGGGCCGGACCGAATGCGGATTGTAGATCAGGGAGAAGGTCGGCAACCAAACGCTAGAAAATGAGCTTCTTCGTCCGCAGAGAATTGTTTCGAAAGATTTTTCGATTGGGATAGTGGCCGGCTCTCTGGAGGTCAGCGCGTACTTGGCGCCGCAGTAGCAAAGAAGCTTGAGTCCTGGGGCCGCGCAGGCGATATGCAAGAAGGCGAAGGGATAGAATGCGGCTCTCCAGGATTTCAGGGGAAACCTTTATTCATTTTAAAATAAGTTCTTAGAGCTAATTTCAGGAAGCGAACAAGCTCAGAATCTCAGGGCACTGATAGATGTTGGCGCCGAAGCCCCGAGGTGCGCTGGCTAACTCAGACGCCGCCGGATCAACCAAGGCAGACGCAGCAGACAGCCGATGAGCAGCCGTGCGTGCATCCAGCTCAGCACCAGATTGTCGCGCCAGTAGTTAAAGTGGCTCGTGCCGCCCTGCTCGGCGCTCAGATAGCGCACGGGTGCCGTGATGTTGAGCGGACGCACGCCGCGCCAGGCCAGTCGCACCACCGCCTCGGGGTCGAAGTCGAAGCCTCGCATCCAGCGTTGCTGGCGCATGATCGCCAGTAGCGGGGCGACCGGATAGACGCGAAAGCCAAACAGCGAGTCACCGATCCCGATCCACAGCGTTTCGAGATCGGCCAGGGCGTTGGAGATCCGCCGGCCTCGCACGCGCAGCAGGGGGGCGCTCGAATCGAACCGGGGTTTCCCGAGGATCATGTGCCCAGGGTTGGCCGCCGAGGCATCCATGAAGGTGGCAATCAGGTCCGCCGGATGCTGTCCATCCGCGTCCATGGTGAGTACATGGGTCACGCCGACGGTGGCCGCCGCTTCGAGTCCGCACAGAATGGCGGCGCCCTTGCCCACGTTGGCAGACAGTTGAATGACCTTCAGGCCCGCGTCGGTGCGGGCGCGTTCGGCGAGACCCTCGCCCGTGCCGTCGGTACTGCCGTCCACCACCACCCAGACGTGCGGCCAGCAGCGGCGAGCGGAGGCGACTGTTTCATAGACGATCGGGCCGGGATTGTAGCTGGGAATTAGGACAATGTGGGTCTTCTCGATCTGCGCTTCGGGAACCATCTTAGTGGGCCTCGGCGAACGGTGGAGACCAGTGAGTGCCAGCCAGGATGGCTCGGAAATAGTCCTCGAGCGGGCGACTTGACTCGCGGCTGTTGGTGGGCGGGTCGAAGCGACGCCCGAGCCGCACACGATAGTGGATGGGCATGTTCGGGCAGCGCAACAGCGGCCAGCCCTTGGTGAGAAAGGCCGAATCGGTCTCAATCAACAGGACTTGAACCGGGGCTTGGGCGCGCCGCGCGATGGAGCTGGTGGTTCGTGGGATGGGGTCGATCGGCGGGCAGGCGGTACGGGTGCCCTCGGGGAACAGCAACAATTGGCTGCCCGCGTGCAGATTTGCACAGGCCGCCCTGAGCATGGCGCGCGGCTGATCGTTGGGGATGTATCCGGCCAGACGCGCGCCAGCACCGAGCAGGATATTGCGCATCAGGCCCGCTTTCATGACGCAGACTACATCCGGGAGTCTTGAAATGATCATCAGGGCGTCGAGCAGGCTGGGGTGATTGGGTGCGAGGATCAGCGGGCCGTCGTCACGCAGCGAGTCGAGCGCGGCGAGGTCGAAACGACAGGCGCCGAGCGCGCTCAGAAACCAGAGATAGCCGCGAAAGATCAGGGTCGCGCCGCGTCGCCCGATCCGACGGGCGCGTTTGACCGGAAGCAGCGCATGAAGCAGCAGGGCGCAGGGCAGCCAGACCAGACAGATCAACGCGAGCGAGACTAGCCCGCTGAATAGACAGAAATAGGCATGTGCCCTTGGCAGATGCCGGACCCTGACGTCCAAGTCGGGGACGCCGTCCATCTAGTCCTGGACCCGCACGGACTGGGAGGACTGGCCGAGAATCCATGCGATACCAATCCCGGCGGCCCAGGCGTGCTCCTGGCGCACCAGTGGGCTGTCGGCGAAGACGGCGCCATCGAGTCGGTCGTAGCGTGCGAAAGCGCCAACCCAGAAACGCTCGAAGCGCTTGGACAGCGCGACAGTTGCCCGTGCGCCACCATAGCCGCCATCGGCGCGGTAAGCTGGGCGCTGTGGAGTCGCGAACGTCTGCTCGACGTCGTAGAAGTAAGCGTTGTATCGAGCGTCGTTATAGATCGGGCCTGCCAGCAACCCCAGGTTCCAACCGCTGGCGCCAAACGGGTCCCGGATGTCGAGATTGAGATTGGGCGTGAACACCAGCCCCGCGTCGCGAAACTCCCCATCGAGGGTGATCGCCATGCGCACCGGCAAACGCAGATCCAAGAGCATCCTGCGGTCGGCCGAACGCCACAGGTGCAGCGCCAGCGCGGGACCGATCTCGAAGGTCGGCTCCAGGTCCGGCATGCCGCGTCTGGCGTCGTTGCCGTCGCTGTCGAGCGGCAGGGAGGCGGCGACGCTGAGATTGAGTTCGGCGAATCGGTTGTCGAGTAAGACGCCGCGCACCCCGTCACGATCGGCCTTGATGATCTCGCCGCGATAGACGACATAGGGCAGCGGCAGCACATAGGCGCGCTGATGGTCCGAGCCGCGATAGTCGGGAAAGGACAGGACGGTCGCACCCAGTCCGACCTCCCAGAGCGGTTTGTCGGTCTGTGCGTTGGCCGGGACAGTGAGGACCGCGAGCAGCAGCGCGAGGGGGCGGAAAATTGCGTGGGACATGGGCGTGGTCAGGCGTTTTGGGCGAGGGTGGGTGCCGCGCTCATCGCCTCGATTTCGACCAGCAGGTCGCTGCGGCATGAAGCGTGGCGGTCAGGCATGCAACTCGCCATGTTGCGCTCCAGGCCGCCTCGGGGTCGAGCGGTGCAAGGCGGCGCGATGGCGTTTCGAGGTCGTTCAGTTGTTCACAGATGGCGGAATCCATACTCAGACCTTAGCCGTCTCTTCGTGCCCGGCCACCGGCTGGATTTGCGTCCGGCGCCTCCGCACCGCTGCCAGCGTCGTACGCCATTGGCGTATGGCCGAGAGATAATAGATGAGCTTGAACAGATAGAGCGAGGGCCAGATTGGGGTCTTTGCATAGATATCGCCCGAGAGCAGCGAGAGCAGGGCCTCCTTCACGCGCAGCACATTGCGCGGCGCCATGAAGAGGTCACGCATGGTCGGGCTGCTCATACGGTAGATAAACCAGGAGAACTCGCGCGGGCCGTGGCGCACCCCGCGATCGAAGCGCTTGAGCGCCCTGCGGCTCTCGGCCGGATTGCGCAAACAGCGATCGACCGCCTCGGCGCCGAAGAAAGCGCTCTGCATCGCCAGCATCACACCGGAGGAGAAAACCGGATCGATGAAGGCATAGGCGTCGCCGAGCAGCACATAGCGCTCGCCGTGGGTGTGGTCGGTGGTGTAGGAGAAGTTGCCGGTGGCCTCGACCAGGTCGGTGAGCTGGGCCTCCTGGAGACGCTCGGCCAGCGGCGGGCACAGTGCGATAGTGTCGAGCAGGAATGCCGCAAGGGTTCGGCCCTGGCGCTGTTTGGTGTAGTAGGGCCAGGTGACCGCGCCGACGCTGGTGGCGCCATCGGCGAGCGGAATGAACCAGAACCAGCCGTGGTCGAACCAGTAGATGGTGATGTTGCCCTCGGCCTCGCCCGGATTGCGCCGCGCGCCGATAAAGTGGCCATAGAGCGCCGAGCTGTTGTGACGCGGATTGCGCGATTTGGCGCGCTGGCGGTTGGCCAGAAAGGTGTCGCGCCCGGAGGCGTCGACCAGAAAGCGCGCCCGCCAG
>JARIBS010000053.1 GCA_029257385.1 Thiorhodococcus sp.
TCAAGGCGCACAAACCGTTCGATGGCCAACGCTTCTATGTCTTCCCACAAACGGCCTGAATCAGTCATGCATTTGATGGACAGGACGCAAAAAAGACTTGCCGCAGAACAGAGTATCTACGCGGGCTAGTCATACCCAAAGCAGAGAGAAACACCCGTGCTTTGTGTTTGCCTCTGGGGTGCTCATAACTCAAGCAGTAGTCCGTAAGTTTCCGGATATCGAGAACTGCTTTTTCTGCGTTCGGGACTTTCACTTCACCTCTTCAAGACATAACGTCAACGCTCACCCGGCGCGAAGGGAGCGATAGCAACCGTAGCGGTCGGGTGTAGCGCTTTGTTATATTCTGCTATTTGGTTACGATATTAAAATTTTAGTTTTACAATGCATTGTAACCACTAGAAAAGAGTAGAAAGTGCCTGCCATTCTTTAATATGCGTTCACTTAAAGTACCGTTACCGTTTTGTCGTATGTAACGCTTTGACAGCGCCCTCGCCAATTTTAATGATTTTTTGTTGTCTGAGGATATTTCACTTCCAATAGGAATTTGCAGTCTTTGTCCATAGAATAAAATTTCATTATAAAGCCGTAATGCGTTAAGTCCTTTTCTGTGATCCCTCGTTAAGTATATAGATCCAACTTCAAGGTACTTGCCTAACTCTTCATCTTCGATTAATTGCATTAGGGTAAATCCAATTGCTTCTTTCCCGGAATAAGAGATCAAAGAATACTTTTCTGGGCTAAGCCAGAAATCTTTAAATTCCTTTTCCGATGGTAAAGGTCGCTCCTCAGAATAGACTGAAATTTCATTGTGATACTCTTTAAAAAGTACCCACAGTAAGTCTAATTCTGATTGACCGGCCGAGTCGATTCTTGTTGGGTTAGTCAACGCCAAATTCATGATTCAAATATAACAGTTGATTAGACAGAATCTACGTTCGTCGTGCTAGACAGATTCCGCGTCTGTTATGCTAGACGGAATCCAGCTATTTTCTACAGCCAAGCGCTCGCAATCGACTCCAACGACTGAGACAACCTCACCAGATCCGCGACCAACCGTGTATTCGAAACCAGAAGCTAAGAGAAGAAAAACAACCCGTCAACATATAAGGAATAAAGCGTGTTCGTTTTAGCAAGTAGCATGCATAAAAAGCGCAATGCATCACGCTTCAAGCCACCTTTCAGCCACTCGATAACGAGGCCAATCCGGCTCAGGGCACTTCGCAGTCGCCCCCTGGTCTACAATCCGCACTCGACCCAACCTGCCACCTGAGACGCCCTCCCTGTGAAAGACCTCATCCGCCTGCGTGGCGTCCGTCAGAACAATCTCGACAACCTAGATCTGGATCTGCCGCTCGGCGAGCTGATCGTGGTCACGGGTGTATCGGGTTCGGGTAAGTCCTCGCTCGCCTTCGATACGCTCTATGCCGAAGGGCAGCGGCGGTATGTCGAGACCTTCTCGCCCTATGCGCGGCAGTTTCTCGACCGCATGGACCGACCAGCGGCGGACCGCATCGAAGGCATCCCGCCGGCCATCGCCATCGATCAGACCAATCCGGTGCGCACCTCGCGCTCCACCGTCGGCACCATGACGGAGCTGAACGATCACCTCAAGCTGCTGTTCGCGCGGGCCGCTCGGCTCTTCTGCCACGGTTGCGGACGCCCGGTGCGGCGCGATACGCCAGAGTCGGTTTGGGAGACCCTGACG
Organism: Thiorhodococcus sp.; assembly: GCA_029257385.1. Classification (GTDB taxonomy): domain Bacteria; phylum Pseudomonadota; class Gammaproteobacteria; order Chromatiales; family Chromatiaceae; genus Thiorhodococcus. The sequence goes on from JARIBS010000053.1 coordinate 1,706, forward strand.
CGCGAGGCCGGGGAAGACCCGCCGCGCGTCCTGATCGTCTTCCCGGTCAGGGTTCCGGAATCGCTCGGGTTAGAGACCGTCAAAACGATGCTGGCCCAGCAGGGCTATATCCGCCTGCTGCGCGAGGACGCCGAGCGCATTGAGGTCATCCAAGACCGGCTGCGGCCCACGCCGGAGAATCGCAGTCGTGCCATGGAGGCGCTGGAAACCGCGCTCGCCAAGGGGCATGGCCACGCGCTGGTCTACCCGCTGGACGCGGACGCGCAGCCCGGTTCGCCCTGGCGCTTCTCCGCCGATCTGCACTGCCCCGACTGCGACATCGCCTATCACGACCCGACGCCCAGCCTCTTCTCGTTCAACTCGCCCCATGGCGCTTGCGAGACGTGTCGTGGATTCGGTCGCACCATCGGCATCGACTGGACGCTGGTCGTGCCGGATGCGTCCAAGACGCTACTCGAAGGGGCGATCAAGCCGATTCAGACGGACAGCTACTCAGAGGTTCAGGAAGACCTGATGCGCTTTGCCCGCAAGCGGGGCATCCCCACCGATGTGCCCTGGCGCGATCTCACCGAGGCCGACCGCCAGTGGGTGATCGAGGGCGACGGCGACTGGGACGACGGGGTCTGGTACGGGATGCGCCGCTTCTTCGGCTGGCTGGAAGGGCGCAGCTACAAGATGCATGTGCGGGTGCTGCTGTCGCGCTATCGCAGCTATGACGCCTGTCCGAGCTGCGACGGGGCACGGCTGAGAGATGCTGCGCTCGACTGGCGGATCGGCTCCAAGACGCTCGCCGATGAGGCGCTGGCGACCGAGCAACGCTTTCGCCACGCACGGACCCGGATGTCCCGCGCGATCTGGGAGGCACTGCCCGGACTCGGTATCCACGACCTGCTCGGCCTGTCGATCGCGCGCTGTCGCGACTTCTTCGCGGACCTGCAACTCGACGGCGTCATGGACCAGGCGATGGATCTGCTCCTGGCCGAGATCCGCGCCCGGCTCGGCTATCTGTGCGAGGTCGGTCTGGGCTATCTGACGCTCGACCGGCAGTCGCGCACGCTCTCGGGCGGCGAGGTCCAGCGGATCAATCTCACCACCGCGCTCGGCACTTCGCTGGTCAATACCCTGTTTGTGCTCGACGAGCCGAGCATCGGGCTGCATCCGCGCGATATCGACCGCGTGACGCGCATCCTGCTGCGGCTGCGCGACCGGGGTAACTCGCTGGTGGTCGTCGAGCACGATCCACAGGTGATGCTGGCCGCCGATCGCATCATCGATATCGGTCCCGGACCGGGCGAGCACGGCGGGCGGATCGTCTTCCAGGGTCCGCCGAACGCCCTGTTGGACGCGCCCGACTCGCTCACCGGCGACTATCTCGCCGGTCGGCTCCAGGTCGCCCCGCCCCGCCAGCCCGAGCCGCCGACCGATGCCTCGCGCTGGCTCCAGATTCGCGGCGCGCGCGCCCACAACCTCAAAGGGCTGGATGTCGCCATTCCGCTCGACCGGCTGGTGGTGGTCACGGGCGTCTCGGGTTCGGGCAAGTCGACCCTGGTGCACGATGTGCTCTACAACGCACTCTGCCAGCTCAAGGGGCATCCCGAAGGCATGCCCGGCGAGCACGAGGCCATTGAGGGCCACGATCAGATCGCCGATGTGCTGCTGCTCGATCAGTCGAGCATCGGGCGCACCTCGCGCTCCAATCCGGCTAGCTATGTCGGCGCTTTCGAGGTCATCCGCAAGCGCTTCGCCCAAGCACCGTTGGCCAAGGAGCGCGACTACACCGCCGGGACTTTCAGCTTCAACAGCGGCAACGGGCGCTGCCCGACCTGCGCCGGAAGCGGTTTCGAGCACCTGGAGATGCAGTTTCTGGCCGATGTCTATCTGCGCTGCCCGGACTGCAACGGGCGGCGTTATCGCGACAGCACGCTGGAGGTGCGCATCAGCGGCCCGACAGCGGATGGCGAGACCCACGCCCGCTCCATCGCCGATGTGCTGGAGATGACCGCGACCGAGGCGCTGGAGTTCTTCGCCGATGATAAGGATCTGCACCGGGTGCTCGAGCCGCTGCGGGCGGTCGGGCTTGGCTATCTGCGCTTGGGTCAGCCGGTGCCGACGCTCTCGGGCGGTGAGGCGCAGCGGCTCAAGCTGGCCGGTCATCTAGCCAAGTCCGCGCGGCACCGGGCGCGCGATGGCGGGCTGTTGTTTCTGCTCGATGAGCCGACTACAGGGCTGCACTTCGCCGACATCGCCGTGCTCCTGACCGCCCTACGGCATCTGATCGACAAGGGGCATTCATTGCTGGTCATCGAGCACAATCTGGATGTGATCGCGGCGGCGGACTGGCTGATCAATCTGGGTCCGGAGGGCGGCGACGGGGGTGGCGCGTTGATCTGTCAGGGGACGCCCGAACAGGTCGCCGAATATCCCGCCAGCCATACCGGGCTAGCGCTCGCGGGCTATCTGGCACAGCGCGCCGGGGGCGGAGCCGTCCTGGCGCATGCGATTGCCGAGGCCGCTCAGGCTCCGTACCAAGCGTCGGCACCCCAGGCCATCGAGATCCGCCACGCCCGCGAGCACAACCTGAAGGATCTGACGCTCGCCATTCCGCGCGACCGGCTTACCGTCATCACCGGCGTCTCCGGCAGCGGCAAGAGTACGCTGGCCTTCGACATCCTGTTCAACGAGGGCCAGCGGCGCTATCTGGAATCGCTCAACGCCTATGCGCGCCAGTTTGTCCAACCGGCGGCGCGCGCCGATGTGGACGCCATCTTCGGCATCCCGCCGACGGTCGCCATCGAGCAGCGCACCAGCCGGGGCGGGGCCAAGAGCACGGTCGGCACCCTGACCGAGATCCACCATTATCTGCGTCTGCTCTACGTCAAGCTCGGCATCCAGCACTGCCCGGACTGCGCCATCCCGATCGAGCCGATGACACGCGAGGCGATCCTTGCGCGTATCCAGCGCGATCATGCCGGTGAGGCGGTCACGCTCATGGCGCCGATGGTGGTCGCCCGCAAGGGGCTTTATAAAGAGCTTGCGGCCTGGGCCGCTGGCAAGGGCTGGGCGCTGCTGCGGGTCGATGGCGAGCCGGTCGAGACCGCGCGCTGGCCCAAGCTCGACCGCTTTCGTGAGCACTCCATCGACCTGCCGGTGGGCGAGGTGCGCATCGACCCGGCTCGGGAGACCGAGCTGCGCACGCTGCTCGCCCAGACCCTGGATTTGGGCAAGGGTCAGGTCCGGCTGGTGCGGTTGGTCGATGGCGTCTGGGATGCCGAGACACCCTACTCCACCGAGCGCGCCTGTCACGGCTGCGGACGCGCCTTCCCCGAGCCGGACCCGCGTCTGTTCAGCTACAACTCCAAACATGGCTGGTGCCCGACGTGCTTCGGCACCGGTCGGGTGATAGGCGGATTCGACGCCGAGCAGACCGGCGAGGAGGGTCAGTGGCTGGAGCAAAACGCCGGGGGCGATCAGACCTGTCCGAGCTGTGATGGGGCGCGCCTGAACCCGGACGCGCTGGCAGTGCGCTTTCGCGAGCAGTCCATCGCCGATCTGTCCGCACTGACCGTTGATGGAGCCGCCGTTTTCATCGACCAACTAGAGCTTGAGACCCGCGAACGTGCCATCGCCCAAGATCTGCTCACCGAGGTTAGTGGCCGACTGGGCTTTCTCGCCGAAGTCGGGCTGGGCTATCTCACGCTCGATCGTGGCGCACCGACTCTCTCGGGCGGCGAGGCACAGCGGATCCGCCTTGCCGCCCAGCTCGGCTCCAATCTGCGCGGTGTCTGCTACATCCTCGACGAGCCGACCATCGGGCTGCATCCGCGCGACAACGGCCTGCTGCTCCAGACCCTGAGCCGACTCGAAGGCAAGGGCAACACGGTGGTGGTGGTCGAGCACGACGAGGAAACCATCCGCCGTGCCGAGCATGTCATCGACTTGGGACCGGGTGCCGGGATTCGCGGCGGCGAGATCATCGCCCAAGGGACCGCCGATGAGCTGATCGCCAACCCGGCGTCGCTCACCGGTCGCTTTCTCGCCCGCGCGCATGTGCGCTCACGTCCGCCGCGCCCGGTCCACGGCAAGCTCGACTGGCTGGCCATCCAGGGCGCGCAATTGAACAATCTGCGCGGGCTTGATGCGCGGGTGCCGCTTGGACGGTTGGTCTGCGTCACGGGCGTCTCAGGATCGGGCAAATCGACCCTGGTGCGCGAAGTGCTGGTCAAGAGCATCATTAATCTGCTCGCCGCTAAACGCCCGGCCGGCGCTCGTGCGCGCAAGACGGATCTGGTCGGCTGTCGGGGGTTGACCGGCTGGCAGACTTTGACGCGCGTGTTGGAGGTCGACCAGACACCGATCGGCAAAACGCCGCGCTCCTGTCCGGCGACCTATGTCGGCTTCTGGGACGCCATTCGCAAGCTGTTCGCGGCCACTCAAGAGGCCCGCATTCTCGGCTGGACCCCGGCGCGCTTCTCGTTCAACACGGCGGACGGGCGCTGTGCGGCCTGCGAGGGCCAGGGCATCCAGAAGCTGGAGATGAGCTTTCTGCCCGACGTGCGTATGACCTGCGAGGTCTGCGGCGGCAGCCGCTTCGACCGCGAGACCCGCGAGGTCCGTTACAAAGGACTCGACATCGGTCAGGTGCTGGCGCTCGGTGTCGACGAGGCAGTTGAGGTGTTCAGCGCCCAGCGTGCCATCCATCATCCGCTGACCCTGCTGCAAGATGTGGGACTCGGCTATCTGACGCTGGGTCAGCCGAGTCCGACGCTGTCCGGCGGCGAGGCGCAGCGCATCAAACTGGTCACTGAGTTGGCCAAGGCCAAACCCAACACGGACCGGCCAACGCTTTATGTGCTTGATGAGCCGACGGTTGGGTTGCACATGGCCGACGTCGAGCGTCTGATCGCCGTGCTGCATCGCCTGGTTGACGCGGGGCACTCGGTGCTGGTGATCGAGCATAATCTCGACCTGATTACCGAGGCCGACTGGGTTGTGGACATGGGACCAGAAGGCGGCGATGCAGGTGGTAGAGTTGTCGCCGAGGGAACGGCGCAGGACATCGCGCACGCCAGCGAGATGCCGACCGCGCTGGTCTTGCGGCAGTATTGGGACCGATCGGCGCATGACACTTGAGTACGCCCGACTACATCATGACAACGAGGAGCATTTTGATGAACAAAACCATTCTGATCGCTGCAAGCGCTGCGGTGACGCTGCTGTTGACCTCCGGCGCTCTGAAGGCCGAATCAACGCCCAGCGACACTGTCGACGAGGCGAAAAAGATCACCCAACAGTTTGCCGGACAGTTGCAGTCTGAGCTGAAGTCCGCGATGGAGAATGCGGGTCCAGTCAAAGCGGTCGATGTCTGTGCACAGCGCGCCCCGGCAATCGCTGCGGGACTCTCCAAAAGCACCGGCTGGGAGATCGCACGCACCAGCCTCAAGACCCGCAATACTGAACTCAACACCCCAGACAGTTGGGAGCGAAAGGTGCTTGAGCAGTTCGACGCGCGCCAAGGCGCTGGTGAGGATGTCGCGACCATGGCCTACGCCGAAGTGCTCGAAACCAATGACGGCAAGCACTTTCGCTTTATGAAGGCGATCCCGACTGGAGAGCTCTGTCTGGCCTGTCACGGAACCCAGATCAACCCGGACATCGCAACCGCACTCGATGCGCACTACCCCGATGACCAGGCGCGTGGATATACGCTGGGCGAAGTGCGCGGGGCCTTCAGTCTGTTGAAGCCGCTGTAACGGCTGATTAGAGCGGGTATCCAGCCGACTGATCCGTTCGGTCAATTTAATTAAACACTCAACAACAGCAGATCCATCACATGGCGAATGACACTAACGTCACCTGGCACGAGCACCAGGTATCAAGGACACTTCGGGAAACGCAGAAGGGCCACAGAGGCTGCGTCATCTGGTTTACCGGACTCAGCGGATCGGGCAAGAGCACGCTCGCCAACACGCTCGACCACAAGCTCCATCAAATGGGCATTCATAGCGCCGTGCTCGATGGGGATAACGTCAGACACGCGCTCAATGCCGGAGCCGGCATGCTCAGAGGCACGCATGGCGATGACTTCGCCGAGCGCTTCGGACTGGGCTTCACGGCCATGGACCGCGAAGAAAACATCCGCCGCATCGGAGCGGTGGCTCATCTGTTCTCACAAGCGGGGATCATCGCGCTGACTGCGTTTATCAGTCCGTACAGTCGCGACAGAGATCGCGTCCGCCGGACCATGGATGCCGGCGAGTTCATCGAGATTTTCGTCGATACTTCGCTCGAGGTCTGCGAACGCCGCGATCCCAAGGGTCTGTACAAGAAGGCGCGCGCCGGGGAACTCAAAAACTTCACCGGGATCGACGACCCCTACGAGGCGCCGACAGCGCCCGAACTCACCCTGAACGCCGGTGATGAAACCCCAGAAATTTTGGTTGAGAAAATCATCGCTTATCTGGGCACTCAAGGCATCATCAACTTAAACCCCTAACCGCCGGAGACGGCCTGAAACGACAAACGGCGAGCACCGCGTCTGCGGTGCTCGCCGTTGCCCGTTTGCGCTAAAGCCTGTTTAGCGCAACATCGTCCATTAGCCCCTCTCGAGCAACCTGCGTAAATCGATGACTGCGGCGTTGGCCCGTGCGATATAGGACGCCATGACCAGCGAGTGGTTGGCCATCGGTCCAAAACCAGTCCCGTTGAGAATCATCGGGCTCCAGATGGGATCCTGGGTGTCTTTGAGCTTGCGTATGATCTGTTGCAGTGACACCAGGGCGTTTTTGTCCTTGAGCACACGCTCGAAGTCGATCTCCATCGCCTCAAGCGTCTGCATCAGCGCCCAAGTGTAGCCGCGGGCCTCGAAGAACATGTCATCGATCTTCGTCCATGGCGTCTTGCGGCTTTCCTCCTCGGGAACCGGCGTGGATTGAAGCGCACTCGGGTCACCCGCTAGATTAACGTTTAGATCGTATTGCCCGACCGCATAGGTCAATCTCTGCGAGAGGTTGCCCAGGCGCTTCTCCACCAGTTGGAGATAGACCATCAGATTGTCTGCGCGGGCGAAGAACTGGCCGTCCTGCGACCGGTCATCCGTGAGGCGGGTGAAGTAGCGCTTGAGCGCATCGACACCTTTGCGATACTCCGACTCGGTCGAGGGCAGGATCCAGGAATCGGAATCGTAGTTGAATTGAGGCTGAGCGATTTGCAGATCCCTGTCTTCGGACGATTGAGATTGCGCGCGACTGAAATCGTTGCGCAATGAATCGGTAAGATCGCGCAGCTCCGTGATCACACCGAACTCCCAATTCGGGATGTTATCGAGGTACACCCCAGGCGGAGTCAAGTCGTTGGTGAGGTAACCGCCGGGTTTGTCGAGCAGGGTCTCGGCAATTCCGATCGTCGCGGCGGCCGTATACGTGCCCACGACCAGCCGCGAGGTGTCGCCGCCTGCCAGCTCAGCCGCTTTCTCGCGCACATCGAACGACGGCGGCGTGCGCGACCAGATGATCCCAAGAATGATCACGACCACAAAATAGGTGATCAGGAAAAGACCAGCGGTCCACCAGATGCCCTTTTCTCTCCAGACACGTGGATCGTAAAGCTCAACGATCTCTTTACTCTTCTTAGCGATCCCTTTCTTTTGGGGAGCGGTTTGCGTATTCATCAGTTTCTCCGCGAGAGATCCCCGTCCTTCAGGTCGGGGAGGGATAGCGGCTGCGACAGCGCAGCCACCGGAAAAAGTGCAGGCTTTCCATCTGCTGGGCCGTGAGACTCTGCCCGTAAGGGCCTGGTGACGGAGCCTTGCGGCTCGCTCCCCTCGCCGGTCTGCCGGCAGATTGCGCGCACATAATCAGTCCAAAACCCTTGCCTCAGTATCGATAATAACTGGTCTGCGACGACATGAGATAGAAGAGCGCGTTACGATAGCATGGCGCATGGGATTTGCGGCATCCCGATTGACCTCTCGCTCCAGCAGATTGAGCCACCTGAGAAACCCACCATCTCTCGAAGAGACCGAGAGCTGAAAACTAAAAACCGAGACCCAATGCCCCCCACGTCAGAACTTACGCCTCCAACCGACCTACACGCCGCTCCAGTGCTAAGCGTGCGCGATCTCCACAAGGGTTACGCCGAGGGCGATGCAGCGCATCGGGTGCTCGATCAAGTGAGCTTCGCGGTCCAGCCCGGCGAGTGTGTCGCCCTGCTCGGTCGCAGCGGCTCAGGTAAGTCTACTCTGCTGAATCTTCTCGCGGGTATCGACCGGCCTGACCAGGGCAGTGTGGAGCTGCTTGGTCAGTGCTTGTCAACGCTCGACGAGCCAGATCTAACCTTATTGCGCCGACGTCATATTGGCTTCATTTATCAATTTTTCAACCTGATTCAAACCCTCAGTGTCGCCGAGAATCTGGCCCTGCCGCTCGAACTCAACGGCATCAAGCGCCGCGACGCCACGCCCCGCATCCAGGCGATGCTCGCCCGGCTGGGGCTAGAATCGCGCAGCAACGCCTTTCCCGATCAGCTCTCCGGTGGCGAACAGCAGCGGGTCGCAATCGGACGCGCCCTGATCCATGAGCCAACGTTGGTGCTAGCCGACGAACCGACCGGCAACCTCGACGCGCAGACCGGCGAGCAGATCCTGGAGCTGCTCTCGGAGCTGTTTCGCGAGCGCCGCCAAACGCTCATCCTCGTCACCCACAGCCAGGCGGTCGCGCGCATCGCCAACCGCGCGCTGACGCTCGAGCGCGGTCGGTTGACCGACTCCACACAGGCGCTGTCCTGGTGAGCGCGAACAAGATCCTGATCAACGGCCTGCTGGCGCGCGCCAGTCTACGCTACCTGAGCCGCCACCCCTGGCAGGCGGGGCTTTCGATCCTCGGCATCGCGCTTGGGATCGCGGTGGTGATCGCCGTAGACATCGCCAATGCCAGCGCCGAGCGCGCCTTCGAGCTGTCGGTCGAGCAGATCGCCGGACGCGCGACGCACCAAATCGAGTCGGCCACCGGGCGCATTCCGGACGCGCTCTATGCCCAGCTCCTCGGTGAGCTGGATCTCCAGGACGCCTCGCCAGTCGTCGAGGCAACCGTACGCCTGCAAGACCAGACGTTCATCCTGCTCGGTCTGGATCTGCTCTCTTACGCAACGCTACGCGGGGTCGGCGCGGACACCCAACTGGCGGGGTCATCCCTGTCGCGGCTGCTGTCGGTGCCTGGCACGCTGATTCTTGGCGAGACCGATGCACAACGGCTCGGAACACGCCCCGGCGGCACGCTGACGCTGCACATCGGCGCGCGCAGCCAAGCGGTGGAGGTCGCCGGTGTGCTCACCGGCGAGGCGGCCCAAGGGATTGCTGGAATCGCCATCGCCGACATCGCGACCGCGCAGGAGCTGACCGAACAGTCCGGCGCCATCGACCGTATCGACCTGGTGCTCGCTCCCGGCGATGCGTCAGACCTCGCACAGCGCCTCCCGGACGGTCTGCGGCTGGTCGAGTCCAGCCAGCGCAGCGAGTCACTGCGCCAGATGACGCGCGCTTTCAGCATCAACCTCTCGGCCATGAGTCTGCTGGCCATGCTGGTCGGCGGCTTCATCATCTACAACACCATGACCTTCGCCGTGCTGCAGCGCCGACAACTGCTCGGCGCCTTGCGCACCCTGGGCTGCACCCGCGCCCAGCTCTTTGTACTGGTCACCAGCGAGGCGCTGGCGTTCGCCGCCATCGGCGCGGTGCTCGGGGTGGCGCTTGGCATTCTCACCGGCTGGGGGCTGGTTCAGCTCGTCATCCGCACCATCAACGATCTCTATTTCGAACTGACCGTGGGCGCACTGTTCATCGGACCGCTGACGCTGATCAAGGGTGTCGGTATCGGATTCCTGGTGACCCTGATCGGGGCGCTCGGTCCGGCGCTCGAAGCCGCGCGCTCGCAACCACGCGAAGTGCTGCGCGAAAACAGCCTAGAGCGGCGCGGACAGGGCTGGGTCGGCTGGCTCGCCGCGCTGGGTCTGGCGCTGGTTGCCATCGGCTCACTCGCCGTGCTGATTCCGACGCGCTCATTGCCGTTTGGCTTTCTGGCCCTGATGCTCGTCATCCTCGGCTACAGCCTGTGCGTACCGGCGCTGCTGCGGGGGTTGACGCTGGCCATCTCACCGCTGCTTGGTCTGACCATCGGACTGCCCGGGCTGCTGGCCGCGCGCGGGATCGCCTCCTCCATCACCCGCACCGGCATCGCCGCCGCCGCCCTCACGATCGCGATCGCGACCACTGTCGGGGTCGGCGTGATGATCGACAGCTTCCGTGGCAGCCTCGTCGTCTGGCTCGAGACGACGTTGAGCAGTGATATCTATGTCGCTGCCGCCTCCGAGAACGGCAACCAGGAAGATCATCAACTTCCAGACGGCATGCTGGAGACGCTGCGCGGCATCGATGGGATCGCCGGGATTGCCACGGGGCGTGGCGCCTCAATCACCACCCGCGCTGGACCGGTGCGGCTCCTCGCGCTCGGTGGCGCTTCGAGCGACGGTGGACGTGGTTTCGACCTCGCACCTGGCCACCGCACCGACGTCTGGGAGCGCTTCGAGCGCGGCGAGGTTCTGCTCGCTTCCGAGCCATTCGTCTACCATCGCGGTCTCGCCGTCGGCGAGCGGGTTTCGGTGTTCACCGGCCAGGGCTGGCTCGACATCGAGATCGGCGGGATTTTTCGCGACTACGGTTCCGACAGCGGGATGCTCGTGATGAGCCAACGCCGCTACGCCGAACTCTGGTCCGACGAGACGCTTTCCTCTCTGGGTCTGATGCTGCGCGCGGATGTCGATGGACAGGTGGTTCTCGAGGCGGTGCGCCAGGTGACCGAGTCGCATGACGCGCCGCTGCTGGTGAGCTTCAATGAAGACATCCGCGAGCGCTCGCTGACCATCTTCGATCGCACCTTCGCCATCACGCATATTCTGCGACTGCTGGCGATCGGCGTGGCCTTCGTCGGCATTCTCAGCGCGCTCATGGCACTGGAACTCGAACGACGCCGAGAGCATGCAATCATGCGCGCGAGCGGGATGACGCGCGGTCAATTGATCCTGCTGATTCTGGTGCAGACGTCGATCCTTGGCATCGTCGCCGGTCTGTTCGCGATTCCGCTGGGACTCATCATGGGCGACCTGCTGATCGAGGTGATTAATCTGCGCTCGTTTGGCTGGTCGATGGAGATGCACATCGCGCCCTGGCCGCTGATCTCGGGCGTCCTGCTAGCCTGGCTGGCGGCCTTCCTGGCGGGCATCTATCCGGCCTTTCAGTCGGCCAATGCGCAGCCTGCGGCGGCGTTGCGCGCGGAGTGAATATCCGTTACGCGCGAAACTAGATCCCCAGTTCGTCGAGCAAATCCTTATCGACGAGATCCTCACGGGTGATGCCCGGCATCCTCCCTCGGCTGGCTTCCTCGACGATCTGATCCGGGTCGATCTCCTCCCGGGCGAACTCGTGCAGCTTGATGAACTCGGTGCGATCCATGGCCAGTTCCATGTAGAAAACATTGCGCCGCGCGGTGGTGAAGGAGACGCGCCGCGCCTGAGCGCGGTCGAGATTGGTGTCGATGCTGACCAGCACCTCCTTGTTGATGGTGAGCATCTTGGGCTGATTCTGGTTGATCGAGACCATCAGCTCCTGTCCGACCTTGCTGGTGAAATCGCCGACGATCTGGTTCATCAGCTCACCGAGTATATTGCCGACCTCGTCGGTGGTATGCAGGGTCGCCAACTCGGACTCGGGCATCCCCATGGCCATCATGTAGGCTCGATAGATCTCCATGGCAGACTGCGCGGAAAAATTCATGATGACCAGCCCGGAGAAGCCGCCGTCGAATAGCACGAAGCAACCGATATCGGGTCGCAGACAGGTGCGTTTGATGCGCTGCACCATGGGCGAATAATTGATCTCGGTACGCGTCGCGCTCGTGAGCACGCGCTTCACGGAGCCGCACAGCAACACCAGAACGTCATCTGTCGATAAAGCCTTTGACTTGGTCACCAGTATTTCTTCCTGCGAATTAAATGCTTGAACCGAAGCGGCTGGCCCCCGCGCCGCCGTCCCGAAACGACCGTTCAGGATGCTCTCGTCGAGCGCACGTCCGACACGGCCCTGACATCGGCGCAGGGCCGCAAGGTTCCGACCGGAACCCAACGCTGATGCGTCATAAGAAAATCCATTGAGGACATCTCCCCGCTGCCACTGGATCTTCTACTGTAATTCGATTCGGCAGGATGTGATCACATCCACACCCAGCGCGAAATCTACTATATCTTTCAGCACTACCGCTGGGCTAGTGGGATGTGAAGTCTATGGAGAGCCGGTCAGGCCAGCGCCAGCAAGGGCTAGCTGTCGCATCCCGTGTGATTCTATTCCGCTAAGGAGTTATCCTTTGTTCCAGGCCCGCGAGGCGCTGCGCACACTCAGCGCTGAGCCTAATTGTTGGGCGATATCCTTATTGCGGCGCACAACCCGGACGAGAGTCCGTAACGCTTCATTGACTGATGCTGAATCGGGAAAAATCTCCGCTACGTCCGAATCGAGTAGTACTGTGGTGACTTTGCCCTCGAAGACTTTAGCGTACTTTCCGCGAACACCTCCCTGATGTTCGCGAAATCATATTCCTCGCGCATGTCGTCGTCTTCGTTAGTGGTGTGGTAGTGCCCTGATTCATAGGACGGCAGTGCTTTAAAAGTTTTGATTGACTGGAAGCGAAGCATTGTAATGATGGATAAAGCACCAAATCGCTCCAATATGATTATCAAATTTTTTAGAAAAGGAGCGTCCTTGTTCTCACTAAGCGTGAAATACGCTGACGAAGTGTACAATTAAAACGCTCAATATGGTTTGTTTGACTGCTCTCTTTTCCAACAGCCTGATGACGTTTCGATGGAAAAATAAGCGCATATGCCGACCAAAAATCCGTATAGCTCATAGCACATTGACGATAGATCGATGACAGGGAGGCCCATAACGCTTTGGCGGATTTGGCGCTCCGGTCGCCGACATACACGCCGACAATCTCCCGAGTGCTTCGATCAATCGCTAGCTAAACCCATTGTTTGTTATTATGATTTCCGACAAACGACCACAACTCATCGCACTCGATCGTGAGCTGTCCAGCCGATTTTTTTTACCTTGAGTTCGTGCGGGGTCTGCGTATATTTTTGATTGACATATGTTTGCAGCCACGACTCTGGTACGCCGACTACACGGGCGATCCCGGCCAATGCAATGCGCTCTAATAGCAGGCGATCAATGAGGGATTTCTGATCCTCTGAGATCCGCACTTTCGCTGGATTGAGAACGAACTGTCGACCGCATTCTTTGCAACGATACATCTGCTTTTCAAGCGCATTGAAACCATTTTTAACAAGTTTTTTGGAATAGCAATCTGGGCAGTTCAACATTTGCGAGCAATTCCTTATCAAAAAATGCAGATCCGTTGATTTTAAATCAAACGAAATATCCTATCAATGAGTTGCTTGCGCCCCTGCTCCCAACCTTGCAGGGTGCGAACCGAGACTCCGAGAAGCGCCGCCGAGCAAGGCGGCACGACCCACTTTAACGACTGGCGTGACAATCTGGTGCTGAGCTGGACGCACGTGCGCCTGCTCATTAGCCGTCTGCTGCGTCTGCCTTGGTTGATCCGGCAGCGTCCGAGTTAGCCGGCGCTCCTCGGAGGCGTTGTCCAGCCGGCTCGCGGTCCCACCAGTCAGGCAGCGATTGCGCCCCGCTTGGGATCAGATCGCTGAAAGCGAGCTGACGGATCTTGGCTGGCACCTCACAGGCTGGAGCCATCTCACGGTCCAAATCGAGCAGGCACTGAGGTCCAGACGGGGCCAGAAAGATCTCCGCCCCCATGGGCGGCAGTCGCAGCATCGCCAGTGTCACGCCGTCGAGGACACCCTGCGTTTGCAGCAAACCATTGTGCAACTGGAAGCGGCTGAGTGCGCCCAATGTCAGCTTGCCGATGATGCCGTCGAATGGAGCCGGCTCGTAGCGCACATGACGCTTTCCGCGCTTGTCTCGCCACACAACCTTGCGCGTTGAGCGTGCCAATAGCCCTTCCTCGGTGAGGGCCTTCTGCAGGACGCGGATGTGTGGTCGCGATGATTGACGCTGTCCCTTCAGCATGCCCCTGATGCGGGTGAGGTCGAGGGACTGCTCAAGCGCGGCCTGTTGGCTGGCCTGTAGGGCGGCATAACGGGCTAGGCGTCGGTCGTAGAGTTCGAGTGCGACCCGCTCGGTCGGCAGCAGCATGGCGAGCTGCGCCGGGTCAGTGGGCGCGTCCTTTCCGACCATCGCGCGAAACGCCTGCAATGCCTCCCGCACCTCGGGGCTTTCGGCGCCAACATCGTGAGCATCGGTCGGTAGGAGACCCAGATGGCGCAGCGCTGAAAGGGCGCGCGGTGGTGGTGTCAGCGGCTGGTCCTCGCCGTGGCTCAACAGTTCGGCGAGACGCGCCTTGTAGTGGCGGGCTTCGCCTGCCTCAAGTGGGCCGGTGATCAGCTTTTCAGGCACCAGCACGGCAGCGCTGATCTCATGGCGGAGTTCGACGGCCTCGCCAGGCTGATCCGGATCGAAGACCCACTGCGGCATATCGCCGCCGTTCAGGCCAAAGCCAACGCCGTACTTGGCCCGCACCATCGCCGGCTGCTCTTTGGAGCGTACCCGCCTGGCAAGGCTTTCGTAGAACTCGGCCCAGGTATAAGGCTGGGTCTGGCCCTTTCCGTCGCGGTAGAACATGCCCAGATTGCCGGTCACGACCGGGGAGTCGGCTGACAGCCCCCACTGGGACGAGACCGAGGGCGGCGACCAGACCGCGGACTCAGCGGGCACGGGCGAGCGGGCATCGAAGGTCGCTCGCGCCCCGAGGACTCTGATGTCGCGACTCAGGCCATGGGTTTGCAGCTCAGAGGTCAGGCCGCGCCGCGCTAAGATGCGCGGCTCAGACGCTAACCCGAGAGACCGCGAGGGCAGCTGGAACATGGAAGCGGATCGAAGAATCGCGTGCGCCTCGCGCTCAGCCAGAGTGCCCTCGCCGATCGCCAGCCCCGGCTTCGGCTCCGGCAAGTCACCGGGTGACAGCCGCGGCGCCTCGGACTGCTTGACGGCCAGTGTGTGACGGGCCTCGCCACGCGCCAACGCCAGGACCTTTCTGCCTTGCCCCTCGCCGAGGAAGTGGAAGAGGTAGTCCTCCTCGGGCGTCTTGGCGCCGGTCTCGACACTGAGATAGTGCTTCGCGAAAGCCAGCACGGCAAAGTTGTGACGCAGCAACAGCAGACCCTCGTCGCTGGCGGCGCGCTGGCCGTCCACGGTCTCCTCAATGATGCGCCGGACCTGCCCGTCGCTGAAGACCCCATCACCCAGATTCATGCGCTCCCGGCCGGTCGTCGCATCCGCTTCGCTCGCCGCCAGCAACTGCGCGCCGAATCGCCGCATGATTCGCTGGAAGGTGCCGGGAATAAACTGCCAGACTCCGGTCGCGGATCCGAGCTTGCCACTGCCCAGGGTCGGGCGGACGTAGTCGTTCCAGGTGCGCGCGCTTTCGTACTCTCCGGTTGCGAGCACTTGCCCGAGGCTGGCGCCGGTGCGCTCGCACACCTCCAGCAGGATGAGCATCTGTCGCGGCGAGATGTCCTGCGTCTGGTCATAATTGCGCGCCTGGTCGGCCGCCATCGCGCGGTGTGCCGCGATGGCCTGCGCGTACGGACTCGGCTCGGCGACTGGCGTCGCGAGAAGACCCTCGGCCCCGGCCGGAAGGAACGCGCCGAGCGAGAGCGCAGCGACTAGGATCAATGGAACGGTGCTTGGCCTTTTCGTTGAGATCTGGAATTCCTGATACATTTCTAATGGTTGGAATTGAGCGCAGAGACTGCGATACGCCCAGTATCGCTTATCTGGTGGACCGGAATCCAGGAAAGCCCCAAGCTGATCTCTTCCCGCTCGGTCGGTCGATGATCGAAAAACCCTGTCAGCAGCTATACTCGAGCGAAGCCATAGAGGAAACACTCGATGTCGACGCAACCACAACTCTATGACAGCTTCGAGGACTATCTGGTCGCCGAGCGCGAGTGCATCGACGAGAAGCATGAGTATGTCGGCGGTCAGGTCTTTGCCATGACCGGGGCATCCTTCGATCACAATCTGATCACGACGAATATTGCCAGAGGACTCGGCAATCAATTGGAATCCGGCTCCTGCGCCGTATTGGTCAACGATATGCGGCTGCGCATCGAAACCGCCGATGCCTGCACCTATCCGGACGTGGTGGTGCTCTGCAATGCGCCGGCATTCCACGACGGGCGCCGCGATGTGATTACTGACGCGACGCTGCTGGTGGAGGTCCTCTCGCCCTCGACCGAGGGCTATGATCGCGGCGGCAAGTTCGCGCTCTATCGGGCACTGCCGGAGTTTCAACAGTATGTGCTCGTCGCCCAGGATCGGTTCGCCGTAGACGTCTTCACGCGCCAGCCAGACGACCGCTGGTTGCTCGAAGCAACCGCCGGCGCCGATGCCTCCATTGCGCTCGGGTCAATCGGCTGCACCCTGGCGCATGCAGCAATCTACGACAGTGTGCGATTCGACTCGCCGGATACCGAGACCGCACGATAGTCCTGCGCTGAATCACCTGCAGCAGCCTTGGAATCCGTCTGACAGGGGTGTACCGTCATTCCGTCATTCTTTGTAAAGAATGGCAGAATCAGATGCCAATCCAATTAGTGGCTACATGCGTGCAGCCACCATCATTGACTGCCCGCAACAGCGGGGTTTCTCGCGGAGGAACTGATGAACAAGCTCCACCAGCTCAAGAGTATGACCACGGTTGTCGCGGACACGGGCGATTTCGAAGCCATCGTCGACTATCAGCCCCAAGACGCCACGACAAACCCTTCACTGATCTATAAAGCTGCGCAGATGCAGCAATATCGCGGCCTGGTCGAGGATGCGCTCCAGTTCGGCCAGGAGCGGGGCGGCTCGGACGCAAGCGCGCAAACACGCTGGACCATGGACAAGCTGGCGGTCAATTTCGGCTCAGAGATCCTCAAGATCGTTCCGGGGCGTGTATCGACTGAGATCGACGCACGACTCTCGTTCGACACCCAAGCGACCCAACAGCGGGCCGAAGCGCTGGTTGGGCTCTACGAGGAGGCGGGGATCGACCCGAGGTCGCGCGTGCTATTTAAGATCGCATCCACCTGGGAAGGCATTCGTGCCGCCGAAGCGCTGGAGCGCCAGGGCATCCACTGCAATCTAACCCTCCTGTTTGGCTTTCCGCAGGCGGTTGCGGCCGCTGAGGCGGGCGTCACACTCATCTCGCCCTTTGTCGGGCGTATTCTGGACTGGTACAAGGACGCTGAAAATGTCGCGGGCTATCCGGCGGGAGAGGACCCCGGCGTCCTATCCGTGACCCAGATCTTCAACTACTACAAGCGACATGGCTATGACACCGTCGTCATGGGTGCGAGCTTCCGCAATCTAGACGAGATTCTGGAGCTGGCGGGCTGCGACTATCTCACCATCTCACCCGCCCTGCTCGGTGAGCTGGCATCCGCCGAAGGCGATGTCCCCCGCAAGCTCGACGCACAACAGGCGTTGACCATGGACATTCCCAAGGTCACCTTCGACGAGTCAAGCTTCCGCTGGGACATGAACGAAGATGCCATGGCAACCGAGAAGCTCGCCGAAGGCATCCGGCTGTTCTCCGCCGACACCCGCAAGCTCGAGCAATTCGCTCACGAGGTACGCCAGAGTTACTAGGTTCGCCGCGCGCCATCACCTGATCGACATGCAACGGCAACCGAACTTTCAACGTGGCGGCGTCAAGCACTAATAAAAAAGCCCCGCAGAGCGGGGCTTTTTTACCTACCTACATGGGAGCTGGACTTACATCATGCCCATGCCGCCCATATCACCCATGCCGCCGCCACCCGGCATCATCGGAGCATCTTCCTTAGGCTCGTCGGCGATCATGGCCTCGGTGGTGATCATCAGACCAGCGACGGATACGGCGTTCTGCAGCGCTGAGCGGGTCACCTTGGTTGGGTCCAAGATACCCATGGCGACTAGATCGCCGTAGTCACCGTTGGCTGCGTTGTAGCCAAAGTTACCGCTGCCCTCGACGACCTTGTGCAGCACGACGGATGCCTCGTCGCCGGAGTTGGTGACGATCTGGCGCAGCGGCTCTTCCATTGCGCGGCGCGCAATGGTGATCCCGACGTCCTGATCGTGGTTGGCACCCTTCAGATCCTTGATGGCGGTCTGAGCACGCACCAGCGCAACACCACCACCGGGCACGATGCCTTCCTCGACGGCCGCGCGGGTGGCGTGCAGTGCGTCTTCGACGCGCGCCTTCTTCTCCTTCATTTCCATCTCGGTCGCGGCACCAACCTTGATGACGGCAACACCGCCGGCAAGCTTGGCGAGGCGCTCCTGGAGCTTCTCCTTGTCGTAGTCGGAGCTGGTCTCCTCGACCTGGGCGCGGATCTGCTCACAACGGGTCTTGATGTCCTGCTCGGAGCCTGCGCCATCGATGAGGATGGTCTCGTCCTTGCCGACCTGGACGCGCTTGGCGGTACCCAAATCATTGAGGGTGGCTTTTTCCAGCGACAGACCGACTTCCTCGGAGATGACAGTGGCGCCGGTGAGGATGGCGATGTCCTGCAGCATGGCCTTGCGACGATCCCCGAAGCCGGGCGCCTTGACCGCGCAGACCTTGACGATACCGCGAATGGTGTTGACGACCAGGGTCGCCAGGGCCTCGCCCTCGACGTCCTCGGCAACGATCAGCAGCGGCTTGCCCGCCTTGGCCACACCTTCGAGCACGGGGAGCAGATCGCGGATGTTGGAGATCTTCTTGTCGTGCAGCAGGATGTAGGGGGCTTCCAGCTCGGCGCTCTGGCTCTGCTGGTTGTTGATGAAATAGGGCGAGAGATAGCCACGATCGAACTGCATGCCTTCGACGACGTCGAGCTCGTTCTGCAGGGAGGTGCCGTCCTCAACGGTGATGACGCCTTCCTTACCAACCTTCTCCATCGCTTTGGCGATAATCTCACCAATCGACTCGTCGGAGTTGGCGGAGATCGTGCCGACCTGGGCAATCGCCTTGCTCTCGGTGCAGGGCTTGGAAAGCTTGCGCAGCTCCTCGGTCGCGGCCTCGACGGCCTTGTCCATGCCGCGCTTGAGATCCATCGGGTTCATGCCGGCGGCAACCGCCTTGAGACCCTCGCGGACCATGGCCTGAGCCAGCACGGTCGCGGTGGTGGTGCCGTCACCGGCGATATCGGAGGTGTGCGATGCCACTTCCTTGACCATCTGCGCACCCATGTTCTCGAACTTGTCTTTGAGTTCGATCTCCTTGGCGACGGAGACGCCGTCCTTGGTGACGGTCGGTGCGCCGAAGGATTTGTCCAGCACGACGTTGCGGCCCTTGGGACCCAAGGTGACCTTGACGGCGTCGGCGAGGACGTTGACGCCCTCCATCATACGGGCACGGGCATCGCCGCCGAATTTAACGTCTTTTGCGCTCATTCTTTAAAATTCCTCGATTGAATGCGGTTGTTGAATTGGCCGGTTAGCGGTGTGATCACGCTTTAACGACATCGATTTCGGGCGTGGAAGGCGTTTAGCCCTCGACGACACCCATGATGTCTTCCTCGCGCATGACCAGGAAATCCTGACCATCGAGCTTGACTTCGGTGCCGGAATACTTACCAAAGAGGACACGGTCGCCGACTTTGACGTCGAGTGGGCGACTCTCGCCGCTGTCGAGAATCTTGCCCTTACCAACGGCGATGACCTCGCCCTGAATCGGCTTTTCGGCCGCGGAATCTGGAATCACGATGCCGCCGGCAGTCGTGCGCTCTTCTTCCATGCGACGGACGACGACGCGGTCATGCAAAGGACGGATATTCATGGAGATGCTCCTCGTGTGGTTGAGAAGTGGTTGTCGAGTGTCCGCGAAGCGGGAGTGACGCCCGGCTGTTAGCACTCACCGGTAGCGAGTGCTAATGGTAGAGCCTAATCGTCAGGTGTCAAGGGTTGACTGCTGGGGTTTCGAGTCACAGACCTGGGTCCGGCTGTGCGCCAGAGAGCTTCTCGACCTCGCAAAGCGCCGATTTGAAGGGTGGAAATCCGCTGATGGGGTCGAGGTGGCGATCATCGGTCAGCTCGTTGACGTTGGCGCTGTTGCAACCATGCGTGCAATGCACCACGCCTGGCTTGATGCGCTCGGTCACCCGCGCGATGAACCGCACGGCCCCACGCGCCGAGCGCACCAGAACCGGCTCGGCATCAACGATGCCGCGAGGCTCGGCATCATGCGGATGGATCTCCACCAGTGGATTGGGGACCGCGCGGCGCATCCGCTCGATGTACTGATGCTGCGAATGGGTGTCGAACTTGGTGCGCGCTCCGCTGGTTAGCACCAGCGGAAAATCGCGCGCGATCTCGGGCGTCGAGACGGGACTTTCCGCAGGCTCACGATAGACCGGCAGACCGTCATATCCAGCCTCGCGCAGCTCGGCGGAGTCGAACTCGACCTTGCCGCTGGCGGTCGGAAAGCCCCGCAATCGGTAGAGTCGGTCGGCGTCGAGAAAACCATGATCGACGAGGTCGTCGATCGCCTCAGCATAGACGGTCACACCGTCCGGACTGGAGTAGATCTCTTTGCGGATGTCCTTCGGGATACCTTTCGCCGCCTCTGCCCAGGACGCTTCTAGATCGCCATGCCAGAACTGATCGCCCATCCCGAGACGCTGGCCGATCTCCAGGAAAATCGCACCATCGGGGCGCGCCTCGCCCTTGGGTGCGACCAGGGCGCGTCGATAACGCAGCTCGCCCTGATACGCGCAGCCCGGATAGGCGATCAGCGCCGGGCGCTCCAAATTGGTCGCCGCCGGCAGGACGATATCGGCCTGCAAGGTCGCCGGATTATGGAAAAAATCCGTCGCCACGAAGAAATCCAGCGCGGCCAGTGCCTGCTCCATCCGCTTGGAGTTCGGCCACATGGCGGTATTGATGCCCATGGCGACCAGCGCGCGGATCTGCTGGGGCTGCCCGTCGAGGATGCAATCAGGCAGCAGCATGCTCTGGGCCGCAGGCCAGTAGCGCGTCCACACCGGGAAGACCTCGTCACCGATACGCGGCGGCAGATGCGTGCGACAGTAATCAAAGCGTTCGATCGGCTTCGGCAACACCTTGTCGTTGAAGAACCGATTGCCGCCCTCGCGGTCGAGATTGCCCGTCACCGCCGAGAGCAGGATGATCGCTCGGTGGTTCTGAAAGCCATTGCTGTGCTGCACCGTCGCCGTTGGAGAGAGCACGATCTGGGCGGGGTCTGATGTGGCAAACAGCTCCACCGCGGCGCGCAAGTCCTGCTCGTCGATCCCGCAGATCTCCGCCACGCGCTCCGGCGTGAACGCCCGAACATAGTCCTGGAATGCCGCGACACCGCTGCACCATTCGTCCAGAAAGCCCTGATCCTGCCAGCCATTGGCGAAGATCAGATGATGGAACCCGAGCGCGAGCGCACCATCGGTGCCTGGGCGGATCTGGAGGTGGATGTCGGCCTGATCGACCATCGGCGTGCGGCGCGGGTCCACCACGATCATGCGCCGACCGGGCTTGAGCTTGACGAGCGGATGAGTGTCGAACGGCGGGATGGAGCCGCGCGGGTTGGTCGACCAGATGAGATGGCAGCGGGTCTTGTGCGAGACGACGGTCGAGGTGGTTTTGATCTTGTAGCCGAAGGTCACCTTCTCAGCGACCATGGTTGCGGAAAAACAGCAGCCGCTCTCGGTCATGTAGTTGGGTGAGCCGAAGGTGTGCGCGAGGCGCTGGAGCTGAGGCCGCGCCTCTTTGGTGTAGCCGGCGAAAAAAGCCACTGCGGAGGCACCATGCATACCCTTAACGTCGTCTAGACGCGCGGCGATCCAGTTCAGTGCCGTGTCCCATGAGATGCGCTCGAACTCACCGCTCCCCGGCGGCCCAATGCGCTTGAGTGGATAGAGGATGCGCTCGGGATGATTGCGCCGATCAATCTGCACATAGCAGCGCGGACAATCTGGTCCTTTGACAGCGACCGGCTCCCCGCGCTCGTCTATTTGGACCTGAACGGGGCAGTTGGCGTCGCATTCGTAACAGGTGCTGGGCTTGATCGGCATGGTCTTGGTTCTCTCGGGTCCTCGGGGCGTGGCGTCCAAATCGAACGGCCATATGATGCGTCGCCCATCTGAAAACCCACGTTCGGTCTCAATGATATCGTGCGGAAATCGGCACCATGGACGCGCGACTACAGATGGCGGCACGTCCGCGATGATCCACCCGATCGGTGGATACATTCGCTAGATGCGCGGTATCGAGAATCGGATCGGCTTTCGTCCGGATTCTCAACTCTGGGTCATTTATGGGAGATTCAAGACGGGCCTGAACGTTACCGCCTGCCGAGGATTGATTTCCGCTTTTCGGCAAGGCCTTCGGTTCCAAAACCAAGCTGAACAGACAAAGGCTGGAGCAAGCCGAGGCATTGATGCAGAATCTGCTCTCCGTATCCCGGACCCTGCTTAAGTCCATCGCCTTGCTTGAGCAGGATAATGAAGCGCTAGCGGCCCTGTTTAAACGCACGCTCTAGCGGACGATCTAAAGACCTGAAACTCAGGTCCGGAGCCACTCAGATCACGACATCCAAACCCGATTACCAAGGCTACGGAATCGTCAACCTGATGAGCAGCATCATTCAGGGGCGAGGCGGCCATAGCGACTACCCGGCCCTAGAGTTGCTGCCAGTCGATGAGTTGGCGGAAGCGACTAATGTCGTTCTGTTGGTCGTCGATGGGCTGGGGGCGCACTGGCTCGCCCGACGTGCGCCCGAGAGCCTGCTGGCCAGGTCGACACGCGGCGCCATCACCTCAGTGTTCCCGTCTACCACGGCGGCGGCGATCCCGACCTATCTCACCGGAGACGCCCCGCTCCAGCATGGCCTGACCGGCTGGTTCACCTATTTTCGCGAGCTCGGCTGCGTCATGACGGTCCTGCCGGGCGCGCCACGCTATGGCGGCGTGTCCTATCGGCGCGCCGGTATCGACCCGTTGCGCCTGTTCGCCAACGTCTCGGTATTCGATCGCATTGAGACGCGCGGCATCGCCGTCTCGCCCCGGTTTATCGCCCACTCGGATTTCAATCGGGCGCACACTGGACGAGGCGAGATTCTCACCTTCGAGACGCTCGAGGAGATGTTTCAACAAACGCTCCGGGTGTTGCGACCGACACAGCGCTGGGGACGCGCGCGCCACCCGATCGAGTCCAAGTATCTCTACCTCTACTGGCCACAACTCGACACGCTAGGGCATGCGCAGGGCATGGAAAGCGCTGCGGCTCTGACGCATTTTGCCGAGATTGACCAGGCTATCGCTGACTTCCTCGCGGCCGCGAACGGCACGGATACGCTATTGCTGGTGTGCGCGGACCACGGCCAGATCGATACCGAACCCGATGCTCTGATCGATCTCGAGCAGCATCGCGACCTCGCCGACTGCCTGCTACTGCCACTCTGTGGCGAGCCTCGGGCGGCATTCTGCTACCTGCGCCCGGATGCCGTGGCGCGCTTTGAGGACTACTGTCAGGGTGAACTAGCGGGGCTTGTCGACTTGGTCCCAAGCCAACAGCTCGTCGAGGACGGCTACTTCGGGCAGGGCGCGATGCACCCCAGCTTCATGGACCGGGTAGGCGACTATTGCCTCTTGCCACGCGGCAAAGGCGTCATCCAGCACCGCCTGCCGAGCGAGCAGCCGCACCCTCAGACTGGGGTCCATGGGGGCTTGAGCGAAGCCGAACTCATGGTCCCGCTCTGCGTGCTGCACGCTTGAGTGCAACACGGATCAGGCGGCTCACATCAAGCCAAGATGCAATCTGGCCTCGTCGCTCATATTGGCCGGAGTCCAGGGCGGCTCCCAAACCAGGGCCACATCGACCGTACCGACCCCCTCGACGCGCGCGACGGCATCCCTGACCATGACCGGCATCAATCCAGCGACCGGGCAGGCAGGCGCAGTTAGGGTCATATTGATGTGCACGTCGCCGTGCGCGGCGATCTCGATATCGTAGATCAGACCCAGATCGTAGAGATTGATCGGTATCTCCGGGTCATGCACGGTCCTGAGCGCCGCGATGATCGGCTCTCGCAATTCCTCCGGGTCCATGCGCTCGACGTCGATATCCTCATCCAGGGTCGGCGTCTCCTCGGGTTCTTCACTACGTCTTCCGAAACCGGCGAAGCGAGCCAGTCTGTTCATGAGCAACCTCTCGACAACAATTGATTGCCGGAATCGAACACTGTGTCGATTTCAGCCGTGACATTAAATCCAGCGCTGAGCAGCGCACCGACGTATCAGCTCAGTGGCGCCGATTCCAACCGCTGACCGACCTGCTCGGCAATGTGCTCGCGCAACGCCTCCGAACCCAGCGTCTCGATGATCTCGCCGGCGAAGCCCAGACACAGCATCCGTCTGGCCAGCGGCGCCGAAATACCGCGCGTGCGCAGGTAGAACAGCATCTCGGGTTCCATCTGGCCAACCGTGGTCCC
The DNA here is from genome assembly GCA_029257385.1 of Thiorhodococcus sp. Classification (GTDB taxonomy): domain Bacteria; phylum Pseudomonadota; class Gammaproteobacteria; order Chromatiales; family Chromatiaceae; genus Thiorhodococcus. Next base: position 26,305 of record JARIBS010000053.1, read on the forward strand.
GTGACTGCATTTCACATCGTCGGCGTTGATCTCAAGCTGCGGTTTGGTGTTGACCTCGGCCTGCTCCGAGAGCATGAGGTTGCGGTTGGACATGGCCGCATCGGTCTTCTGCGCGTCTTGGGCGACAAAGACCCGGCCGTCGAAGACCGCCCGCCCCTTGCCGTACAGGATGCCCTTGAAATTCTCCTTGCTCCGACACTTGGGAACCGAGTGATTGACGTCGAGGTGATAGTCGATGAGCTGACCGTCACCGGCCAGATACAGACCCTCCAGATCACATTCGGCATGTTCGCCGCTGAAGCCGACATTGATGTCGGTGCGCGCCCAGCGCGCGCCCATGCCGATATTCACGCCCTGGTAGTGGCTGCCCGCAGCCTGGCGCAAGTAAAGCCCGGTGATGTGGAAGGCATTTGGACTCTCGGTCTGAATTCGGTCGTGCCTGAGCACCGCATCGCGACCCAGCGACAGTTCCAGGACCGAGTTGGTGCAGTAGAGTGAGTCGCCCAGGCTCACATACCGCTCGATCAGGGTTGCCTGGGCGCCATCTTCCAACGCAACGATATTGCGCGGCTGCGCCACCCGTGGTGTGTCCAAGCCCACCGACACATGGATGAGTTCGATCGGGCGCTCCAGAATCACCCCGCGTGCGATCAAGGCCACCAGGCCGTCATCCAGCCCAGCGGTATTGAGCGCGGCGAACAGTCCGAGCCGCTCGCCGACGACCTGATTGAGGCGATCGCGCAAGGCGTCCGGATCACTCACGAGCAAGCCGCTCAGATCGCTGACGCGCACACCGTTGGGGAGGTCGCCAAGCGCGGAGAGTTCGGGCGCATAACGCCCGTTCACCAACACAATGCGATGGCTCTCAAGGCCGGGAATCAGAATCTCCTCCAGATCCTCGGGCTGTAGCGCCGTCATGGTTTCGGCAGACCGCGTGAACTCCTGCTCCAGCAATCCCTTGAGGCTGGTGTAGCGCCAGGCCTCGTCCTTGCTGCTCGGCAAAGCGTGAGCGTGGAGCTGATCCATGGCCTCGCGGCGCTGATCCTCGAGCCACGCGGGGCCGGGGCCGGACGCGTCATCGGGGCGTGCGGCGATCCAGCTCTCGAAGCCGCTCGGCGTCGCGGCGCTCATGCCGCTTCGCCCTCGGCATCGATCCAACCGTAGCCCTTCTCCTCCAGCTCGAGGGCCAGCTCCTTGCCGCCCGAGCGAATGATGCGACCTTTCGACAGCACATGGACGCGGTCCGGCTCGATGTAGTCGAGCAGGCGCTGATAGTGCGTCACCACGACCATGGAGCGTTCGGGGCCACGCAGCGCGTTGACGCCGTCAGCAACGACACGCAGTGCGTCGATGTCCAGACCCGAGTCGGTCTCATCAAGGATCGCGAGCCGGGGTTCGAGCAGGGCCATCTGGAAAATTTCGTTACGCTTCTTCTCGCCCCCGGAGAATCCTACGTTGACCGCCCGTTTGAGCAGTGAGTCGTCCAGATGCAAGACCTTCAAGCGTTCTTTGATGAGCCGCAGAAAGGAGACTGCATCGAGCTCTTCCTCCCCGCGCGCCTTGCGGATACTGTTGAGCGCAGCCTTGAGGAAATAGGTGTTATTCACCCCGGGCAGCTCGACCGGGTACTGAAAGGCCAGAAAAATCCCGAGCTGGGCGCGCTCCTCCGGCTCCAGCTCCAGCAGGTCGCGCCCATCGAAGGTCACCGAGCCTGCGGTGACTTGGTAGCCTTCGCGACCCGCGAGCACATGCGCGAGGGTACTTTTGCCCGAGCCGTTCGGTCCCATGATGGCATGCACTTCACCAGGACCAACCTCGAGGTCTAGACCCTGGAGAATCTCTTTGTCACCGACGTTGGCCTTGAGGCCTTTCACAGAAAGCATCACTGTCTCCGAATGTTCGCTCAACCGACCGCACCTTCCAGGCTGATGCTCAACAGCTTCTGCGCCTCCACGGCAAACTCCATCGGGAGTTCCTTGAAGACTTCTTTGCAGAAACCGTTGACGATCATCGAGACTGCGTCTTCCTCGGTCAGGCCGCGTGAGCGGCAATAGAAAAGCTGATCGTCACTGATCTTCGAGGTGGTCGCCTCGTGCTCCATTTGCGCTGACGGGTGCTTGACCTCGATATAGGGAAAGGTATTGGCCGTGCAGCGATCACCGATGAGGAGCGAGTCGCACTGAGTGTGGTTGCGTGCCCCCGCCGCCCGCGGAGTGATGCGCACCAGGCCGCGGTAGGTCTGGCGACCCTCACCGGCGGAAATGCCCTTGGAGACGATGGTCGAGCTGGTATTGCGGCCGAGGTGGATCATCTTGGTGCCTGTGTCGGCCTGCTGGCGGCCTTTGGTGACGGCGACCGAATAGAACTCACCCACCGAACCCTCCCCGCGCAGGATGCAGCTCGGATACTTCCAGGTGATCGCCGAGCCGGTCTCGACCTGAGTCCAGGAGATCTTCGAGCGCGCGCCGCGACAGTCGCCGCGCTTGGTGACGAAGTTGTAGATGCCGCCCTTGCCCTGGGCATCCCCCGGATACCAGTTTTGCACGGTCGAATACTTGATCTCGGCATCATCGAGCGCGATCAGCTCGACGACCGCCGCATGGAGCTGGTTCTCGTCGCGCTGCGGGGCGGTGCAGCCTTCCAGATAGCTCACATAGCTGCCTGGCTCGGCGATGATCAGGGTGCGTTCGAACTGGCCGGTATTCTTCGCGTTGATGCGAAAATAGGTGCTCAGCTCCATGGGACAACGTACGCCTTTCGGGATATAGACGAAGGTCCCGTCGCTAAACACCGCCGCATTGAGTGCAGCATAGTAGTTGTCGGTATGCGGGACGACCGACCCCATATACTGCTTGACCAGTTCCGGGTAGTCATGCACCGCCTCAGAGATGGAGCAGAAGACCACACCCGACTCGGCCAGCGTCTTGCGAAAGGTGGTGGCGACTGACACGCTGTCGAAGACTGCGTCCACCGCGATACCCGCCAGCGCCTTCTGCTCCTCGACCGGAATGCCGAGCTTGTTGTAGGTCTCGATCAAGGCCGGATCAATCTCGTCGAGGCTCTTGGGGGCATCCTCCGGGCGTTTGGGCGCCGAGAAGTAAGAGATGGACTGGAAGTCGATCTTGGGGTAGTGCACCGCCGGCCATTTGGGCTCGGTCATGGTCAGCCAGTGGCGGTAGGCTTTGAGGCGCAGCTCGACCATAAACTCAGGCTCGCCCTTACGGGCCGAGATTGCGCGCACGACATCCTCGTCGAGTCCTGGCGGGAAGGTATCGGATTCTATTTCGGTGGTGAAACCGTATTCGTACTCCGACCTGACGATGTCTTCGACGGCTGAGACTGAGGTCATCGCTCCTGGCTCCCGTTTCTTGAGTGTTTTGCTAGGTAATTAATATATGCTTACAGAAGACTCGAATCAAATCCCCCGAGCACGCTAAAACCAACATGCGAGCAGAGTGACTACCAGTTTTTGTGCGCAAACAGGGATTTCAACCGACAGAATCACCGCGCGATTACAGTCTGACTGTTCACGCTGCTCAAAACCTGGTGCGGTCAGGGACGCGAGCATTACCGCCCTGTGGTAGAGTTCGCGCCCAAATTCCAAGGAGATTATATCGATGCCAAACATGCCAGTCAGGATGCGCCTGCCTGCCTCCACAGCCGTGGCGCTATCGCTGGTAGCCACGCTCATCGTCGGCTGCCAGAACCTCATGCCCCAGACGGGGTCGGCACCACAGTCCACGGCCAGCGTTGACAGCGAATGCCTCGCACGCTGCGATTTGAAGAAATCCCAATGTGAGCAACGCCAGATCCTGCGCGAGCAGAATTGTCAGCAGTCCAAGGCCCAAAATACAGCCGATCAACGACGTTGTCCGCCTGGTGACGCTGTGCTGTGTGTAGAAACGCTGGAGTGCCTGGGCGCCGACATGCGCATTTGTCAGACTCAATTCGATACTTGCGTCGCGAATTGTCCACCACGCAGCGCGGTGCCCACCGCATTGGCTCCACATTGAGCACCCAACTGGCTGTCTCGACCTTGCGGCCATCGTAATCCATCCTCGGCACGAGGCGCGGTCAATCGCTTCAGAGATCGTCTAGCGCTTTGGGCCTAGCGTGCGGAAGGGCGCGCGCGCGCGGCTCGGTCTCAATGACCTGAAGTGCCCGCTCCTCGGCCGCCAGCCGCTTGGAGGTGATCATCTTTTCCTGGCGTACGCGCACCGTATAACCGAGCGCGGCACCGCCGGCGGCGGTCAAGGTGATCAGCCCCAGCGTGATGAACTGCGCAAACATCATGGCGACGCCGAGACCGAGGGTTCCGCCAACCACGGCCCCGGTCTTGAGGCTCAGGCCGGCGGAGGTGCGCTTGCGCGCCTTGGCCGCCATGCGCTCACTGTCGCGGGTCGCCTTGACCCGTTGCTGCTCGGCCTTGACGCGGATCTTCTCGCGCTCCTTGGAGAAACGCTCGCTGACCCGCGAGACGGCGCGGTGGCGGTCGGCATAGACGATGGTGTTAAACCAAAGCGCGACGACGAAGCCGATCGCGCCCCCGATCAGAAGAAACAACGGCCAAGTCGTCAGCCAGTCCGTATGCAGGGCGGTATAAACCAACAAGACTGTCAGGCCCTGCAGCAGAAAGATCCCGATCAAAAACCGAATAAGACTGCCAAGCGCAAAAGGGATGATATTCATGACTCAGTACGATCGCCTCTCACTGGAGTTTGCATTGCCATCCGTTATGGTAGAAAACCTGTCAGCCAACTTAACGCGCCTTTTCAGGGAGCTGCACTTCAATAGCTCAAGAAAGGGCCGGACGGTAGAGCGCTTGTGCACCGGTAACATCTCCCAGCATGAAGATCCAATCGCTGGCGTCGGCCTTGACTTCTGAGTTGCCGACTGGTTGCGTGGGCAATCTGAGCAGACGCTCGCGGATTGCCGACAAGCTCTCAAGTCGACCGCTCGTCTCGGCAGGAATAGGCCGATCGAAGGCGTCGACGATGCCGTAGAGGCGCTCCGGTGCCACGCGCGAGAGATCTGTCACGAGCCAGGCAGAACCGTGATGCGAAGGTGGAAGGCGCGGCTCGAGCGTTGCGATCAGAAACGGTCCAGCACCCTTCTCTAGCCGGGATGCGACCGCGCTATCACCGTCGTGGCGCAGAGCCTGAGCGAGATGACGCCTCATCACCTCGGAGAGGTCGAACGCAGTTTGATCGATGAGCGGCGACCCGATGCGCTCAGGATTGATGGGCACCAGAAAAGCATGCGCTTCGACGCTCGGCGCGCCGGTTTCCTCGTCGGTGGCCGAGACATAGGTCTCGATCATCCTGAAGAACTCGCCGTAACGTGCGACGTCCTCGCCACTGGGTGCCCTGAAGTCCCGCCCGAGTAGCACGAAGGTGTAGATGCCGTAACCAGGCACGGCATCTTCATAGAGCCGATTGAGCGCAATGGCGGTCACCAGCTTGCTGTTTTCCCCCAACGAGGGGAAGTAGAGCATGCCGTATGCGGGCAACTCCTGCGTCGAGAGCGTGCGTTCAGCAGCCGCCAGACCAGCCGCCGCCGCAGATTCGATCCGGCCATTCGCGCCCTGTCCACCGAGCATACGCGCACGACTCACCACGCTATCGAGAACCTCACGGCCACCCTGCGCTATCACCTCCTCGACGATCGCGCTCGAGTCCGCGCAATTGCCACGGATGAGCGCCTCTGTCGCGGCGCCAGGATGCACGCCCGAGAAATAGAGATCGGCAACCAGTGAGCGCAGCGGATCTTGCGCGCCGGAATGACGTGCTTCCTCGCAGGCCCGTGTGACTTCCTGCGCCAATTGACGTGGGTCGTGGCTGTAGAGGTAGGCGCCTGGGCCTTGTTGGAGCGCTTGCGCGGAATCGGCGACTGCCCTCGGCGCGCTCAACTGCGCCGAGGGTGGCTTCGGTGCCTCGAGCGCGGCGGCGGCGCCAACGGCGAGGCCAGGCTCTGGCGCACGCTGCATCGCGCTACAGCCGAGCAGCATCAGAGGCAATGCAAGCAGAATCCAGGGACGTGCGATGTTCATGATCGAGTCAGAATCCGTTGGCTAGACACTCGGCATAGCGGAGGTTGCGGTTGTATCGAGTGTGTCGGCGGCAAGCTCGCTCAGGCCGGTTGCGATTGCGTGTCCATCATACCGGAACCAAGCATTGCACCCGAGGTTGATTGTGAGCGCTCGACTAGCGGCTTGAGTGCGAGCAGTGCTTTGAGTCCGCGCATAAAACTCGGCGGCTGGCGCTTCACGGACGATGATGTTGTCATACTACTATTGGGGTAGCTACAGCACTTGCTCAATGCGTTCGCGCGAATGTGCGGTGCACCCCTGCGAAGACGCAATGTGGTCAAGGGAAAGGGAAAGGGAAAGGGAAAGGGAAAGGGACATATTATGAGACGTCTTCCCGCCACCGAAGCCTTACGGGCAGGACCACATGATCCAGCAGGTGGAAGGCTCACATTGATTGGCAATGGCTGCACGTATGCGGCCGCTATCCCTCCCCGCTCGGCGCGGGGTTTATCGCGAAGGAGCTGAATCTGATGAACGGACAAACAAAGACCCTTTTTGATGTCAGCGTACTGGTCGATGCCTTGAAAAACGACCGCGAGCCAATGCATGCGTCTGCGACGGTACTGACGCTTGCAGCGAGAGGCAACATCAAGGGCTATCTGAGCGCTGCGGCGATCGAGTGTCTCAACGACACCCTGACCCGCAGCCATGGATCTCCAAGCGCGCGACGCAAGATCATGGAGTTGCGCGATCTACTGGCCGTAGCAACAGTCGATGCCGCCGTGATTGATGCCGCGATGGGATTGGATTGGAAGTACCTCGATGATGCACTAACCCATGAATGTGCACGGATCAACGGGCTGGAGAGCGTGATTACGCTCAATCCTTCGGACTTCTCCAACCCCGCGCTCTCGGTACTGTCTCCTAGTGATTTTCTCAGACAGCATCATGTCTGAGAAAAACGCCTGAAACGCACCGCCACGACACAGTGGCGTCGCGCGTGCCGCTGGCTCAAGCCGAAGCTGAGTGCAGCGCGTTTAAACTCTCGTAATTGATGTACTTTTACAGTCCAAAAACTACAGTCCAAAACCGTGAGCGCACGTTATCGACGATACCCTGTAAGGCAGATCAAAACGCTCTGACACGCGACAGACTCACCTGCTCAGGCCCTAAGCAGACATGCAATATTCAACGCTCTTGCGCCAACGGCTCATTGCACTGTTTCTTGCGGCAGTGCTGCTGCTGTTTTCGCCGCTTGCCTTGCAATTCGAGGCACTTGGCAGCTGGCTGGGCATTCCCGTGCTTTTTATCTATATCTTCACCGTTTGGGCAGGTGTGATCGCCGCAACGGCTTGGATCATCGGTCGCGGTTCTGATTGAACGCGCCATGATTACCACTCCGCTCATCATTCTGACCTCCTTCGCCTATTTGGGGCTGTTGTTCGTCATTGCCTACTGGGCGGACAGACGGGCTGATGGGGGCCGCTCGGTCATTGCTCATCCGACGGTTTATGCGCTCTCGCTGGCCGTTTACTGCACCGCCTGGACCTTTTACGGCAGCGTCGGGATGGCAACGCAAAACGGTCTCGGCTTTCTGCCGATCTATCTGGGCCCGACACTCATCGTCCTGCTTTGGGGCTCGGTCATGCTCAAGATGGTGCGGGTGAGCAAGGCCGAGCGCATCACCTCGATCGCGGACTTCATCGCCTCGCGCTACGGTAAAAGCCAGGCGCTCGGCGGGTTGGCCACGGTGATCGCGGTCATCGGCGTCATTCCCTACATTGCCCTTCAGCTCAAAGCGGTGTCCTGGAGCTTCACCATCCTGCGGCACTATCCAGCCCTGCATATGCCAGACACGGCCGCCCTGCCGCTGTGGCATGACTCGGCCTTCCTCATCGCCACGCTGCTGGCGGCCTTTGTCATTGTCTTCGGGACGCGTCATCTGGACGTCAGCGAACGTCATGAGGGGCTGGTTGCGGCAATCGCCTTCGAGTCGATCGTCAAGCTGATCGCTTTCTTATCCGCTGGACTCTTCGTCACCTTCGCCTTTCTTGGTCTGGGCGGGTCGGAGTTACCCAACGCGTTTGAGCAGGTACGCAACACACCACTGCTTGAGCCTTTAATGGCACCCAAAATCCCTCACTTTCCCGATTGGATCGCGATCACTTTTCTGGCCAGCCTGGCGGTCATTTTGTTACCGCGTCAGTTTCAGGTCGGCGTGGTTGAGATCAGCAATGAGCGACATCTGCGGCGCGCCATCTGGCTGTTTCCGCTGTATCTGCTCCTGATCAATCTCTTTGTCATTCCGATCGCGATCGCGGGACTCTCGCTGTTTCCCGATGGCCGGGTCAACGGCGACACGTTCATGCTGACCATTCCGATCGTCCTGCAGCAGCCCTGGCTCGCGCTGCTGGTCTTCGTCGGCGGTTTGTCGGCGGCCACCGGAATGGTCATCGTCGAGACCGTCGCGCTCTCGACCATGGTCAGCAACGACCTGGTGCTGCCTGCGCTCATGCGGCGCTGGCGCCGACGCCCGGCACCCGCCGACCTGGGCCGGTTGCTGCTCAACATCCGCCGCGGCGCCATCCTCGCCATCCTGATGCTCGGCTATCTCTATTACCGCTTGGCCGGCGAAGCTTACGCCCTGATCGGTATCGGTCTGATCAGTTTCGTGGCCATCGCGCAATTTGCCCCGGTCGTCATCGGCGGTCTCTATTGGCGCGGCGGAACCCGCGAGGGGGCGCTCGCAGGCCTGTCGGCTGGTTTTCTGGTGTGGATCTATACCCTGCTGCTGCCGTCTTTTGCCAAGTCCGGCTGGCTGCCGATGGCCTTCATGGAGTCCGGCCCCGGCGGGCTGGACTTTCTGGCGCCGCTCGCCCTGTTTGGCTTAGTCGGCTGGAACGAGATCACACACGGGCTGTTCTGGAGCATGCTCGCCAACATCGGTGCATTCCTGCTGGTGTCTTCGATGCGCGCGCCCAACGTGCAAGAGGCGTCGCAGGCGCGCATCTTCGTCGATGCACTGCGCCAGCACCATCCATCCAGCACCGCGCTGTGGCGCGGGAGCGCCGATATCGCCGATCTCATCGCGCTCTCGGAGCGGTTTCTTGGCGTCGAACGCACCCGCGAGGCTTTCGCCAGTTACGCGCGTTCACGCGACCTGAACACCGCCGACGCACTGCCCGCCGATGCCCAGACCGTCACTTTCGCCGAGACGCTCCTGTCGGGCGCTATCGGCGGCGCCTCAGCCCGGCTCATGGTCGCCTCGGTGACCCAAGAAGAGACGCTGGGACTCGACGAAGTCCTCGACATCCTCGACGAAGCCTCGCAAATCCGCGCCTACAGCCATGAACTCGAACAGAAATCGCAGGCCCTGGAAGCGGCCACGGCTGAACTGCGAGCAGGTAATCTACGCCTCCAGGAACTCGATCGGCTCAAGGATGACTTCATCTCTTCGGTCACTCATGAGCTGCGCACACCGCTGGCCTCCATTCGCGCCTTCTCCGAGATCCTGCATGATGATCCGGAGATCGCGCTCGATCAGCGCAAACGCTTCCTCGGCATTCTGGTAAGCGAGGCCGAGCGGCTGTCGCGACTGGTCAATCAGGTGCTCGATCTCGCCAAAATTGAGTCCGGATTCGCCGACTGGCGCACCGAGGAGGTGTGCCTTCAAGACATCGTCGAGCAATCGGTCCAGGCTGCGGCACAACTGATCGCCGACTGCGGCATCCAACTGACAGTGCAGCTCCCCCCGGAGCCAGCACTCGTGTGGAGCGACCGCGACCGACTGTCTCAGGTGCTCATGAACCTACTCTCGAATGCAGCCAAGTTCGCACCCGCCGAGTCGGGGCGTATCGCGGTGAGGCTGCGTCGCACCGACTCGCATTGGCAACTCTGCGTCAGCGACAATGGTCCCGGGATCGCCGAGCACGAACGCGAGCTGGTGTTTGAGAAGTTTCGTCAAACCGCCGTGGGCGGCACCAAACCGGCAGGGACCGGACTGGGTCTGCCGATCAGCCGGCAGATCATCGACAATCTGGGTGGACGGATCTGGGCTGAAAGCCGGTCCGAAAAAGGTGCTAATCTCTGTTTTGAGCTTCCCGCCCACCACTCGGATAGACCGCGCTCAGATATACAGGATTGAAAAGATCACTATGAGCAAGCGCATCCTGATCGTTGACGACGAACCCAACATCGTCATCTCGCTGGAATTTCTCATGCTGCGTGAAGGGCACGAGGTACGTGTCGCGCGCGACGGAGAAGCCGGACTCGCGGCCGTCAGAACCCATCGGCCAGACCTCGTCGTGCTCGATGTCATGATGCCCAAGCTCGACGGCTTCGCGGTCCTCGAAGCCGTGCGCGGCGATCCTACTCTCGCGGGTACGCGCATTCTCATGCTGACGGCCAAGGGGCGCGAGGCCGAGCAGAACAAAGGGCTGGCGCTGGGTGCGGACGCCTATATGGCGAAACCTTTTTCGACTCGCGACCTGGTCGATAAAGTCAACGCGCTCCTGGAACAGACCGATTGAGTCATGCTCCCGGCGCGCGGCCTCATCCGCGCGCCGGAGACAGGCCCGCGATGCAGTCCTGAACGGCCCCATCCAGCACGGCGCTGGGGATTAGATCCGCAGGGAGACGAGGCTACCGCTATGATCGAGACCGAGCAACAGACCCTTGACGGCAGCGCGGACTTTACGCAATTGCGCGTGCTGGCCCGCCGCGAACCTCTCGTGGTCACGCCCGAGAGCAGTTTGCGCGATACCCTTTACCAGTTCAGCCAACGCGACGCGGACGCGGCCGTCATTGCCGATCCAGTCTCCGGACTGCCGCTCGGACTGGTGACGCTGCGCGATATGCTGCATTTGATCAGCTTCGAACACCGCGACCTGGACGACCCGGTCGCCGTGCACATGACCGGTGCGCCATTGAGTCTGGCGGCAGATGCCTCCAGCCATCGTGCCAAAGTGCTGATGGCCAAGAAAGGCGTCAATCATCTGATTCTGACCGAGCAGGACGGGCGCTGGTGCGGCCTGGTCACCCAGGCGGACCTGCTCGGCTTGCGCGCCGGCGGCAGCGAGTCGCTGATCGATGCCATCAACGCCGCCCGTGACATCGACGCCATGACGATCGCCGCCGACCGGGTGCGCCGACGCGGCGCCGAGCTCTTTCTGACGGGCATGGGCGTTGAAGCGCTGTGTCTATGGATGTCGGGGCTTAACGACCTGATCGGCATGCGCGTCATCGAGCTCATTGAGGATGAGTTCGACCTGCCGCCGGTGTCCTGGTGCTGGCTGGTCTTCGGCTCCGAGGGCCGCCTTGAACAAACCTTCGCGACCGACCAGGACAATGGCCTGTTGTTCGTCCCGCCCGACTCGGAGAGCACGCAAACCGTTCGCGAAGCCTTTCTGCCCTTCGCACAGGCGGTGAATCAGGCCCTGCATCATTGCGGCTTCGAACGTTGCCGGGGCGACATCATGGCGGGCAACCCGCAATGGTGCCTGAGCGCTGCGGAGTGGCGACAGCGCTTCGCGGACTGGCTGCAGGTTCCTGAGCCAGAGGCGATCCTAAATAGCGTGATCTTTTTTGATTTTCGCCCACTCTACGGCAACACCGAGCCGGTCGATCAGTTGCGCGCCTGGCTAATCCGGGAGGCGCCGGAACATAGTCGGTTCTTCCATGCGCTCGCCGAGCAGGCGCTGAGCGTCGCCCCACCGCTGGGCTGGGCGGGGCAGTTCAGCTTCGATCGCAATCGCGACTTCCCCCACACCATTGACCTCAAGCTCCAGGGCGCGCGGTACTTCATGGACGCGGCCCGCTTGTGGGCGCTGAAAGAGGGTAGCTGGGCGACCAGCACGAGCGAGCGACTGCGCACCACCGGCATCGCCCGGCATCGCCGCCCGGAAGACACCGCCGCCGAGATCGAGGCATTTCATCTCATCCAACGCTTTCGCATCAACCAACAGCTTCAGACGCAGGATCTCGACGCAGCCAACCGCGTTGACCCCGACGACCTCAACGAACTGCACCGACTGATGCTCAAGGAATCCTTCAAGCAAGCTCGCAAGATCCAGTCCAGACTGCGCCAAGAGTTCAGCCTCTGAGCACACCGGAAAGTCCTCAGCCGACACATCTGAGAAATCTCATCGAGAACATCGCCATGATCAGCAGACGCAAGACCACCATCATTGCCCTGGCCGCCGCCTTAACTTTGTGCGGCACCGCGCACGCCGACGAGGTCGACGACCAGATCGAGGCGGCGCGACAAGCCTATGCCTCGGGCGAGCTGCGCGGCGCGGTAGATATGCTCAATTTCGCGGTTGCCAAGATCCAGGAGCAGATGACCGCCAAACTCCTGGAGCTTCTGCCAGAGCCAATGGAGGGCTGGACGGCCGACGCGGCACAATCACAAACCGGCGGAATGGCGGCCATGATCACCGGCACGACCCTGAACCGGCGTTATGCGCGCGAGGACGGCGCCGAGATCACGCTCAATCTGATGGCCGACTCGCCCATGATGCCCATGCTGACCATGGCGATGTCGATGCCGTTCGTCATGCAGAGCAATCAGGACATGAAGACCTATTCATTCAAAGGCCATCGCGGCGTGGTCGAGCACGCAGCCGACAGCAGCGATTATGAGATCACGCTGATGATCGGCAACCGTCTGGTGATCCAGGGAAAAGGCACTAAGCTCGCCGAGATCGAACCGATCGAGGCCTATTTCGAGCAACTCGACCTAGAAGCCATCCAGGCCGCGCTGACCAAATGAGCCACTGGCGCTCTTGGCGCTCTTCGCGATCGGCCCTCCTCACCCTTCCCCTGACGCCCGAATCACCGGCGGCCTTTCTCGACTGGGCAGGGCGTAGGCGAGTGCGCCCAGGATCAGCGTCGTCCCCAAAAGAAACAGATGCAGATTCACGGCGCCAACCAGCGCACGCTCGGGATCAACGCCAAACGGCATGAGCGCCGCAACCGTGGCCAGCTCATAGCTGCCGGTGCCGGCGATGCCGTGGAAGGGCAGCACGCTCGATAGCTCGGCGCCCAGCACACCCGCCAGAAGACGCCCGAGATCGAGCGGCAGAAAAAACGCAAGGACACTGGTGAAGGCCGCGAGCTTGAGACACCAGATCAGGATCGTCCACAGATAGACACGCGCGATCACCCAGGGATCTCTAGGCACCGCCGCGCAGATGCGCCGCGCCATCGCGCGCGCCCTTCCCGCGCCAGCCAGCCAGCGCGATCGCCCCATGCCACTGACGAAGGCCAGCGCGGACAGCCCCGCGCACCAGAGCGCGGCGGCGGCCCACCACAGCCAGGAAGGGCGGTTCAGGTCGAGAATAAGCAACGCAACCAAGGCCAGAAAATGCAGATCGAGCAGACGTATCCATAGCAATGCTGCGGCGGCATCGAGGAAGCCATGTCCAAAATAGCGCCGCATCAGCCACGGAAAGACCATCTCCCCGGCACGCATCGGCAAGAGGTTGTTGGCGGTATTGTGAAACACTGACAGACGCAGCACCACCAGGAAACTCCCAGCGAAACGCGGTCGGAAATAGTCTTGAATCCTGACCGCGCGCAGTCCATAACTGAGCGCGGTCAGCAGAAACAGCCAAGCCAGCAGCCAGGGCGAGAGTGCGCGCCAAGGCGCAAGTAACGGCCCCCAGCCCACACTGTAATGGACCGCGAGAACGAGCGCGGCGAGCAACCCCCCGCCAAGAACCCAGTCGCGCACACGCCCGAGTCGTGGCGTTTTGACTGAAGTGGTCTCATTGGCTGAGGTGGATTCAGACTGTCTTTCGCTCATCGACTGGCGAAGTCCATCAAGGTCGTTCATACAGGGTTGGGAGTATCCGCCAAACTCCCGGATCACGAAGTGGGATAGATCAAGGATTGTGCGCATTCTCAGCGCTTTCCGAGTATCGAGTCACTCAACCGATATGCAGGCATGCGACAGCGCGCCGCATGCCTGCCCGTTAGACCAGATGGCTCTGGTGCGCACAATGATCGGGAACAGCCAGCGCCTGACAACAGTTCAAGGCTGACAGAACGGCCCGCAGCGAGGCGGCGACCGTGTCTCGGTCAATAGCTGCGCCCGTCATCCGCGCTCCATCGACATCCAGCAGGACATAAGCGGCAGCCTCGGCATCCGTCCCCTCGCCGATGGCATGGCCCTGGTAGTCGAGCACGTTTAACTGGCGTCCACTCGCGCGCGTCCAGGCGTCAATGAAGGCGGCGATGGCGCCCTGCCCCGTGCCATGCAGTGTCCGCACGCGATCATGCGTGCCGATCCGCACCTCGATGATGTCGTGACCGTTGCGGTCGAGCCGGTAGCCGAGCAGACGCTCCGGCTTCTGATCGACGATAAAGTTGTCCTTGAACAGAGCGTGGATCTGCTCGGCATCCAACACACCACCGCGCGACTCGGTCTCGCGCTGGACCAGCGGCGCCAGCTCCACCTGGAGCCAGCGCGGCAACACCAGCCCGAACTCGCGCTCGAGCACGAAGGCCACGCCGCCCTTGCCCGATTGGCTGTTCACGCGGATCACGGCCTCGTAGCTGCGTCCGAGATCGCCCGGATCGATCGGGAGATAGGCCACTTCCCAGG
>JARIBS010000059.1 GCA_029257385.1 Thiorhodococcus sp.
CAATTCCTGCTTCTACCAAATAGGCGGGCGAGGCATCCCGCACCGCGTCTTCATCCAATGCCGAACCCTGCTCAGACATCAACCCGCACCCCCATCTGTTCCAGGTGCCCCGTGACCCTGGCGGCCAATGCCTCCACTTCCCGCTCAATGGCAGGCAGCGGATCGGCGTAGCGCTCTTCCAGCTCGCGCACGCGGCCAGCGAGCTGGTTGGTGATGCGCTCCACTTCCGATTCGATGGCGGCGCGGATATCGGCCAGCCATTTATCGTCCACGACGAGCTGTTTGATCTCGTCTTCGGTGAGCTCAAAGTAGCGGGTCAACATAGCCTGATCGAGTTTGGCCTGGGCATCCTTGACGGCTTTCTTGGCGTCGGCCTCGGCGTCCATCAGCTCCCTGCACTGCTTGAGCGCGGCGATTTCCTCGTCGCTATCCGGCTCGTCCTTGAGGGTCTTGAGGCGCTTGGGGATTTCGGTCTTGGTGACCTTGCCCTTGTCGTTTTTGACCTCGCTTAAGAGGTCTTCCTCGCCGTCCTGTTCCTCGATGAACTCCTCCAGCTCGCGGGCGGCGGTTTCAAGCTCAGCTTGCAGTTTTTCGAGGCGGGCCTGCTGCTCGCTGAAATAGCGAGCAATGACCAGCCCGGGCGGGATCAAGTCGAGCTTGTACTTTTTGGCCTTTCGACCGCTGCCGATGGTGAGGTCGGGCTCTTCCTTGATCTTGCGCTCCTTGTTCTCGATCACGCCACGGGGACTGGCTGCCTCTTCCCACCCCTCAGCGGCGATGAGGTGAATATCGTCCTGCATCACATCGGCCCA
This sequence comes from Thiorhodococcus sp., assembly GCA_029257385.1. Classification (GTDB taxonomy): domain Bacteria; phylum Pseudomonadota; class Gammaproteobacteria; order Chromatiales; family Chromatiaceae; genus Thiorhodococcus. The sequence continues at coordinate 813 of JARIBS010000059.1, forward strand.
ATAGTCCATCAGGCGCTGATAGACGGCGTAGCGGTCCAGCAGGGGTACGTCGGTGAAGCGCTGGAGCAAGTCTTCGGAGAGGTCGTGGATCACGGCCCGAGGTTTGATGCCCGCCTCCAGGCCGCGCAGGCCTGGGTGATGGGCTGCCTGCCAACCGTCGATAACGTCGCTGACCCGCTCGGCGAAAGCCTCGAAGGCGGGATGATTCAGCACGGTGGGCTTGACCTGCCGGGTTTCGACGGTCGCCTCCAGATAGCCGGGCCGCCCGGTGCCCCGGAACAGCGCTTCGCGCAGGTCGGGCAGCACGGACCAGTAGGGTTCGAGCGCGTCTACGTCGCGCTGCGGGATGCCGCCGTTCAGGTGCGCGTAGAGATCATGCTGGTCTTCGACGTCGGCGCTGTCGATATAGCGCGGGATGTTGAGGTTGTAATCGTTGGCTTGACTCGCGATTTCGGTCAGGGGCACGCGCCGAGCGTAGCCGGGCAGCTCGCGCTGGTGGTTGAACACGTCCACGATCTTGTGGATGTCGCGCGAGCGCAGACGGTTCTTGTTGCCGTCTTTGATGAACTCGCGGCTGGCATCCACCATGAAAATATGTTCCCGGCTGGCGGCCTGCGCCTTGTCGATCACCAGGATGCAGGCCGGAATGCCGGCGCCGTAGAACAGGTTGGCCGGCAGACCGATTAGCCCCAAGATCAGCCCACGCCGGACCAGGTTGCGGCGGATATCCGCCTCCTTGTGGCCGCGAAACAGCACGCCGTGGGGCAGGATGATAGCGCCCTTGCCGGTGGCTTTCAGCGACTTGATCAGGTGCAGCAGAAAGGCGTAATCGCCGTTTTTGGCCGGCGGGATGCCATACTCAAAACGACCAAACTCGTCGTTTCCCGGGTCCAGGCCGTTGGTCCAGGACTTGGCGGAAAACGGCGGATTGGCGACCGCGTAGTCGAAGGTCTTGAGTCTGCCATCGGCGTTCTTGAAGTACGGGCGCGAGAGGGTGTTGTCCCGCCACAGCTCGGCAGTAGAGTAGTCGTGCAGGATCATGTTCATCCTGGCCAATGCCCAGGTGGCGTTGTCGTTTTCCTGGCCGTAGATGCTCATGCCCTGCGGGGCCTCGTAGGCGGCGCGCAGCAGCAGGGAGCCTGAACCACACGTCGGATCGTATAGGGTCTCGTCCTGGCGCGTGTCCGGGCCGATACCCACCACCTGGGCGATCACCCGCGAGACTTCACCCGGGGTGTAGAACTGCCCCTTGCTCTTGCCCGACTCGGTGGCGAAGTGGCGCATCAGGTATTCGTAGGCATCCCCCAGCAGGTCATCGCCATCGGCGCGGTTGGCGCCCAGATCAAGCTGATCGAAGATGGCCACCAGCTTGGAGAGCCGGTCCTGCATGTCCTTGCCGGAGCCGAGCCTGGTCTCGTCGTTGAAATCCGCCTGGTCGATCACGCCCTTGAGATCGTTGGCCTCGGCGAGCCGGCCGATGATCTTGTTGATCTTGTCGCCAATCTCCTTGTCGCCCTTGAGTGCCACCATGTCGGCGAAGCTGCCGCCTTCCGGCACCTCGATCAGTGAATCCTTCTTATCGCTGACGTACTTCATAAACAGCAGCGTCAGCACATAGTCCTTGTACTGCGAGGCGTCCATACCGCCGCGCAGTTCGTCGCAGGATTGCCAGAGGGAGCTGTAGAGCTGGGATTTTTTTCAGTGCCATGGAAAAGACCGATTCTGTTCCTAAAAATTTTTAAAGCGCTGCCACCCTATGAATAGGGCGCCATCACTGTCTGAAATGCATAAAAAGCCATTTTATTTAGATAGATATTTGTCATTGACACGATCTTGTAAGTATATTTTTGTAAAACTCTCTTTGTTCGATTGATCATACATTTTGTATGCTTTATCGATACATTTCTGACAAGCTTTTCTTGGAATTGTAATTGCAAAAATGTGAGCGTTTTTATCATTTTCAGAGTCGATGAAGTCAACGCCAGCGCAATCTTTGCAAATAGTGTACGTTTGAATTTGATGCTCCATAACTTGAGCGGTATCGAAATAAATATTTTGCTCTCGTGTTATTTTAGTTTTATTTTTAAACGCCTCCTTCGCCAGTTCATCTTTGTGCTTCCAAAGACTGTAGATGACGTTTGATAGTTTTTTGATATGAGCGGTTATAGATGGGTCTTGCTTTAATCTCTCGGCATCATAATCTGGCTCCCATACATGTGAGTAATCAAGACCTGCCATTGCTAAAATAATACCTACGTTAATATAAGGCAACGCTCCTTCTATTGAGTACCCGCCTTCTAGAACCGCTATGTCTGGGTTTAGACGTTCATTCAATATTGCATACCCTTGAGCTGTAAAGTTCATATTTGTGAGTGGGTCGCTATAGTGATTGTCCTGCCCAGCTGAGTTAACAATTATATCTGGCTTGAAGTCATCTAAAATTGGCATGACAACATTCTCTAATACATACAAAAATCCTTCTTCGCCAGTTTCTGGAGGGAGAGGAATGTTAATGTTGTAACCGTAGGCTGATGGCCCGCCAAACTCTTCAATACTACCTGTTCCTGGGTAGAGGGTTCGTCCATCCTGGTGGAATGAGATAAATAGCGTATCTTTGTCATTCCAATAAATATCTTGAGTTCCATCACCATGATGGGCGTCAGTATCAATGATGGCTACCTTTAAATCACCATAGTCTTGCCTGATGCGCTCCAATGCGACAGCTTCAATATTCACAATGCAAAAACCGCGATCTCCATAGACAATACGGTGCGCATGATGGCCCGGCGGCCTAACTAACGCAAAAGACTTATCGACTTCTTTTTCCATTACTGCTTGATAAGCTCTTATCGCTCCTCCAGCAGCAATAAGATGGGAGGGTGTTAGCCGACTTGCGACATCTGGAACTGCAAAATGAACTCTTGCTATATCTTTTTCAGTTGCAATTGTAGGGTTATAGAATTCGATTCCCTCAATGTCTTCAATTCCTTCCTCAAATATCTGATCTTGTGTATAGAGTAGCCTTTCTTCACGCTCAGGATGCGTTTCTGAAATTGCCCAGTCAAAAGCTGGAAAAAAGATCAGTCCTAATTTATTTTTAACCTTAGCCATTTACTGTTCTCCTTTTAAATCATAAATTAATCCTGGTGCTATTTGAGCTCTCACTCTAATGTTTCTCGAAGCACTAGAAAATCCTTTAATCATATTAAAGCTATTTGACTCGACAATTTCGGCCTCAATGGTATCTGCAGCTGCGCCTATTTTAATGGCACTATCTTTGACGATTTGTAAAGCCCTATTTTCCGCCATCTCCAAATTGTAATTTTTATTAATTTTTTCGTATATTCCAACCTCCGGCACGGACAATATTCCACGCTCTGTATCAGCATGCATATTAATTTCTATTGTTGGCTTTGCCAAAGCTGCTCCGACTGCATTAGCAACTTCGTATCTTTTTGGATACTTAACTTTTATATTGAACTTTTCTTCCAAAAATGGTGCTAATATTTTAGCTGGCCCGCCAATTATGTTAATAAATTGTGGCTCTAATACTTTATAACTAAGTAATTCTTTAATGGTATAAACTGGCTTCCCGTTAACTTCTGATAATAACTCATTTACCTTTTCTTTAATTAAGCCGGCCATTTCATCCAAAACTTTATTTGCGGCTTCTTGTGTTGATACGTTCAATTTTTCAGCTAACTTCCCCATTGCTAAAGTTGCTTTTTCTTTGTTCCCTGAATTAATTTTCCCTAAAGTTACCATTGCGTCAGTAGATGTTAAGTGTTCGCCGCTAAAAGCAATCGGCCGCCCCATTCTTTGAGGGCCTATTTTTAATTCATTATCTTCTACTCTTACATAACTATCACCGCCAAGGCCAATGGAAACAGAATAAATCGATCTGATCAGTGTCTTATGATTTCCGATGCTTATTCCTAATGGTTCAAATAATGGAACTCCATTTGCCAAGAAGAAGATATCAGTTGTTGTCCCTCCGATATCTAGCAGCACTCCATCTTCGCTTTCTGCAAATAAGGCACTCAGCCCCATAAAGCTAGCAGCCGGGCCTGATAGAATCGTTTCAACAGGTTTGTTTTTAGCTGTATCTAAATCCATTGTCCCGCCATCGGCTTTTAGTATATAAACAGGCGCATCTACGCCTTCTTTTTTTAGAGATCTTGTAATGCTATCTGAAAAATCTCTAAATGTTCTATTCACAGCCGCGTTTAAATAGGTGGTGTGGACTCTTCTTGGGAAATTCAACTTTCCTGACAAGCGGTGTCCTGTTGTAATCGTGTCGAAATCATCTTCCAGTATATTTGAAATTTGCTTCTCGTGACTTGGGTTTCTAGTGGAAAATTTACTAACAACTCCAATTGAATCAATTCTACTCTTAGTAAAATTAATTTTGATGTCATTTATTTCATTTTTTGATACTTCTTTCACTACAGTGCCGCGATGGTCAATATAACCACTAATAAACTCTACTTCATCACCTGCATCGCTGAAATCATGATTCATGCCGGGGCCGCTTTGAACGATCATTCCAACCTTGCTTACTTTGTTTTCAACAATTGCATTTGTTGATATGGTTGTACTCAAGTTAATTCTCGATATTTTTTTCTTATCAATATTCTCTAATAGCTGTTGCAGTGTGGTTTGGATGGATTTAAATAAATCGTCTTTATCTGTAATGTTTTTTGTTGTCTTTATTATTTCCCCACCATCAATAATGACGCCATCTATATGAGTTCCACCCATATCTATTCCAACAATCATCTTAACTCTCCAAAATCCCATGCTGACAGTATCTATGTCACATCCCGTGTGATTCTATTCCGATAAGGAGCTATCCTGTGTTCCAGGCTCGCGATCCTGGTGTGCGCGGAAAACGCGTTGTGTCGAGTATAATGTCTCGACGCCACTGGCCGGGTCGGAGACTTTATCAGAGCCAGACCGAAACACTCGCCCGTGCATCTTGAAGCGACCCGCTTCGCGATAGCTACACGATGACCGACTTTATCAACATATTCAACCACATCCGTACAGAGGTCCGTCAATACCCATGATCGCTCGTCTCCTGCTGGTACTGCTTGCGCTCGCGGCCATCGTCGCCGGGCTGGCCTTCCTGAAGTACGGCCAGATCCAAAAGGAAATAGCCAGCTTTTCTCAGCCCAGACCGGACCCCGTAGTGGCGGCGGTAACCGTCGAATCGCAAACCTGGCAGCCGACGCTGGCAGCGGTCGGTACCGTGCAGGCGGTACAGGGCGTTGCGGTCAACAACCAGGTGGCGGGACAGGTGAAAGAGATCCTGTTTACCTCCGGGGCGCTGGTGCGCGCCGGTGAATTACTGGTGCGCCTTGATGACGACGTGGATCAGGCAGATCTCGAAGGACTGAGCGCCGCCGAGCGTCTCTCCGGTCTCAAGATCGAACGCAATCGCAAACTGCTCAAGGATCGGGCGGTCGCCCAAGGCGATGTCGACGAGATCAGCGCGCAGCTCGATCAGGCGCGCGCCCAAGTCAAGGCTAAACAGGCAATCATTGATAAAAAAGCGATCCGCGCGCCCTTCTCGGGTCAACTGGGCATCCGCGAGGTCAATCTTGGACAGTACCTCGCGGCGGGTTCGACAATCGTGTCACTTCAGGCGCTGAACCCAGTCTTCGTCGACTATGCACTGCCCGAGCGTCATCTGGGTGAGTTGCGCCACGGACAGGACGCGCGCATCGTGGTCGCCGCCTACCCGGATCGCACCTTCAACGGCAAGATTGAGGCCATCAGCCCGGCGATCGACCAGGGCACGCGCAACATCCAGATCCGTGCCCGTTTTGAGAACGCTGATCTGACGCTCAAACCCGGCATGTTCGCCCGGGTCAACACCCTGCTGCCAAGCGCGGACGCAACGCTCACCCTGCCGCGCGAGGCCATTACGTTCAACCCCTATGGCGATTCGGTCTATCTAATCAACGAGGTGGACGGCAAGCCCCAGGTGCAGCGTCGCCAGGTGGTTACCGGCGCCGCGCGCGGCGGGCAAGTGGCGGTGCTGGAGGGATTGCGCGAGGGCGACCGGGTGGTGCTGGCCGGTCAGGTCAAGCTGACCAACGGGCAGGGTATACAGATCAAGCCGGACGGCGATGATGCCACCACCACAGAGCAGGCGCCGTCGTCATGACGTTTACCGATAGCTTCATCCAGCGCCCGGTCCTTGCGACCGTTGTCAGCCTGCTGATCTTCATCCTGGGAGTGCGCGCCTTCATTGATCTGGAGGTGCGCCAATACCCCGAGACCCAGAACACGGTGGTCTCGGTGACCACGTTCTATCCTGGCGCCAGCAGCGATCTGGTCCAAGGCTTCATCACCACGCCCCTGCAGCAGGCGATTGCGGAGGCCGACGGCATCGACTATCTGTCCTCCACCAGTTCGGCGGGCAGCTCGGTGATCGAGGCCCATATGCGGCTCAACTACGATCCCAACGACGCAGTCGCCGAGATCCAGGCCAAGGTGGCAAGCCAGCTCAACGTCCTGCCCGACGCGGCCCAGAATCCCATCATCGACTCCACGACCGGCGACTCGACCGCGCTCATGTATCTGGCGTTCTACAGCGAGGAGATGGAGCTGCCCCAGATTACGGACTATCTGCTGCGCGTGGCGCAACCCCAGATGCAAGCGCTGGAGGGCATCGCCAAAGCGGAGTTGTTCGGCAACAAGACCTATGCCATGCGGGTCTGGCTGGATCCGGCGCGGATGGCCTCGCTCGGTGTCACCGGGGAGGATGTGGCGCGGGTTCTGGATAGCAATAACTATCTCTCGGGGGTCGGCAACCTGCGCGGCGAGATGGTCCAGGTCGACCTTTCCGTGACCACGGACGTGAGTAACGTCGAGGACTTCCGCCGACTGGTGGTTCGCGAGCAGAACGGCCGCATCATCCGGCTCGACGATATCGCCGACGTCGAGCTGGGTTCTGCCGACTATGACTCGAGCACCTTGTTCGACGGCACTCCGGCGATCTTCATCGGCATCGAGCAGACCCCAGGCGCCAATCCGCTCGATGTGGCCAAGCGGGTGCGCGACCTGCTCCCGACGCTACAGGCGCAGTTTCCCGAAGGGCTGAGTGTCACGGCCGCGTATGACGCCAGCGAGTTCATTGAGGACTCTATCGCGGAGGTCTTCAAAACGCTCGCCGAGGCGGTGCTGATCGTGCTGCTGGTGATCTTTCTCTCCTTGGGTTCGTTTCGCGCGGCGCTGGTGCCATCGGTGGCGGTGCCGTTGGCGATCATCGGCGCCGGTTTCCTGATGCTGCTGATGGGGTTCTCGATCAATCTGCTGACCTTGCTCGCAATGGTGCTGGCAATCGGCCTGGTGGTCGATGATGCCATTGTGGTGGTCGAGAACGTCCATCGCCATCTGGAAATGGGCAAATCGAACTTCGATGCAGCCATCGATGCCGCACGCGAACTGTCCGTCCCGATCATCGCCATGACTACGACCCTGGTCGCAGTCTACGCGCCCATCGGCTTCATGGGCGGGCTGGTCGGTTCACTGTTTACGGAGTTTGCCTTCACGCTGGCGGGCGCGGTGCTGATCTCGGGTGTGGTGGCGCTGACGCTCTCACCCATGCTGGCCTCTAAAGTGCTCACGAGCAGCGCCAAACAAGGGCGTTTCGAGCGCTGGATCGAGCAGCGTTTTACGCAGCTCTCCACCGGCTATCGGCGCGCGCTCCACGGCTGGCTACGCTATCCGGGCGTGACAGTGCTGGTCGCCGTCGTCATCCTTGGCGCGATTTATGCGATGTACGGCATGACCCAGAAAGAGCTGGCGCCGACCGAGGATCAGAGCATCCTGTTTTTCATGGGCACGGCGCCTCAGACGGCCACCATTGACTACGATCTGCGCTATGTGGAAGAGATCCTGCCGATCTTCGCGTCCATTCCCGAGTACAGGCAGAGCTTTATCATCGTCGGTTCCGGCGGTGATCAGAGCAGCATCTTCGGCGGCTTCAAGATGTCCTCTCCAACGCAGCGCGAGCGCTCACAGACGGCCGTTCAGCCGCAGCTCCAGGGCGCGCTCGGGCAGGTCACCGGACTCGACACCGTGGTCTTTCCCCGCCCTAGCCTGCCCACGCCGGGCAGCGGCGTTCCGATCGAGTTCGTCGTGTTGTCGGACCGCCCGTATGAAGAGCTCGATGGTCTCACCGATCAGCTCCTCGGCACGGCCATGGCCAGCGGGAAATTTATGTTTCTGCAAAAGGACGTGAAGTTCGAGCGTCCCAGGACGCTGATGACGGTGGACCGCGACCTGGCGGGCGATCTGGGCATCAGCATGCGCGACTTAGGCCAGAATCTGGCCGTGATGCTCAACGACGACTATGTCAACTGGTTCAGTCTCGAAGGGCGCAGCTACAAGGTCATTCCACAGGTCGCGCAACAATTCCGCAACGATCAGGGCGAGATCGGCGACTATCAGGTGCGCAATGCCGACGGCGATCTGGTGGCGGTCTCGGCGCTGGTGGACTTCACGCAGTCGGTGGAGCCATCGGTGCGCATGCAGTTCCAGCAGCTCAATGCCATTACGCTCTCGGGCGTCATGCTGCCGGGCGTGACGCTCGGTGACGCGCTCGCGTATCTGGAGCAGGAGTCGCAGGCGCTCTTTCCGCGCGGGGTGCGCTGGGACTACAAAGGCGAGTCGCGTCAGTTCAAGAGCGAGGGAACGGCGCTGGAGGTCACGTTCTTCCTATCGCTGGTGATCATCTATCTGGTGCTGGCGGCGCAGTTCGAGAGCTGGCGCGATCCCTTCGTCATCCTCATGTCGGTGCCGCTGTCGATCGTCGGGGCCATGGCCTTTCTCTTTCTCGGTTTCGCCAGCGTCAACATCTACACCCAGGTCGGACTCATCACGCTGATTGGTCTGATTACCAAGAACGGCATCCTGATCGTCGAGTTTACCAATCAGTTACGCGAGAAGGAGGGGCTGTCCAAACTCGAGGCAGTCGAGCAGGCGTCGGCGATCCGGTTGCGCCCCATTCTCATGACGACGGTCGCCATGCTGGTGGCCATGATCCCGCTGCTGACGGCCAGCGGCCCAGGCGCGGTGAGCCGTTTCGACATCGGACTGGTCATCGTCACCGGGCTGGGAATCGGCACGCTCTTCACGCTCTTCGTCGTGCCGGCCTTTTATATGCTGCTCGCGCCCGAGGAGCATCGGCGACTCCCGACGGTCTCGGCGGCCATCCCAGCGACAGATGAGCACGGGGCATGAAATCGTATAACCCCATCGACCGATGGCTCTCGGCGCTGTTTCTCTATACCGAGAAAATCGTTCTGGTCGGCGTTGGCGGTTTGGCGCTGGTCGGTATCGGTCAGCTCATCCAAGGCATCTTCCAGCAGGGCGAGGTGCGCCTCGAAGACCTCCTGCTGATGTTTATCTTTATCGAGATCATGGCGATGGCCAACGTCTACTTTCTCAGACGCGCCGTGCCGTTTACTTATCCGATGTTCATCGCCGTCACGGCCCTGTCGCGTCTGATCGTCCTTCAGGGCAAGGATATCGCCCCCGAAAATCTACTCTACGAGAGCGGCGCCATCCTGCTGGTGAGTGTGGCCATTCTCATCATCCGCTTCAGCCAACGTTACAGCGAGGATGCCCTAGGGCCGACGGAGCAGCGCGACGACCGCCAGTGAACCGGCGCGTATGCCAGTCACCGTCACGGCACGCGCGCCATGACCGAAAGCCCAAGTCTGAAGCCGGGCGTCAGGATCAGCCAGATGCAGTGAACGTCGACAGACTTTCGAAGAACCCGCCATGCCGACCATCGAACTTGTTTCATACCTCCTTATCGGAATCCTCTCGGGCGTGCTCGCCGGTCTCTTTGGCGTCGGGGGCGGAGCGGTGATCGTTCCGGCCCTGATCCTGGTCTTCACTCAGTTCGAGGTCACCAGTGACTGGATACCGCATCTGGCAATCGGCACCTCGTTGGCGACCATCATCGGAACCGGCGCGGCATCCACCCTCGCCCATCACCGCCGTGGCGGGGTTCGCTGGGATCTTTTCAGCAAGCTGGCGCCCAGCATCGTTCTTGGTGCCTGGGTGGGTGCGGGACTGGTCGCCTTTATCCCTGAACTCTGGCTCAAGCGGTTCTTCGCACTATTCCTGGCCTTCGTTGGTACGCGCATGCTGCTCGCCCGCGCTCGGGCGCAAACCGCTCTGCCGATGCCCAGAACCAGTGCGCTGTGGGGTGTGGGCGGTGGCATCGGACTATTGTCGTCACTGGTGGGCATCGGCGGTGGCACCATGACGGTGCCTTTTCTCAATGGCCGTGGTCTCGATATGCGCAAGGCGGTCGGCACCTCCGCAGCTTGCGGATTACCCATCGCCATCGCTGGAGCCATTGGTTTCTTGATCGCCGGCTGGGACCGCGCGGGTCTGCCCGCGTTCAGCTCCGGATTCGTCTACTGGCCAGCCGTGTTTATCATGCTCCTGGCCAGTATGCCGGCGGCGCCTATTGGGGTTCGTCTCGCGCACACGCTGCCCGTCGCCGTGCTCAAGCGTATCTTCGCGGTCCTGTTGTTGTCGGTCGCCGTGCGTCTGGCGGTCAGTTAAGCCCCAGACCAGGCTGATATCCCGCGAGGGACTGGCTGAGATTTAAGCCATTGTCTGGCGGGCGCGGTCGCTGGAAGTTGACCCCCAACATCCGAAAACGCATCCAGAACGGCCCAATGCCCGTATCATTCGGGTTGTATCATTCACGATAACGTAGCAATACAGTGCCTGTTTGTGCTTCCCCACCACCGCAAAAGCATGAGACAAGGCGCACGTCGCCCTGGCGATATCGAGAGATCGGCATGATGGAAAAGGTTAAGACAGTCGTCGCAATCTGCTTGTTGGTGCTCGCCGCCAACAATTTCAGACTCGCGGTGACCTATTCCCCAGTGGTCAATATGCAATTATTGATGGACGAGGCCAGTCTGCTCGGCGCGACCGAGTCGGCATTTGTGGTCGACTATCACAATGCCCTACGTAATGACTACGGCATCGACTATCGGGTCATGACGACGGCGCGCAAGATCGACATCGCTCAGCTCGCCGCCGAGCAGTTCGCCGCGCTGGAGGGCGGCAATTTCGCCGCATCCGGCAGAGGGTTGCTACTGGTCGTCAACGCGCGAACGGACCAGGCGTGGCTGGAGGTCGGCAGCGCTCTGGGAGAGATCTATACGGATGACTTTGTCGCGCAGCTCGAAGGCACGCAAATGGCGCTATTCTTCCGCAGCAACCAGGTCGATGACGGCATCGTTGCCGCTACCGAAGCGATCGTGACACGCGCACAGGAGGCGACCAAGAACCTGGCGCTTGACGTCGCGCCAGCGCCAGAGCCACCCGCTACGGTGGACCTCGTTCCACCCATCAGAGCCAAAAGCGCGCCGAGTGAAAATCTCGTGCCCATGCCCGATGTCACCTCCGAGGGCAGTCCGCTGGAGACCGTCGCGGCCTATATCCAGGCTATGGAAGAAGGCAACGCCCGCGCCGATCTCGACATCTACAGCAAATCCTCCCAGGAGATGCTCAAAAACTGGGTGATCACCCAGGCGCAGATGCGCAACGTCGCGCACGAGCACCAACGCTGCACTGGCGAGCGCTTCCAAGTCCAGGGCGACAAAGCGGTGGTGCGCTACGATCCCGAACCAGGCGTCTGCAACCCCTACTTCCTGTGCTGGGAGGAGGGAAAATGGCGTATCGACTTCGCCGACATGCGCAAGTACATCCGCTTCGACGACAATAACCATTGGCAGCTGCCCGAGGGAGCCGGGAAGTTCGCCTTCGCCTTCGCCGATCTCCCCGAGCAACCAGCGTCCGTGTCGCGTCCGGACCATCCGCCGCCCTTAAAGTCGCCCACGATGAACGGGAGCTGACGCTCGCCCGGCGTCAGGGTGTTCGCCCGAGCACCAGACGCCGATACAGATACAACTGACCGCTCGTATTCCTCAAAGCCAGACGGCCCTGATCGAGCGCAAATTCGAAGGTCTGGGTGAACCCACCCGCGCGATTGCCGAGTTCGATGCGGCCTTCGGTCACTCGGATATCGCCCTCGATATACCCCTTGCCCGCCGAGTAGAGCCGATAGAGGCCTCCCTGAACGATCAGCAATCCCCCCTGATTGTCCTCCCACACGCCTTCCAGCACGGTGGGGGCGCCGGTCATCACATCACCCATTTGGCCCATCACACCGCCAGGCGATAGCTGGCTCGGCCAGGTGCCGAAGGCCGATGGCAACCCGTCGGGTGGCACGGGGCCTGAATTGCCCGATACGCCACCGCTAAAGCCCATGCTCTCCATCATGCGCGCGATCGCATGAGCCATGGCCTGAGCGGGGGTGTCGAGCAGCGTATCCGCCCCAGCGCGACCCTGAAACACGGCCATTGCGAGCAGCACGCCACAGCATACGCCCCGAAGGGACAGCGCTGCGAGCCCCCTTGAACTGCAAGGCGTTAAACGCAGTAGCTGACTGGTGGATGTCTTGGGCATGGATGCGATCGCAGAGAAAGAGAGAGGCCGACAAGCGGCACCGCGTCAGCTTCTCCTCTGGATTCTTGTCCTGTTGACTGTAAAGAGGTGAGAGGCGCTGTTGATCAGGCATCGTGAGTCTATCAGACGCGGATCACTCCACGGCCGGTACCGGGGGCAAGAGCGCGTTCAGCCGCACTGGCTCCTGTCCAAGACGCGCGGCGTAGATGACCCGGTAAGTCATCACCCGCTCCACATAACCGCGTGTCTCGGCGAAGGGGATAGCGGCGATCCACAGGTCGGCCTCCATGCATTGCGCCGGCAGCCAGCGCTGGACACGGTGCGGGCCGGCATTGTAGGCGGCGCTGGCTAAAGCCGCATGACCGAAGCGATCGCGCATCTCGGTCAGATAGGAACTGCCCAGCGTAATGTTGAGGCGCGGATCAAACAGATCCCAGCGCGAGGGGGCCGGCAATCCAAGCCCCTCGGCCACCTGCACCGCCGTTTTTGGCATGAGCTGCATCAAACCGATAGCACCGGCGGAGGATGCGACCGTGCGTGCAAAGACGCTCTCTTGGCGCAGGACCGCGAAAATCCACTCGGGTTCGATGCCGCTCTGCCAGGCTTGATCCAAAACCAGCTCCTGGTAGGCAAGCGGGAACCTCAACTGCAGATCATCCCAGTACTCGGTTCGAGCCAGAATAAAGATGGCCTGATCATGCCAGCGAAAGGTATCGGCGACATAGGCCGCAGCCATCAGCCCCTCGGTATCCATGTCGCGCGTCAACGCCCGCCATTCGCGTCTGATATCGGTTTCCCGGCCCAGGCGATCCAGCGCGCGGATACGCTGATAGGCGCGGGTGCGGACGATCTCCCTGATGCGCTCCGGCGCTGCTGGTGTTGGACGATGGGTGAGGTTGTAAGGTCGCCCGACCCGATCGGCCGCCATGAAACCCCAAAAGCTGCGTTGCTCGGCGGCACGTGCGTAACTGGCCTGCGCCGCCTCACCGCGACCGAGTTGCTCCTCGGCACGACCGAGCCAATAAAGCCAGCGTTCGCGTTTTCGCGCGCCATCGGGCATGCGCTCAATCCACTGCGCGATCCAGTCCCAGGCCCTCAGCGCGATGGCGGCGCGCAAGCGCGCTTCCTGCGCCGCAATATTGGCTTCAGTGGCGCTCATCGCATCCCAGTAGAGCAGTCCGAGCCGATCGCCGGAATCCGTGACGGCCTTGCCAACGGCTGTATGTGCACGGTCGACTGTACGCGGGTCGCTCCTCAGCAGATCTTGATGATGCTGCAACGCCAGAGCGGCGTCTCGCGGGGATTCGGACGCGAGACGCGCGATCCCGTGTGCCAGTATGGCGGCGCGCGCGGGGTGCTCCTCGGCCAACAGTGTCGCATCCAGGACTAGCCCAGGATCTCTGTGAACGGCCATCCAGCGTGCGTGCCAGATCTGCTCGCTGTCTGGCAGGTCGCGACCGAGATAGCGCGCAAGCCCCAGGTTTCCCGACTCCATTGCCAGACGGATACGACCCCAGAGCAGCTCCGGAGTCAGGTGTCCAGAGGCGCGCCAT
>JARIBS010000060.1 GCA_029257385.1 Thiorhodococcus sp.
AGCACGATGCTTGCCCACAAACCGACTTTGCGCAGCAGTGGCGGATTGACGACTCCGGCGTCACGCAGCGCGGTCAATCCGACGATGCCGCTCAGAATGAGACCACCGCCTAACAGCACGGCCGCCACCCAGAGGGCCAATTCCGGCCAGATCAGCACCACCACGCCAGCGATCATTTGCGCCCAGGGACCGAAGACGCTGACAGGCAAATCTTGTTTGCGCGCGTCAATGACGAAGAGTAGGGAGACGATGCCGCTGGCCAGCATCACGCCGCCAAGCGCCAACACCGCTAATGTGCCGAAGAAGTAGGGAAGCGCAATCGCCGCGACCCCGAGCAGGATTGAGAGGATGGCAAAGATTCTTGTTGAACTCATGATGTCGCTCCTTGTTGCGCTGGCGCACGCGCCTGATCGTCGCCCCGTTGCGGCGAGTACGCCCAATGGCTTTCAGCGTTTGCAGGGTCACCTGAGTCTAATGGATCTCTTGATGGCGTTCGACCGGGCCTCACCATCGCAGCCTGTTCAGCGGATTGGTGTATCGCCGTTGATGGTCAATACTTGCTGATTGGGCTGGGCCAGCCGCTGTTGAGGCCGATCGCGGTCAGCGCGCGCTGCGCGACGCCGATAGCGACGGGTTCCATGAGATCCACGCCAACACCATCGAGGGCGTTTGCGCCACCCTCCGATCGCCTGGGCGGCGCGGTTACCATGGACGCCCTCACCCTCCCAAATCTCCCCGACGTCAGGACATCCCATGGCCCTCAAGGCAACCGTCTTCAAAGCCCAGGTGCAGATCAGCGATCTGGACCGTCACTACTACGAAAGCCACACGCTCACCCTCGCCCGTCATCCCTCGGAGACCGATACGCGGATGATGGTGCGCCTCTTGGCCTTCTGTCTCTTCGCCGATGCGCAGTTGAGTTTTACCAAGGGACTCTCCACCGATGAGGAGCCGGATCTGTGGCAGCACAGCCTGAGTGGGGAGATCGAGCGCTGGATCGAGCTGGGCCAACCGGACGAGCGGCGTGTGCGCCAAGCGTGTGGACGCGCCCGAGAGGTGGTGGTGATCAACTACGCGGGCCGCGCGGCGCAGCTGTGGTGGCAGCAGCACGGGGCCAATCTGGGGCGTCTGCGCAACCTGCGGGTGCTCAATCTCGATGCGACTGAGGTCCAGGCGCTGACCGAGCTGGTCGAGCGCAGCATGGAGCTTCAGTGCACGCTCGACGGCGGTCAGGTCTGGATCGGCAATGGCCGATCGACGGTCGAGCTGACACCGACCATCCGGCAGGCAAGCGTTAAGCGGTGAGTGGAATCCGCGTCTCGTTAGCGATGCGGCAATCGACTGGTTTTGGGAATACGCGCGCGCCTCAGAGGGTACATCGAAGCCGCCGATCATGCATGACGAGCTGCTCGAGTCCGCTTGATTTGGCGCTGGTTTTAATACCAGGATCAGGCATAACACGGTCGAGGGGAGCGGGCCACGTCGTGAAACGTTACCCTCTCACCAGGCCCTTACGGGCAGAGCCTCAGGGTCCAGCAGGTGGAAAGCCTGCACTTTTTCCGATGGCTGCACGGTCGCAGCCGCTATTTTCCTCGCCCGCAACGGCGAGGTTTCTCGCGGAGTAACCGATGACCCTATCCGAAACCATTTATCAACATAGCCTCCGATTGCCCGAGCAGGCCGCCCGCGAGGCACTAGATTTCATTGAGTTTTTAGAGCAGCGCTACGGCGTCGCGGAGCCGGCGACCGCGCCCACCCCAACGCGCGACATCAGCCGCCAACAAGCGCTCGCCCATCTCGCGAATATCCGGATCGATTGGGGCGGTCAACCGATCCCTGATCGTGACGCCCTCTATGACGACGACCGCGCGGGGGGCTGAGATGGCGGTGTTTCTCGACAGCAATATCCTGCTCTACGCCCTCGGAGAAGAAGAGCCTAAACGGGTGCGCGCCCAGCAGTTGCTCGCCTCCTCGCCCACGATCTCCACCCAGGTCGTCAACGAATGCAGTCATGTCCTGCGTCGCAAGGCCCGTTGGGCGCCCGCGCAAGTGGCGGCGGAACTGACCATTATGATTGGTCTCACGCGCCTGGTCGAGGTCCGTATAGAGCATATTCGCGCGGCTTGGACCCTGGCCGAACGCTATGGCTTCAGCCACTTCGACAGCCTCATCGTCGCCTCGGCCCTGGATGCCGTTTGCGGTGTGCTTTACACGGAGGACCTGCAACACGGACAAGTTATTGATGGCCGCCTCACCATCACCAACCCATTCTTGACGGCGACAAATCCATGAACAGCATTCCAGCCCAAGCTGAAGCTCCATTCCCTCGCCGGCAAGCTGGAAGGCATGCAGGCGATCAGCCTCACCTGCAGCTATCGATTGACGCTACTGCTCAAGGTCACGGAACAGGAAGGCGTTCTTCTCGATATTGGAATCCACAATGAGGTCTACGGATGAGAGTAACGGCCAAGGACATTGAGCGGTGGGCTGAGCATCGCGAGGCGCAAGGCGAGCTGCCGCTTTTCAAAAATTGAGTCTGGCACCTTTTCAGAAGACGGCGACTCCCGATCCGGGTCTGAGACTACCCAGCAGAGCAACGCATCCGCCGTCGGAAGAATGCCTCGTTGGCGTGTCGAGGTAGGGCCTTCATGGCCTCCATGTGCCGCTTCTGCGCCGTCTTACGGTTCCGGATTCTCTTGCGGCAGGAGCCGCAGCGTACCGCGCGGGAGTCGATGTGCCCTTTGGCGACTTCGTACCACCACTTCTGCTGAGGCGCTGTCCAAACCTCCGTTGCGCCGCAGTCGCGACAGCTGAAGCCCTGGTCCACGTAATAGTCGGAAAGGACGCCGTAGGTGTTGTTGTGGCTGAGCGCGCTGTGGTCGGCTGGGAGCGACCCTAATGGCGCCTCGCCGAACTGTTGCCTGGGATGGCGGAGCGTCTTCAGCTTCATCGCGCGTTTGGCACGTTTCGACTTGATCTCGGCACGGCGCTGCCGATTGCTTTTCATGGAATCTTGCGCTCCGGACTTTGATGCGGCGATACCGTGCGAGACTGCGAAAACCGTGTATAGAGATCACTGACCAAATGGTAGAAGCGACAGCATGAGGATCACAGCGGTCATTGCCGCTCACGGATTAGACTCGCTCTTCTGTCCCCGAAGCGTACTATCGAATGAAAAGAGGCGGAAGTGTTGCAATTCAATGACTGGTGCAGTTCTACGGTTTCGGCGGTTGGCGATTATGGCCTTCACGTCCTGACAGCAGATCCCGCCAATCTGGCGATCGGCATCCAAACCACGGCGGCGATCTTGCCAGCCCACTATGCGGCTGAGGAGCAAATTTCGCGTGCGCTTGCGCGCCTCGGAAAGCGTGAAGCGGCCGCCCTGATCCAATGCAAGTTGCCGACCACCAAGGCTATCCGCTCTGGCGATCTCGGAGAAATCTTCGCAACCGAGTGGATTGAGACGCATAGCGGCGGCTACCGTTCGCCAATCAAGCGCTTGCGCTGGAAAGACCATCGCAACATGGCAATGCGCGGTGATGATGTGATCGAACTTTTCCAGGACCAACAGACTCAGCGCCTGCGGTTTCTAAAGACAGAGGCCAAAAGCCGCATCAGCCTAGCGGCGCAGGTTCTAACCGACGCTCGGGCTGGGCTCGACAAAGATGGCGGGCTTCCGTCGCCGCACGCGCTGACCTTCATGTCCGCCCGGCTTCTTGAACTTGGAGACGCTCAGCTCGCGGATGCTATTGATGATGCCCTTCTCAAACACGGCATCTCAGCGCAAAGCGTTCAGCATTTGCTGTTCACCTTCTCAGGCAACTCCCCGGACCCGCTTCTCGCCGCGTCTCTGCAAGCATACCCAGGAACGATAATGCAGCGGGGTGTCGGCCTGCGTGTGAATGATCACGCCGCGTTCGTCGGGGCGGTTTATGATCGGGTGATCGTCAATGCCAACAACGCCTGATGCGATTGTTGCGGATATCGCTGAGGCGGCGACCACCGGATTCCGCAGTCGTCTAATCGCTCGCGGCCAAGCGCGCGCGATGATCTGGCGGGATGGCGTCCTGCCGCAGGATGCCCCCGCCTTTTCGTCTCAGCTCAGTTACGATCTGCATTCCTATGGCTATGTCCTGCTGGAGCTCGGCCTACGTCTCCGAGAGCTGGGCGGCGATGCCGTTCAGGCCCGTATCGCATTCGAGCAGGCCGGGACTGCGTTGGAGGCCGTCATGGCCAAAGGCAACCAGCAGGAGGTCGATCGGGACTTCCACTTTGTCATAGCTGCGGCGAGCTACCATCTCGCTCATTTGTCGGCGCGCGCTTACTCGCTACTCGCCATCGTCGAGGCCGACGACAATTTTTCGCCGATCGAGCGGGCGCTGGCACTGCTGATGCGTCGGAACATCAACGTCCTCCAGTCCACTGTGCTCGACTACAGGATCTCAGGGGCCGGGAGCGATACACAGATCGCTGCCGCCATCCAGGCACATCTGGGTGAGGTCGAGGCGCTCGCCGATCAGGCGCGCGATGAAGACGCGTCCCTGTTCGATAGCTTGGACACTGCGCTGACTGACGCCTTCTTCGCAGCCATGGCCCTGTTCCTGCTTGCGCTGGAGCGCGGCGAGCGCCATCTGCTCGACCAGGCTCTGGTTCGCCTTCGGGAGAGCCTGGACATCTGCGGCGAAATGAACCTACTACCCCAATGGTGGGCGCATCGCGTAGCAATCCATCTCCTGCCCGACCTCTGGTCCAACACCTTCCACGAGAAGGTGCCGGTGCTGCCGGCAGGTGGTGAGGCCGTAGACTGGCCGCCCCTGCGCGAACTGTTTATCGCCTCGCTGCTACGGCGGTCGAAGGCCGAGGTCGATCTCTGGCCCTCGCAAATCGAGGCCGCTACGCGTGCCGCCGACCAATCCGACGCCTTGGTGGTTTCCCTTCCCACCAGCGCCGGCAAAACGCGCATCGCCGAACTGTGCATCTTGCGTTGCCTCGCCGCCGGCAAGCGCGTCGTCTTCGTGACGCCGCTCAGGGCGCTATCCGCTCAGACCGAGACGACGCTGCAGCGCACCTTCGGCCCGCTCGGGAAAACCATCTCCGCCCTTTATGGCAGCATCGGCGTGACCAGCTTCGACGAGGACGCGATTCGCGCGCGCGATATCGTCGTCGCCACCCCGGAAAAGCTCGATTTCGCGCTGCGCAATGATCCCTCGCTGCTCGATGACGTGGGCCTTCTTGTCTTCGACGAAGGCCACATGATCGGGCTCAACGAGCGCGAGGTTCGTTACGAGGTGCAGATCCAGCGGCTCCTCCGGCGCGCCGATGCGCACGAACGCCGCATCGTCTGCCTGTCAGCGATCCTGCCTGATGGCGACCAACTCGACGATTTCGTCGCATGGCTCCGGCGTGATTGTCCTGGTGAATTAATCAAGCATAATTGGCGTCCCACGCGCCTGCGCTTTGGCGAGGTGGTGTGGAACGCTCCGACCGCACGGCTTACCCTACGAGTAGGCGATGAACGTCCCTTCGTTCCGCGGTTCTTGACCAGTGTCGTCCCGCCCAACTTCGTGCCGCCGAAGAAACGGCGCCGGAAACCCTTCCCCGCAGATCAGCGCGAACTTTGCCTAGCGACGGCTTGGCGGCTGGTCGAGGATGGCCAGACTGTCCTGATCTTCTGCCCACAGCGCCGAAGCGTCGAGCCGTTCGCTGCCGTGATCGTCGATTTGCATGAGCGCGGCGCATTGAATTCCCTTCTGGCCGTCGATCCGGCAATGCTCAACACCGCGATCGCCTTTGGCGAGGAATGGCTCGGCCCCCAAAGCCCGATCCTTAAATGCCTGAGACTGGGCGTCGCCCTTCACCACGGTGCCTTGCCGACGGCCTATCGTAAGGAGATCGAGCGCCTGCTGCGTGAGGACGTTCTGAAAGTGACCATCTCTTCGCCGACCCTGGCGCAAGGCCTCAATCTATCCGCTACGGCCGTGGTGATGCACTCGCTCTACCGCAAAGGTGAGCTGATCGAGATTTCCGAGTTCAAGAATGTGATCGGCCGCGCTGGGCGCGCCTATGTCGATGTCGAGGGCCTCGTACTCTTTCCGATGTTCGACAACGCCGCGAAAAGGCGGCGCAAATGGGAGCGCCTTATCAGCGATCTCGGCGCGCGGGAAATGGAGAGTGGGCTTGTTCGGCTCGTTGCTGTGCTGCTAACCCGGATGCGCGCCCGCATCGGCGGCGATCTCAACCAGCTCGTCGAGTACGTGGTGAACAACGCTGAGGCTTGGACCTTCCCCGAGGTGGACGGCGAAGATCCTGATGATCGCCAGAGCGCGCATGTGGCATGGGAACGCCACGTTGCCACGCTGGATACCGCAATCCTGAGCCTGATCGGCGAAAGTGATATCACCGATGACGGGATCGAGGCCGCACTAGACGCCATTCTTCAGTCGTCCCTGTGGCAGCGTCGCTTGCTACGCCAAGATGAACAGCAACAGCAGGTTCTGAAGGCGGGGCTTGTCTCGCGCAGCCGCTTGATCTGGGCGCAGTCCACCGCACCACAGCGGAGAGGCTACTTTCTCGCCGGCGTCGGATTGACGACGGGCCATGCCCTCGACGCTATAGCTACAGACGCGAACCTCTTGCTTGTCCAGGCTAATGCCGCGCTCTTGATCCAGGACGCAGAGGCTGCCATCACCGCAATCACCAGCCTTGCCGAGCAGGTTTTCGCTTTTTTCCCTTTCACCCCGGATTCGATGCCCGACGACTGGCGCGATATTCTGCGCTGCTGGCTGCTTGGCCAAACGCTCGCGGGCATTGCTGTCGGACGGGAGGCGGAAACGCTTCAGTTCGTAGAGGGAAGCCTCGTCTATCGCTTGCCATGGGCTATGGAATCTGTGCGTGTCCGCGCGGCCGCCAATGCTGACACTGTCGGGCCGTCTGGTTTGACTTTGGAAGACTACGAGCTTGGACTGGCTGTTCCTGCTGTAGAAACAGGCACCATGAACAGATCAGCGTCGATCCTGATACAAGCCGGCTTCAACTCCAGGCTCGCCGCAATCAAGGCCGTGAACGACACGGGCGCGACCTTCACGACCGGCTCAGAGCTGAGGCTTTGGTTGAATTCTGAGGCCGTTGCGGCATGGAGTGCGCTGTCGGACTGGCCTACTGCTGAGACAAAGGCAATATGGGCGGAATTCGCGCAAGGCCTCACGCCCGGCGACAATGAGATCTGGACCGAACGCCGCTATTGGGCCGACGTCACTTGGCACACCGCTCCGCCACCACCCGGCACTCCAGTAATGCTTTATCACTGGAACGACCAACCGATCATCTTATCAGCGGATGGTCTCCCCCTTGGCGTCCTCAAACACCCACTAAATCCAAAGCGGATCGGTCTCGCCCGCGTAACAGTGTCCCAAGAAATGGGTAGGATCGACCTAAGTTATCTTGGACCCGATGATCTATGGCAGGTGTAGTCGGGGACGCCTCTCGTTACCTGACTTTCGTGAGGAGTAGAGATTCACTCGCTCAACAACCAATAGGGACGAGGAAGGGAGGCGGAGTGCAACAAAGGGTGTCCGTTGGATAGAGATGGCATGGCGGCATTCGGCGGCTGAAGTCGGCCGATTTAATCAGCGCAGCAAATCTGTCTCACGCCACTGCTGAACCCCGGTGGTGATCAACGCGACCCCTAGAATCACGCCAAGCAGAATCGCCGAACCGAAGGCGCCCATGGCAATCAGCAGGACGCCGAGCACGATGCTTGCCCACAAACCGACTTTGCGCAGCAGTGGCGGATTGACGACTCCGGCGTCACGCAGCGCGGTCAATCCGACGATGCCGCTCAGAATGAGACCACCGCCTAACAGCACGGCCGCCA
>JARIBS010000118.1 GCA_029257385.1 Thiorhodococcus sp.
GGGCGCTCGTGAGGGCTTCATAAAGGGCGATGCTTGGACTCATAGAGGGACTCTGCCACTTGGCGCACAACACGGCAAGGCGCAAGAACGGTCGTTAAACTAAGCTGGTCGAATTGAGTTTTAAGGAGGTTGTGATGCAGAGCGTCAATATCCATGAAGCCAAGACGCACCTGTCTCGGCTGGTCGAGCAAGCGGCCAAGGGTGAGTCATTTGTGATCGCGAAGGCCGGCAAACCGCTGGTGAAAGTCATGCCATTGAACGCGCCCGAGACGGGGCAGATGAAGCGGCTCGGCTTCATGGTCGGACAGATCGCCGTCCCGGATGACTTCGACCGGATGGGAGCTGTCGAGATTAAGCGGCTTTTTGGCGGTACTTTATGAAGCTGCTTTTGGATACACACTTGCTGTTGTGGACGGCTGAGGAGCCGCAGCGGTGCGCTTTGGATGCCCGCGCTCGCGTTGTAAGCTAGTGTGCCACTCCAAGCGCAAACAGAGACACATCATGCACACCTACGAGGACGATGTCGTCGCATGGGCGAGCGAGCAGTCCCGGCTGCTGCGCGAGGGCCACTTCGAGCAGTTGGACATCGAGCGCATCGCCGAGGAGATCGAGGACGTGGGCAAAAGCGAGCAGCGCGAACTGGCCAGCCGGATGGCCGTTGTGTTGATTCATCTACTCAAGTGGGCCTATCAGCCAGAGCGTCGCGGTACAAGCTGGGAAAGCACGATTCGCGAGCAGCGACGGGCATTGGCACGACGTCTCCAGAAAACACCCAGTCTTCAAATCAGCCTGCATGATTCGGATTGGTGGGAAGACGTCTGGCTGGATGCCAGAATGGGCGCGACACGCGAAACGGGTATCGGCTTCGATGTCTTTGCGTCGAGCTTTCCTTGGTCGGCGTCCGAAGTTCTTGATCAAAACTGGCTTCCCGAGTTGTCGCATCTTGGAGGCTGACATCGCACCTAAGGACTAGAGTCTGGTGCATCACATCCGTTTTGCTCCCACCCGGTATATACTGATGGACTGGCCAGCGTTGTCTGTCCAGCGCCGACGCTAGGTTGCGAGTCCCTTCGCCCATTTCGTCTCAGCGATATCTTTTTCATCGTCCGGAGCTTGCCCCATTGATCGAAACTCTTCGCAACATCGCTATTATCGCCCACGTCGATCATGGTAAGACCACGCTGGTGGACAAGCTGCTCCAGCAGTCGGGAACCCTGGGCGAGCGTTTCGGGCCGGTCGAGCGCGTGATGGACTCCAACGCGCTGGAGCGCGAACGCGGTATCACCATCCTGTCCAAGAACACCGCCATTCGCTGGAACGACTATCGCATCAATATCGTCGACACGCCGGGTCACGCCGACTTCGGCGGCGAGGTCGAGCGGGTGCTGTCGATGGTCGACTCGGTGCTGCTGCTGGTCGATGCGCAGGAAGGCCCGATGCCGCAGACGCGGTTTGTCACCAGCAAGGCGTTCGACCACGGTCTGCGCCCGATCGTCGTCATCAATAAGATTGACCGCCCCGGTGCGCGCCCGGACTGGGTGATCGATCAGGTGTTTGATCTGTTCGACCGCCTCGGCGCGAGCGACGAGCAGCTCGATTTCCCCATCGTCTACGCCTCCGGTCTCAACGGCTATGCGGGTCTGACCGATGAGGTGCGCGAGGGTGACATGACGCCGCTGTTTGAGGCCATCATCGAGCACTGCCCGGCCCCCGAAGTCGACCCTGACTCACCCTTTCAGATGCAGATCTCGACACTCAATTACAGCTCTTTCGTCGGTGCCATCGCGCTGGGACGGATCAGCCACGGCAGCGTGCGACCCAATCAGCAGGTCGTCGTGGCCAAGCCTGACGGCACGCGCTACAAGGCCAAGATCGGCCTGGTGTACGGCTATCTGGGGCTGGATCGTCATGAGGTGCCGCTGGCGAGCGCCGGGGACATCGTGGCCCTGACCGGGATCGAGGCGCCGAACGTCTCCGATACTCTGTGCGATCCCGATCACGTCAATGCCATGCCAGCGCTGAGCGTCGATGAGCCGACAGTGACCATGACTTTCCAGGTCAATACCTCGCCCTTTGCCGGGCGCGACGGCAAATATCTCACCTCGCGTCAGATCAAGGAGCGTCTGGAGCGCGAGCTGATCCACAACGTCGCGCTGCGGGTGGAGGAGGGCAACGACCCGGAAAAATTCCGCGTCTCCGGGCGCGGCGAGCTGCATCTGTCCATCCTGCTGGAAAACATGCGCCGCGAGGGCTTCGAGATGGCCGTCTCGCGTCCCGAGGTCATCTTCCGCGAGATCGACGGTCAGATCTGTGAGCCGTACGAGCAGCTCACGGTCGACATGGACGAGACCTCGCAGGGCGCCATCATGCAGGCGCTCGGCGAGCGTCGCGGCGAGCTGAAAGACATGGTCCCGGACGGCAAGGGGCGGGTGCGGCTCGACTACGAGATCCCCTCACGCGGGCTGATCGGCTTCCAGACCGAGTTCATGTCACTGACCTCCGGCACCGGGTTGAAGTACCACATTTTCGACCGCTACCGCCCGGCCAGCATGGGCGGCATCGCTCCACGGCGCAATGGTGCGCTGATCGCCAACGGAACCGGCAAGGCGCTCGGCTACGCACTGTTCAACCTCCAAGAACGCGGCCGCATGATGGTCGGACCCGGCGAGGAGATCTATGAGGGCCAGGTGGTCGGCATCCATTCACGCGACAATGACCTGACGGTCAACCCGCTCAAGGCCAAGCAGCTCACCAACATCCGTGCGTCCGGATCGGACGAGAATATCCTCCTGACCCCGCCAATCCGCTTCACCCTAGAGCAGGCGCTAGAGTTCATCGAAGACGATGAGCTGGTCGAGATCACCCCAGCGGCCATCCGGGTGCGCAAGCGCCACCTCAAGGAGCATGAGCGCAAGCGCGCGAATCGGGCAGCAGGGTGAGCAGAGACTGACGGGACGGGATTTTACCCCGTCCCGTCATGCTCGATTGTGCAGGTCTGCGTGCTCAGACCTCTTTGTAGATGGTGGCTCCTTCCTCTCTGAACTCCCGCGCTTTCTCCTGCATCCCTTGCTCTACGGCGACTTCGACATCCTCAATGCGATGTGCCTTGGCATAGTCGCGCACGTCTTGGCTGATCTTCATGGAACAGAAATGCGGCCCGCACATGGAGCAGAAATGGGCGACCTTGTGGGCCGCGTGCGGCATGGTCAGGTCGTGGTATTCGCGGGCGCGCTCGGGGTCGAGTGAGAGGTTGAACTGGTCATCCCAGCGGAACTCAAAGCGCGCCTTCGACAGCGCGTTGTCGCGGATCTGAGCGCCGGGTAGCCCTTTGGCCAGGTCGGCGGCGTGGGCGGCGATTTTGTAGGTGACGATGCCGTCGCGCACGTCCTGCTTGTCGGGCAGGCCCAGATGCTCCTTGGGGGTGACATAGCAGAGCATGGCGGTGCCGTACCAGCCGATGTTGGCGGCGCCGATGCCGGAGGTGATGTGATCGTAGGCCGGTGCGATATCGGTAACCAATGGCCCAAGCGTATAGAAGGGCGCCTCGTGACAGTCGGCCAGCTCCTTGGTGACGTTCTCCTGGATCATCTGCAAGGGCACATGGCCGGGGCCTTCGATCATGACCTGCACATCGTGCTCCCAAGCGAACTTGGTCAGCTCGCCCAGGGTCTCCAGCTCGGCGAACTGGGCGCGGTCGTTGGCGTCGGCGATGGAGCCGGGGCGCAACCCGTCGCCCAGACTGAAGGCCACATCGTAAGCCTGCATGATCTCGCAGATCTCGCCGAAATGGGTGTAGAGAAAATTCTCCTGATGATGGGCCAGACACCACTTGGCCAGAATCGAGCCGCCGCGCGAGACGATACCGGTGAGCCGATCGGCCGTCAGCGGAACATAACGCAGCAGCACACCGGCATGGATGGTGAAGTAGTCGACGCCCTGCTCGGCCTGCTCGATGAGGGTGTCGCGGAACAGCTCCCAGGTCAGCTCCTCGGGCTTGCCGTCGACTTTTTCTAGCGCCTGATAGATGGGCACGGTGCCGATCGGCATGGGGGCGTTGCGCAGCAGCCATTCGCGCGTCTCGTGGATGTTCTTGCCGGTGGAAAGATCCATCAGGGTGTCGCCGCCCCAGCGCGCCGACCAGACCATTTTCTCGACCTCTTCGGCGATGGAGGAGGAGAGCGCCGAGTTGCCGATGTTGGTGTTGATCTTCACCCGGAAGTTGCGCCCGATAATCATCGGCTCGAGTTCCGGGTGGTTGATATTGGCCGGGATGATGGCGCGCCCGCGTGCGACCTCATCACGCACAAACTCGGGCGTGATGATCTCGGGCATGCCGGAGGCGAAGTCATGACCGGGATGCTGGCGCAGCAGCTTGGTGTAGCGCGGGTCGGCGCGCAGTGTATCGAGACAGAGATTCTCGCGGATGGCGACGTATTCCATCTCGGGTGTGACGATGCCCTGGCGGGCATAGTGCATCTGGGTGACATTGCGCCCGGCCTTGGCGCGGCGCGGGGTGCGCAGGTGCTCAAAGCGCAGATGCGCGAGCGCCGGGTCGGTCTGTCGTGCGTGCCCGAAGCCGGAGGTGGGACCGCTCAGCAGTTCGGTGTCGTCGCGTTCCTCGATCCAGCGATCGCGGATCGCGTCCAGGCCGCTCATCAGGTCGATACGCGCCTCTGGGTCGGTATAAGGGCCGGAGGTGTCATAGAGCATGATGGGCGGGTTTTCTTCGTCTTCCTGGCTGGTCCGTGTCGGTGTCAGCGTCACCTCGCGCATGGGAACCCGCAGGTCGGGCCGCGAGCCGGTCACATACATCTTCCGCGAGCTTGGGAAGGGGCGGGTCGAGTCTTCCGAGAGCTGGGCGGTCTTACGGACGAAATCTTGCGGAATGGCGCTCATTTGAGTTCCTCGAAGCGAGTGCAGGGCGCCTGGTGACGCCGGGTGATCGGTCTGTTCGCAGGCCGCGGCTGGGTGGTGGCGAGCGGGCACACGTGGAACATGCGCCGGGTCTTTGGCGAAGGTCGGCAGGTGAGATGACGGGGAGCAATCGGCATTGCGAAGGACGGCTCGCGTCTGGCCTGCTTTCCTGCGCCGGCATGATCCGGGTCAGGTTCGAAGGGTCTTTTCTCAGCCCGCGAGACATTTCAGCTCAGGTTGAGACCCCGTTAGCTGGACGTTAGTGCGTCGAGCGTCGAGAATCTGGCCTGAAGCGGGTCGTCACGGACACCCCCAGCGGCATACCTGACCGAAGCTAGCGAAAGGGCGCGGCGATTTCAATACTAAATCGGTCGCGCTTGAATAGACCACCTTGATCGGGCAGCGTATGAGCGGGTAGCGCACGTGCCCGAGCGAGGTGATCGCGGCATCAAGGGGTTCAACAGCACATGCAATCTACGACTAAACCGGCAGGGCACAACCACGCTTTCTATCTCGGTGCGGACCAGGGGTCGATGAGGGATCTGGCGTCTCTCGTGGGGCCGAAGGGCGTGCAACTGCGCCAGTTCGACACGCCGTCCGACCTGATCCAGGGCTGTCTGGACGCTGCGCCCGAGGTCGTGGTGATCGACACCGCGCAGGTGTCTGGAGAGCACGCACTCGCCACACTCATCGCCGAACTGGAGCAGCGCTCTGGGGTGCATCCACGCACGATCTGCATCGCGCACGAGGGCACTATGCAATCGCGTCTCAGCGCCCTGCGCGCCGGGGCCGCGAGTTATCTGATCGCGCCGGTCTCAACCAGGCGCCTGGCCAGTCGTGTGTTGCGGATGTGCGGCATTGTTGAGACCACGCGTTATCGCATTCTGATCATGGACCGCGACCAGGCCCAGGCCAAGAAAATCGCGACCATGCTCGCCACGATCGGGATGGAGACGCTGGTCGTGGCGGATCCCATGAAAATCCTGGCGCGCATGCAGGCGTTTCGGCCAAATCTGGTGCTGATGGATCTCGATCTGAGCGGTGTCACTGGGCCAGAATTGACCGCGATCATCCGCGATCATGACGATTTCTACGGCATACCGATCCTTTTTCTGTCCGCAGCGGCCAATTTGGACGAACAGTTGGCGGCGCTCAAGGCCGGCGGCGATGGTTTCATCAGCAAACCACTGGCCCGCGATGCGCTGATCGCGGCCGTCGAGTACCGCATGCGCATGTCGCGCTGGCTTCAGGACAGACGCACGCTGGTGAACCGCCGCGAAACGGCGAGCGGCTTTCTGCCGCGTGATGTCTTCATGCGCCATCTCGATCAAATCATGAATGCGGGCGCTTCGCGCCACGGCGGCAATGCGCTCTTGCTCGTCGAGATCGACTCCCCTCAGACACTCTTCGGCGCCCTGGGCCTCACGGCGACCGAGAAATTTCTCAGAGAGCTGGAAGGACTCCTCAGCACGAGCATGGCCCCGGATGAGAGCGCCACACGCATGGATGACTTTCGCTACGCGCTGCTCACCAAGCGCGCGAACGTCGCCGCCGTTGAGGCGCTCGCCGGTACGCTCTGCCAACAGCTCGCTGGGGCGAGGCCGAAGAATCGCGATGTCGTGCTCGACATCACCGTGAGCATCGGCGTCGGGCGCTTCGATCCGCCGGCCGAGGACGCGCTCGCCATGATAGCGCGCGCAGAGAAGGCACTCACGGGCGCCAAGATGGCCGGTGGCAATCAGGTCCACGTCTGGTCGCCGAGGGCCAGGGCGAATGGGGCGCCGCAGGCGGAGTCGGTCGTCAAGCGTCTGGTGAGCACTGCGCTCGCGCAGGATGGCTTCGTGCTGCTGTTTCAGCCGATTCTGGCATTGAATCAGCAGGGTGACGAATTCTACGAGGCCCAGATCCGGCTGCAGACCCTGGATGGCGAGCAGATGTCTCCGGCGGACTTTCTGTCCGTGGCCGAGCGCGCCGAGATGATGCCGCGAATCGATCGCTGGGTGCTCAGACGGGCCTTTGAGGTCATGAGCGCCGAGCGCTCGGACCACCCGCGTTTGCGGCTACTGGTGCATCAAAGCCTGGCGACGCTGATGGCTGCGCAGTGGTTTCCCTGGTTTAGGGATGAGCTGACCAGGCACGGCCAGACAGAGATTCTGCCCATGCTGCAATTTCAGATGGCGGAGATCGAACACAACCGGGCCGAAGCCAAGGCGTTGATTGAGCGCTTGGGTCAGTACGGTATCGAGGTCTGCGTGGCCAATGTCTCGGGAAGCCGCGAAGACATTTCGCTACTGGGGCGCTGTCGGGTGAGCATCGCCAAGCTCTCTTTTGAGACACTCCGAGCGAGCGAGCGAGCGCGGCTGGCTGAGATCATCCAGGCGTTCCATGCGCGCGGGATCGCCGTCATCGCGCCTGGCATCGACGATCAGGCAAGCGTATCGCGTGCGTGGACTTGTCGGCCGGATTTCATTCAAGGCAGTTATATCGAGGTGCCGAAACCCGAGCTGAGCTTCGATTTCCAGCGCATCTCTAATGATGCTTGATCGGCTTTCGAGCCGTTGACACAAGCACCGCCATGTCTACATTGAAGTCTGAGCGTGATGCCAGCGCTCGGCATGCCGAGCGCTGGCTATCTGCGATCGATCAGGACCGCTCGTTCAGCCACTTGCCGATTGCCGGTGTGACCTCTTTCTGTGCCTTACCGCTGACGTAGATACCGATGTGACCGCCGGGGAAGGCCAGCTCGGTATAGTCCTTGGTGCCGACCAGCGGCCTGAGCGCCTTGGAGGCGTCTGGCGGGACCAGGTGGTCTTGCAGGGCGTAGATATTGAGCACCGGGCAGGTGACGTTCTTCAGATCGATCTCGTGGTCACCGATGAAGACGCCGCCATTGATGAAACCATTTTTCTGATAGAAGTCCTTGGTGAACTGCCGGTAGGCCTCACCGGCCTGGTCCGGGCTGTCGAAGATCCATTTCTCCATCCGCAGGAAGTTCTTGGCCTTGTCGGGGTCGTCTATCATGTCGACCATGTTGACGTATTTCTGTCCGGTCAGGCTGAAGGGCTTGAGCGAGAGAAAGGCCAGGTTCATCAGCTCGCCCGGAATGTTGCCCATCGTATCGACCGCCAGGTCGATGTCGATATGCTGCACCCAGGACGAGAGCAGATTGTCCGGCGTCTGGAAGTCGACCAGGGTGACCATGGTCACCAGGTTGTTGACCTTGTCCGGATGCATCGAGGCGTACATCAGGCTGAACGTGCCGCCCTGACAGATGCCCAGAATGTTGATCTTCTCGACCCCGTGGGCCTCACGCAGATGGTCGACGCAGCGATCGATATAGCCGTTGATGTAATCGTCTAGGGTCAGTGCGCTATCGGCCTGGTCGGGGTAGCCCCAGTCGATCAGATAGACATCCTGCCCGGTGGCCAACAGTCCCTTGATGGTCGAGCGATCCTCCTGGATATCGGTCATGTAAGGACGGTTGACCAGGGCGTAGACGACCAGTAGCGGAATGGGCTTGGTCTCGACGTCCTCGGGCGAGTCATACCGGTAAAGCACCAGCTTGTCTTCGCTGTAAACGGCTTGCTTGGGGCTGACACCAGTGGCGATGTCGCCGGCTTCGAGCAGGTTTTCCATCCCCTTGCCCAGTTTGCGGGTGTAATCAAACATTTCCTGGGCGAGCTTGTCTGGCCGAATATCGATAGGGAGCATGAATTATATCCTCGCGTGTTGTTCAGTAGCGCTGTATGTCGTTGTCGGACATGCGATTGACAGATAGGCGACCGGCGATCATTCGTCGGCGGGGGTGGGGGTCGTCTTGGCGGCCGACTTGCTGCGCTGCCCGGACTTTGCTGTCGCGGGGGCCTTGAGCGCGGTCGCTGGTGCCTTGCCGGACAGTTCTTCCATCTGCTTCTGGAGCGTATTGAGGGTGTGGTGGAGCTTTTTGTTGTCGCGGCGCGTCTCTTGAAGACGCGTCTGCAAGGTGTTTAGCTCGCTGCGCGTGGGCATGTCCATGCTGCTGAGATTGTTATCGACCATGTCGCCAATGCGCTTCTTGAGGGTCATCTGGGAATTGACCAAGCGGCCGTAGATTTGCGCGTATTCGGGTGTGGCGACCGCTTCGGCATAGGACGCTTCGTAGCATGCGATCCAGTTGTCGTAGAGTTCGCGCGCCGAGTCGATGCTCTTGCCGCTGTCCGCAGCGTCCTGGATGAAGCCGCACATGCGCTTCGTGGAATTCATGCCGAGACGGTTGTAGAAGCTGGCGTACTCGCGCTGGGCCGCCTGGTAATCGATGGCGCTGCGCATTAGCTCCTGATACCGATTTTGACTCTCACGCGTGTAGCCGAGACCAGGCGCAGTCAGGGCGCGGTCGAGTCTTTCCTTGACGAAATCGTGTTCCATATTGCGAAACATATCGCCAGGCATAGGCGACATCGACGACATCATGCGCTGCACGTGGTCGAGCGGCTTTTCCCAGAAAGACATCATGCTCTGCATGGCGTTATCGCCGTCGCCGAGCGGGCCGCTGAACTGCTTTTGCATGTCCTCGAGCGCCTTCATCCAGTAGCTCATGCCATCGGTCGCGGCGCCTTCGCCGGATTGATTGGAGAAGGCCTCGGCCATGCGGAAGATGTTCTTGCCCTGATCCATCATCCTCTCCATGAACATTTTGGAGAGGTCCGACGCGCCCGGAGACATTGCCTGCCACCAGTGATCGAGCGCATTTTCCCAAGGCGCGCCAGTGTCCGCTCCAGTCGCTTTGCGGCTCATGTCGGCCCAATTCTCCCAATACTTGCGTTGCAGCTCCAGCCAGTCATTGTTGAAGAATGTATCGTTACTCATCTATATGCCTCCTCGGGATGATATTCGTGTAAAAATAGCATGTGGGTTTGTGCGTCGCAACAAAGGTGCGTAGAATTACGCTGGGCAAAACCCCTGATTCCGGGGCGATTTCACCTCCAGTCACTGTTTGAGGATATTACATACCATGAGCGATAACATCGTCATTGTCGATGCGGGCCGCAGCGCGGTTGGAACCTTCGGCGGCGCCCTGGCATCCATGTCGGCCGTTGAAATCGGCACGGCTGTGCTCAAGGCCCTGATTGAGCGCACGGGGATCGCTCCGGATCAAGTCGACGAAGTCATACTCGGTCAGGTGCTGACTGCGGGCTGCGGACAGAATCCGGCGCGCCAGACAACGCTCAACGCGGGGCTGCCACACTCGGTTCCGGCAACGAGCGTCAACAAGCTCTGTGGCAGCGGTCTCAAGGCCGTGCATATGGCGATGCAGGCGATTGCCTGCGGCGATGCCGAGATTGTAATCGCCGGCGGCCAGGAGAGCATGACCCAGGCCCCGCATACGCTGCCACACTCGCGCGATGGCCAGCGCATGGGTGAGTGGCCGTTGCAGGACACCCTGCTCGTCGACGGACTCTGGGATGCCTTCCATCATTATCACATGGGTGTGACGGCTGAGAACATCGCCAAGCAGTATGCCTTCACCCGCGAAGGGCAGGATGAGTTCGCCGCCGCCTCGCAACAGAAAGCCGAAGCGGCCATTCAGTCCGGTCGCTTTGCCGACGAGATCATTCCCGTCAGCATCCCGCAGCGCAAGGGTGATCCGCTGGTGTTCGACACCGACGAGTTCCCGCGCTTCGGAACCACCGCAGAGAAGCTCGGCAAACTGCGCCCGGCCTTCGACAAGTCGGGTACGGTCACGGCCGGTAACGCCTCCGGGATCAACGACGGTGCGGGGATGGTGGTCGTGATGAAGGAGTCGAAGGCCAAGGAGTTGGGCTTGACACCGATGGTCCGCTTGGTGGCCTTTGCCAGCGCCGGTGTCGATCCCGCAATCATGGGTACGGGGCCGATCCAGGCGTCGAAGAAGTGTCTGGAAAAGGCGGGCTGGACGCCGGCCGATCTGGATCTGATCGAGGCCAACGAAGCGTTCGCCGCCCAGGCGATGTCGGTCAACCAAGAAATGGGCTGGGATGTCAGCAAGGTCAACGTCAATGGCGGGGCTATCGCGCTCGGTCACCCAATCGGTGCATCCGGCGCACGTGTGCTGATCACGCTGCTGTATGAAATGAGCAAGCGCGATGCCAAAAAAGGCCTTGCGACGCTCTGTATCGGCGGCGGTCAAGGTGTGGCGCTGGCGGTCGAGCGTCTTTAAAAAGAGTGGGTCACGACGACCGATAGCAGCCAGAGTCTCCAGCGCGGCGTTGACTGATTGATCGCCCAGCTAGAGGCGAACACCGAAAGCGAAAATAGCATTTTCGCTTTCGGTTATTTGCAATGCCGCCATCACCACGCTTGACTCGGCGTTTTCAGGCACTGCCTCGGTTCAACGACAGCACCCCACCATTAAGACCCTTGCGGACAAAGCCTCACGGCACGGCCAGCGGAAAGCCTACACTCATATTTGTGGCCGCGCGCAACTGCCATTCCTCTCCGCCCTGAAGTGCGGGGTTTCTCGCAGAGGACCCGATGAACAAAGAGCGCATCCTCAAAAAGTATCCCAACCGCCGTCTCTATGACACTGAAGTTAGCCGCTACATCACGCTTGTCGATGTGCGCGAGCTGGTCATGAACTGTGTCAACTTCAAGGTCATTGATACGGCCAACGACAGCGACATTACACGCTCCATCCTGTTGCAGATCATGCTGGAGGAGGAAAGCGGCGGAGAGCCGCTGTTTAGTGCGTGCATGCTGACTCAGATCATCCGCTTCTACGGTGGGGCCTTGCAGGGCATGTTTGCCCAATATCTGGAGTCTTCCCTCGATCTCTTCGCCAGGCAGCGACAGGAAATGACCAAGACGCTGAGCGAGACTCCGCTTGAGGCCATGGCGCGGATGACGCAGAAAAATGTCGAAATCTGGACAGAACTCCAAGATGAGTTCCTGCGTGCGGCAGG
Organism: Thiorhodococcus sp.; assembly: GCA_029257385.1. Taxonomy (GTDB): domain Bacteria; phylum Pseudomonadota; class Gammaproteobacteria; order Chromatiales; family Chromatiaceae; genus Thiorhodococcus. The sequence continues at coordinate 11,832 of JARIBS010000118.1, forward strand.
GTTTTCAGTCGACACTGATAACAACAAGCCAGAGGATAAACCCGACTGATTATCTCTAGATATTGCCGCGATTTACATATTCCCTGTTGACATAGTGCGCGCCAACGGCTATTGTTCAATGCATCATTGCTGCACTGCAACATAAAGATCTTTAGGAGTTCACTATGAACAACAACATGAAAACCGTCAACGAGATGACCAGCAAGAACGTCGAGCGTATGAGCAGCCTGGGCGAGCTCAACGTTCGCATCTTCGAGAAGATGGCTGCCCGTCAGATGGATACGCTGAGCCTCTACATGGATCACGCCATGCGCGTCATGAAGATTGCTACCGAGTCCAAGGGCTACGACGCGTTTTTCAAGGGCCAGGCCGACGCGACCAAGGAATTTGGCGAGCGCGTTGTGACCGAGAGTAAGGCCGGTATGCAGGTTTTGGGCGAGGTGCGTGAAGATTATCGCGCTTGGGTTGAGAAGAACCTGAGCGAGATGAATGCCGATCTGCGCAAGAGCGCCCCGGCTGCCTAAGCGGCGGCCCGGCAGTCCAGAGACGGACTGCCATTCGCCATGGCCCCGAGAGCGACTGAGGCTATGGCGAATGGGTGCGGGACATCACCGCGCACGGGTTGCGGTCCTAAGGTAAGCTTTGTTGGCCAGATCCTAATACACTGGCAGACGCCATCAAGGCTAATAGACACCTTAAACTCTGGAGAAATACTATGGCTCGCATCGCACTCGTCACCGGTGGTATCGGCGGTATCGGTACTTCAATCTGCACCCGTCTTGCACAAGACGGATGTCGTGTTGTCGCCAATCATCACCCATCTGAAGTCGATGCGGCAGATGAGTGGAAAAAAGCGCGCGCAGAGGAAGGTTACGACATCGCCACGTTTTCGGCCGACGTGTCTTCTTTTGAAGACAGCACACGTATGGTCAAAGAGATCACGGAGCAATTTGGCCCCGTCGAGGTGCTGATCAACTGCGCCGGCATCACACGTGACAAAACGTTCAGGAAGATGGAGGCCGCGCAATGGCAGGCCGTCATCAACGTCAATCTCAACAGCGTCTTCAATGTCACCCGCCAGGTCTGGGAAGGCATGCTCGAGCGCGGTTTTGGGCGGATCATCAACATCTCGTCCGTCAACGGCCAGCGCGGACAGTTTGGACAGGCGAATTACGCTGCCGCCAAGGCGGGTATGCATGGCGTTACCATGACGCTGGCCCAGGAAGGCGCGTCCAAGGGTGTGACCGTCAATACGGTTTCGCCTGGCTATGTCGAGACGGCGATGACGCTGGCGATGGATGACGATATCCGTAACGGGATCATCAGCGGCATTCCGATGCGCCGCATGGCGCAGCCTTCTGATGTCTCCTCGGCCATCGCGTTTCTGGTCAGCGATCAAGCCGCCTATATCACCGGTGCCAACCTCCCGGTAAACGGCGGTTTATTCATGCATTGATCGACCGGCTCGTGTGCGGTGGGATTGTGTCCACCCGGCGAGTCTACGGTCTTAACGAGTCCTCCTCGTCTCTTTCATCATGAGACGTTTCTAGCCCGGCTCCCCGCCGGGCTTTTTTTTGTGTTATTTGACCGCAACTCCTCTGCCATTCCATCCAGCCCTTCAAACGCTAGGAATTTGCCCCGAAGATGATCGAGCCGCGCGTACTGGTTGCCTACTGCGACCGCCTCCTCGATGCCGAACGCTTCAGCGACTATGCCCCAAACGGCCTGCAAGTCGAAGGCGAGCGTCCGATCAGTCGTTTGATTTGCGGCGTCACGGCCAGCGCGGCCTTGATTGAAGCAGCAGTCAGCCAAGACGCTGACGCCATTCTGGTCCATCATGGCTGGTTTTGGAAAAACGAGAATCCCTGTCTAGTCGGAATCAAAGGCCGGCGCGCGCGCATCCTGCTGCGCGCCGGCATCAGCTTGATCGCCTACCACCTTCCCCTTGACGCCCATCCCGAGATGGGCAATAACGCGACTCTCGCTAGTCATCTTGGATTTGTCGATGCGGAACCAACAGCAGTTGCTAATGGTCTTATCTGGCTCGGTTGTTTGCCAAAGCCCTTGGATGCAGACGAGTTCGCCGATCATCTATGCAACCGACTCGGGCGCCCCGCGATTATGGTCGGCCGCCCGCCCGAGCGCATCAAGCGCGTTGCCTGGTGCACTGGCGGCGGGCAGGGGTATATTGAGGATGCGGCGGCCTTGGGGATCGATGCGTTTGTGAGCGGTGAGCTTTCCGAACAGACTACGCATCAAGCGCGCGAGCTTGGCATCGGTTACTTCGCCGCTGGCCATCACGCGACTGAGCGCTATGGCGTTCAAGCGCTTGGCGCACACCTCGCCGCGCATTTTAGGCTCTGGCAGCGGTTTGTCGAGATTGACAACCCAGCTTGATCCAGGCGGATTGAAGTGTAAACCGGTCCAGTGTTGTGCTACTTCGCTTTTCCTTGACCTTTCAGGCTGTAATCGAAGAAAATGACCGGTCGATTTCATAATGAATCGGCATGTTCCTGAACCTTCCATCTGAACGTTTCATCCAAGCTGCATTGAGTGCTCGCCTGAACAGCCCCGGGCAGTACTTGCATCAGCCGGGGGATATTGGCTTATGAGCGCGCAAGGCGTGAACAAAATGAGGCGACGGGTACTCGTCGCCGTAACCAGTGTGGTCGGTGCCGTAGGTGCCGGTTACGCGGTTGTCCCGTTTGTCGTGTCGATGAACCCGAGCGCGCGCGCCCGGGCCGCCGGCGCGCCTGTCGAGGCAGACATCAGCAAGTTGGAGTCAGGCGCCCTGTTGCGCGTCAAATGGCGTGGTCAGCCGGTATGGGTCGTGAGTCGCACGTCCGAAATGCTTGAGGCATTGTCGGACAATGACCCGAAGCTGATCGATCCCGCATCGGAAGTCCCACAGCAGCCCGAGTACTGCCAGAACCCCACACGCTCCATCAAGCCAGAGTATCTGGTCGCGATCGGTATCTGCACCCATCTGGGCTGCTCGCCGACCTACCGGCCAGAGTTCGCTCCGCAGGATCTGGGCGCCAGTTGGAAGGGCGGTTTCTTCTGTCCCTGCCACGGATCGAGGTTCGATATGGCTGCGCGTGTGTACAAGGGTGCCCCGGCGCCAACCAATATGGTAATCCCGAAGCACACCTACCTTAACGACACCACCATCCTGGTTGGTGAAGATCAAGGAGCGGCTTGATGAGCGCTGAAAAGACCGAAAACCTCAATTGGATCGATAAGCGATTTCCGCTCACGGAGACCTGGCGCGCCCATATCTCCGAGTACTATGCACCGAAGAACCTCAATTTCTGGTCTTTCTTCGGCTCCCTGGCGGTTCTCACGCTGGTCATTCAGATCGTCACCGGTATCTGGCTGGCGATGAACTACAAGCCGGACGCCGATATGGCCTTCGCGTCGGTCGAGTACATCATGCGCGATGTCGACTGGGGCTGGCTGATTCGCTACATGCACTCTACCGGCGCATCGGCCTTCTTCATCGTGATTTATTTACACATGTTCCGCGCGCTGCTCTGGGGCTCCTATCGCAAGCCGCGAGAGCTGCTGTGGATCATCGGTGTGGTGATCTATCTGGTCATGATGGCGACCGCATTCTTCGGCTATCTGCTCCCCTGGGGGCAAATGTCCTACTGGGGTGCGCAGGTTATCGTCAACCTTTTCGCCGCCGTTCCTGTCGTAGGCGAGGATCTGTCGATTTGGGTGCGCGGTGATTACGTCATCTCCGATGCCACGCTCAACCGCTTCTTCGCCTTCCATTTCCTGCTGCCATTTCTGCTCGTGGGCTTGATCTTCCTGCACGTCGTTGCGCTGCACCATGTCGGCTCGAACAACCCCGACGGCATCGAGATCAAAGACGGTCCCAAGGGTAACCGTTGGAGCGACAAAGCCCCGGCCGATGGCATCCCCTTCCATCCTTACTATACGGTCAAGGATCTGGTGGGCGTCGTGGTCTTCCTCGCGCTTTTCAGTATCGTGATGTTCTTCATGCCGACCTTCGGCGGACTCTTCATTGAGGCGGCGAACTTCGAGCCGGCGAACCCGATGCAGACGCCCGAGCACATTGCGCCCGTCTGGTACTTCACGCCCTACTACGCGATGCTGCGTGCCGTACCACCGATGTGGGACTCTCAGTTCCCTGGCGTAGCGGTCATGTTCGGGGCGATCCTCATCCTCTTCGTGCTGCCTTGGCTCGATCGCAGTCCGGTGAAGTCGATGCGCTACAAGGGCCCGATCTTTAAGTCGGCGACGGCTATCTTTGCCGTCTCTTTCATCGCCCTGGCCTGGTTAGGCCTGCAGCCGGTAACGGATCTCTATACCCTGCTCTCGCAGATCTTCACGGCATTGTACTTCGCCTACTTCCTACTGATGCCGATCTACAGTGCGCTGGAAAAGACTAAGCCCGTTCCTGAGAGGGTGACCTCATGAGAAAGCTCATCATTGCCACCATGCTGCTCCTGTCCCCGGCCTTGCTGTCGGCCGCCGAGGCGGTAAAGCTTGAGCACGCCGATATCGATCTCCGTGATCAAGCATCGCTTCAGCGTGGCGCTAAGTATTACTTCAACTATTGTCTGGGGTGTCATTCGCTCGAGCACATGCGCTACAACAGCATGGCGGAGGATCTCGGCATTGATGAGGCGGCGCTGCGCGAGCAGTTGCTCTTTGGTGATGCTAAGCCAGGCGATCTGATCACCAGTTCGATGCGCGAGGACGATGCCCTGAAATGGTTCGGCACGGCCGTGCCGGATCTGACCCTGGTCACACGCTGGCGCTCCCCGAATTGGGTCTACTCGTACCTGAAGGGTTACTACCTGGATGACACGCGCCCCTATGGTGTGAACAACGTGGTCTTCCCGCTGGTGGGTATGCCACATACCTTGGGCGAGCTACAGGGACGACAGGAGGCGGTCTTCTCAGAGCCGAAGGAGCCGGGTGGTGAGCCTGTCATCACCGGCTTGAAGCTGGTTGAGGAAGGCTCCGTCACGCCCCAGGAGTACGACACGATAGTACGGGATCTCACAGCGTTCCTGACCTACGCGGGTGAACCATACCAGCTTGAGCGTCAGCGCCTGGGTGTCTACGTCCTGCTGTTCCTGGGCGTACTGTTCATCCTGATGTACCTGCTCAAGAAAGAGTACTGGAAAGACGTCCACTGATCGGATGCTTGGGCCGCCCCTTCGCGGGGGCGGGCATCAGCAGTCGCACGAGCTGCGGTCATCCGCCTCGAATCCCCGCCTCCTGATGTGTTGTCGATGCTTCGACCGCTGATCCTCGCTACGCAGTCGTGTGGCTGAGCTGAGCAGCAGAACGTCCGTTGCATCGTGGGAAGTGAAAAACGCCAATCAGTGCGTCTTCTAACGCGTATACTCTAGTCGTCGGCGCCTGACTATATTGATCGACAGGTATCCTATCCGCCGACGCGAGTTGGTTGGCACACGATTTTGACAGAGCCTTGCCGGGCTCCGCCTAAGCGCGCTGGTAGAGAGGAAAACATGGCAGAGGCCGCAAATAAACGAGCAGTTATGACGTTATTTTCTGATCCCATTTGTCCCTATTGTCACCGGGTCAGAATGGTGCTTGCGGAGAAGGGCATCGCGGTAGAGGTGGTCGATGTCGATGCCTATGCGCTGCCGGATGAAGTCATGGACTTCAATCCATATGCCACGGTACCGACCTTCGTCGATAGGGATCTGCGTCTTTACGAGTCGCAGATCATCATGGAATATCTTGACGAGCGTTTCCCGCACCCCCCGCTGTTGCCAGTCGATCCGGTTTCGCGTGCAAGTGCGCGTTTGTTCATGTATCGAATCGATCGCGACTGGTATACCCTGATGGGACGTATTATCAAAGGCGAGGGCGATGATGTCGAGCAGGCGCGCAAGGAGTTGCGCGAGAGTTTAGTGGTGACCGCACCCATCTTTTCGGCACACGCTTTTTTCATGAGTGAGGAGTTCTCTCTGGTCGACTGCTGCATTGCGCCTTTGTTATGGCGTTTGCCAGTGCTTGGCATCGAGTTGCCAACGCAGGCCGATGCTATCCGCGTCTATATGAAGCGCATCTTTTCCTGGGAAGCCTTCCGTCAGAGCCTGAGCGAGTCCGAGAAGGAGATGATCGCGGACATCACCTGATGATCGATTCAAACGACACCATGACATCGAGCAAGCCCTATTTGATCCGGGCGATCTATGAGTGGATCTTAGACAATCAGATGACACCACATCTGGTGGTCGATGCCAGTTTCCCCGAGACACATGTACCTATGGAGTTCGTGGAGGATGGTCGCATCGTTCTCAACATCTCTCCGGGCGCGGTGAAAGGACTGGTCATTGGCGATGAATGGATCCAGTTCAATGCGCGGTTTAGTGGTGCGCCAAGAGAGGTCATGGTGCCGAGTGAGGCAGCGCTCGGAATCTTCACCCGCGAAAACGGCCAAGGGATGGTCTTTCCCGAGCCGCGTCATCCGCAACCTTCCGAGGCAGAAGCTGAGGGCACACCCGGGCCAAAGCTCGCGACCATTGGTAGCGCGAGTAACGGGGGTGGCAGTGCGCCAAAGCCAAAGCGTCCGCAGGACAAAGGCAAGGGTGGCGGCCCGACTCTCAAAGTGGTTAAGTAACCGTGCCATCATCACGCACAGACGCCGATATCAGGCGTCTTGCGTTTCGCTCGGTAATCCAAAGCTCAACTCCTCAAGATTCATGCCGCGCAACACGATATAGCCAGTGCGCCGACCAATCCCCTCCTCGCTGAAGTCGAAGCGGTAGGCACGGCGCATCCGTATGCCCTCGGCACGCCAGGAAACGCCTAAGCGGCGCAGCGCTACCGCCTGGTCGAGAAACTGAAGCTCCCGTCGTGTACATGCCGCTTGGCAGAGAGCGATTGCGATCTCACGCGCGCGCAGACTATCGAGCCAGAACCAGCCGATGAGCAAGAGCAACAGGATGGCGAGGAGATTGTCCATGGCTGTGGTGCGTGAGACCTAAAAGTGTCAGGAGCCAGTGATGACCCGGTTGAAAGCGCGACCAGACATCCTGTGGCTGTTGATCGTCACGCTGGCGCTGAGTGCCTGCGAGCAGGAAGTGAATGCGCCCGAGCATATTTCTGCACCGGCCTCGAACCCTGATCAGATCGTGGATGAGATCGGCACCGAGATCAGGCGCATCAAGGATCTGCTGCTCGATGATCAGCTCGCGGATGCCGAGCGCGCCTTGGACGATCTCAAGCGTCTGCGCTTTTCCTTGCCCCCGGAGCGCCAGATCGAGATTGATCGCCTGGATGCAGTCTTTGTCGGCGCGCGCTGATTGATGGTTGCAGTGTGCGCGTATCGGGCTATTCGAACTTTGGCAGACCGGATACCAGCCACCATTTCTCGGCCTCTTTCTCATAGCGCCAGATCTGGCGATCGGTGAGTTTCTTCACGACTTGTTTGTTCTCGTAAAGATATTCGATATTCACGATCTGTAACGCCGTCTCTGCATCCTGCTCCATCACGGGCGGCTGGACAATATCGTAGCCGGTCAACCTGATGTCACTCAGATTGGCAGATAGGGCCTTGTCTTTACGCTCTTCAGGTGCGACGTAGCCATACGCATTCTCGTAGTATCCCCAGCGCAATGCGGATTGGTAGCCATTCGTGGCGTTCTGCAGCGAGACGGCCATTTTGTCTTTTTTGACAGGGTTGCACCCGGCTAGTAAAGCCAAGACCAGGACTGCCAGTATTGGCCCGGCGTGCATCCAGCGTTGACGGCGACTTGAGGCGCTGATGGGTGTGTCCATGAATTATCCTTGCATACCGATATAGCATAGGCGCGGGATGATACGGCATCCGGGGCGCTCGACCCAAGGGATGAATCTACGCCCATCAATGATCGAAAGATACGCCAACCCTGACACCGTCTGAGGTATGATTCCGCTCTTTTTCCATCCGCAATGATAACGAGGCCTGAATGGTCGAGCCGACAGAACCCCGGCGCGAGATAGTGCTTGAAGGCGTCGAGCTGACACTGCTCGGTACCGCCCATGTCTCCCGGGCGAGCGCCGAGTATGTACGCAAATTGATTAAGGCGGGCGGCTATGATGCGATCGCAGTCGAGCTCTGTCGCAGCCGTTTCAATGCGCTCATGGACCCCAAGTCGCTGTCTCAGATGGATCTTTTCTCCGTCATTCGACAGGGCCGGGTCTATATGGTGGTCGCCAATCTGGCCCTGTCCGCCTATCAGCAGCGCCTGGCTGATCAATTTGGAATCGAGCCTGGGGCGGAGCAGCGCACCGCGCTGCGACTGGCCAAGGAGCGCGATCTGCCAGTCATGCTGATCGATCGTGAGATCGGGATCACTCTCAAGCGAATCTCGGCCAATCTCGGCTGGTGGAAGCGTTACGGGCTCTTCGCCGGGCTGTTCGCTGCCATGCTGACCTCTGACGAGGTCACTGAGGAGGAGATAGAGCGCCTCAAAGAGGGTGATGTCTTAGAGACGACTTTCGCTGAATTTGCCGCCGACCGTGGTGATCTCTATGCCCCTTTGATCACCGAGCGGGATCGCTACATGGCGGCTAAATTGCGACACGAGGTCACGCGTATCGGCGCCAAACGGGTGCTGGTCGTGGTGGGTGTTGGACACCTCAAGGGCATCGCCGAGGATCTGGAGCGGGTGCACACCGATCCGGGCGCCGTGCTCGCCGAATTGGAAGTAATTCCGCCTCCGAGCAAATGGCCGACTATTCTCGCCTGGAGTGTTCTGGGCTTCATTCTGGCCGGCTTCGCCTATGGCTTCGCTATGGGGCCAGAAATCGGGTTGGGTTTGCTGGCCACTTGGGTGCTGGTCACGGGCGGTCTCTCCGCGCTCGGAACTCTGCTCGCCGCCGGACACCCGCTGACTATCGCGACCGCCTTTCTGGCCGCGCCGCTGACGACGCTCAACCCGACGATCGGGGCGGGAATGATCACGAGCGCGGTCGAGCTGTATCTGCGCAAGCCCAGCGTCGGCGATTTCAGTCGGCTCCGCGCCGATGTCGCAGCTTGGAGCGGTTGGTGGCGAAACCGTGTTTCCCGGGTCTTGTTAGTGTTTTTGTTCAGTAGTCTTGGAGCGGGGGTTGGCGCCTACGTAGCGGGCTTTCGCATCGTCCAGACGCTGTTTCAGGTCTCCGCCGGGGGCTGAGACGCCCCCGCCGGGGGTGAGTGCCTACCGGACGAGCCGATACTATCAGCGTTCGCGATCAGGATGCGCCGCGCATTAACCCTGGCTGAGCAGATGATCGCGGATGACCTCGATCGCCTGATCCATGTGCTGGAAGGCATGGTCGCCTGCGTCCCAGATGCAGACTCGCGCGCATTCGCGGTAGGCGCGCTCGGCGATGCGGTAATCGATGACCTCGTCGCCCCGGTCCAGAAAGACTGTAGTCGGTACGCCGTCGCAAGGGGTCTCGATGCCATAGGGGCGCATGCGCTCGCCAAGGCGCTCGGTGATGCGATAGTGCTCGCCATGCGCCGTCGTCATTGTCTCGCCGAGGTGCTCGGCAATCAGCGTCCAGGGGGTCAGCGCCGGGTTGATCAAAAAGAGATGCGAGAACGCGAAGCGCCGCGCCAGATATTGCCCGTAGAAGCCACCCATCGAGCTGCCGACAACCGCCGGTTTAAGCTCGCCGAGCGCGGAGAAAAACTGGCTCAGGCGCTCTACGGCGGCATCCGCGTGGTGCGCCGGATAGTCGACGAGGCGTACATCAAAGGGCGCCAGCCGTTCCACGAGCAGCCTGCCTTTGGCGGATTGGCCCGAACTGTTCAGGCCGTGCAGATAGATGAGCAACTGGTCGGTCTCCTGTCTCGATGGTTGAATGCTCAATGGTCAGCGTGAGGATGTTGCCGAACGGATGCCGTCGGGCGCGGCTTCAGCGACCAGCACCCAACGATCCGGTGTGCTGCTGACACACCGCCAGGCCGGTAGCCGCCTCCTCCTCCGCGAGGGGATATCGTCGCCCTCGTCTCGTGCTGGGGCGCTACGCCGCAGAATCTCGGCCCACCGCTCGACCTAGCGCGCGCATTCACTGCTCGCGAGGTTCGTCACGAAGCGGGGGGTTCTAGACTCCCAGGGACGGTTGGATTTCCTGTCCCCATCCTCATCCTCCATACAGATAAACACTTTCACCGCGGATGTGATCAGATTTTGTGGCAAAATAACCTTTTCACGGACGCAGTTGGTATGAACGTCTTGTCGGCGCAATCCCCCGCCTTCAGGCGTGGGATCAAGCCGACGCTTTATTTATTATATAGCACAAAGCTGTATAATGACTGCATGAGCCGACCGTCGATCAAGTACAAGTCGAACAACAACGTTGTTTACTCCTGTAAATTTCACGTTGTGTGGTGCCCAAAGTACCGCCGTCGGGTCTTGGTCGAGGGAGTCGATGATCGGCTCAAAGCCATCATCAACGA
>JARIBS010000042.1 GCA_029257385.1 Thiorhodococcus sp.
CGTGGCATCGAGTGCCCATGCTCAACTTCGCGCGATGCTGGCGTACAAGAGCCATACCGGCGGTACGCAGTACCACGAAGTCGCTTCCCGAAATTCCACCAGGATCTGTTCGGCCTGTGGGTGCCTATCTGGGCCTACCGGACGGGCAGGACTGTCAGTGAGGACATGGGCATGTTCTGAGTGTGGAACTCAACATGATCGCGATATCAATGCCGCGATCAACACGCTCATGGCTGGGGTCGGAACGACCCTCGAACGGGACGTGCGGCATGTCGCATGATCCCGCCCGGAATCCCCCGGCTTTAGCCGTGGGGAGGTTCAAAACTAGCGATGCGCAGAATCGTCCGGGGCCGCATTACCCCTGATACTCAGCGAGACGCCGCTGGCTGGCCACTCCAGCACTACGACCGACTGCGTGACGTGCTCGCTGAGTTCAAAAACCTGCGCCTTTATGGCATGGCTCGACGCTTGGAAGTACATCACCGTCCCTGGTTTTGTTCAGCCAGCTTCCTATCACGCCTTTTGACAGACTGCATTAGTTCACGGCGCCGGCCTTGAATGCGCCGGTGGTTAGGCGGATGCCATCCTTGTGGGCTTCGACTGCAACACGACCTACGATACCCGAACCACCGATCTCTTTCAGGTCGGCGGTGAAGGGCACGGTCCCTTTCAACTCGCCGCAAGCGATGACTTTGGCGTCTTTGTCATCATCGGCATGGATCGCAACAGCATAACCGCCTTGCTCCATGTCGGCGGGCTTCAGATCGTCGATGCCTTCATCCTCGACCCAGAAGGGATCGGGCAGGGTGGCGTTCGACATGTCCAAACGCGCCCATTCCTTAGATGCTTTCACTGCGATCATGCCCAGGTCTCCAACTGATCCGACGTCCATTGGCCCATGGTCTAACGGCGGTCGTGCCAGGTCTTACGGGTCGCGCAATTTGATGGGCAGGTCAAGATTGAGCCGATATCGAGATGAGAGTAGGGCAGCGCCTCTTCCGAGCCAAGAAAAGCGGATCTGTGCACGGTTAATATCGAAATTTTGATACATGATGGCACTGATTGCCATAACCATCCGGCCGGGATGGGCATCGGGGCAAAACTTCTGACGCGCCCGCATTTTGTGTGTTCGTCGTGATAGACGCCGATACCAGGCCGTTCGATGATCATGCGCTGAGTAGAGTCGTCCGCCAAAACCGACCCAAACACGCGAAGTGGGAAATGCTTCACGGCTTGTGTTGGCGAAAACCGCGAGTTTATGGTGACGAAGCCCGGACGTTTTCCAGACAAGCGCTCATGTGTAAATTAAAACAGAGAAGGGGTGGTGGAGGAACCTTACAACATTACGCGTGCTGTTCGACTGGCCTTGAAAAGCGAGGTCGGCGAACTGCCACCTGCACCAGCCGCCGCTGTCAAATTGCTGAGCCTGACGCGTGATGAAGACACCCAGGTGTTTGCGATCTCACGCGTGATCGAGACCGAGCCTGCGCTCACGGTCAAGGTGCTACAGATCGTCAATTCCGCCTTCTACGGCTTTCCCAACCGCGTCAAGTCCATTCATCGCGCGGTGACCTTGCTGGGCATATCGGCGGTGCGTCAGGTTGCGCTCCAAGTCCTGTTTTACGAAGGGCTGGTGAAAAAAGGAGGCGGCAAGGGTGTCTTTGACCGCCTGCGCTTCTGGCAGCACAGTCTGTTCGTGGCGATTCTCAGCCGTGGGATTGCCGAGCGTCTCGACCACCCGGACCCGGATTCGCTTTATACGGCCGGGCTGCTGCACGATCTTGGAAAGATGATCCTAGAATCGCACGGACGGGTGCGTTACAGCGATTTCCTGAGCGCCTCGGCCAACAGCGTGAACTCCATCCGCGAGAACGAGCAAACCTATTTCGGCGTGACCCATGACGCAGTCGGGGCCGCCGTCAGCGCGAGTTGGGGTCTGCCAGAGCTGGTGTGCCGGGTACAGGCACATCATCATGGTCCCTTCGCGCACCTCAAGCTGACACCGGAGGCGATGCGCGAGGTCGCGATCGTCTCACTGGCCGACTTCATCGCCTGGACGCAGGGGATCGGCTCGGTGGACATGCTCAACAGTCCGAGCCTGCCGCCGGAGGTGCTGTCGCTGGTTCATCTAGATCAGGTCGGACTGGCGGATCTGTTGGAGCGCGCCGACGCCGAGATCACCGGCATCGGGGCCTTCTACGGACTTCAGTTCCCGTCCCCGCCACAGTTGCGGGCGAACCTGGTCGCGACAGCCGTCGCGCTCTGTCGTGACGAGTCCGATCAGGCGCCGACGGGGGGCCGTTGCAGCCACACGGCACCGCACCAGAGCCTCGATCCAGACGACTTCATCCCCAAGACGCTAGAGGCTTTGCACCGCGAGCTTGGTATCGAGCGGCTGCTCATGATGCAGGTCGAGCACGAACGCCGCAGCTTGGTCGCGACCCATGCGTTACCATCCTCGCCTGCGACCTCGCCGGACAGGCGGTTAGAACTTGAGATTACATCGCTCTCGGGCGATCTGGTGCGCTGTCTGCGCGAGCGCCGCCCGGTGCTGGTCAGGGAGTCGCCCGACAACCGCACGATCCTGGACGCGCTCGGTGTGTGCGAGGCGGCTGCGGTTCCGGTGATGTGTCACGGGCGTTTGCTAGGGGTCTTGTGGCTCTGCCGAAAAGACCCGGACGCGCGCTTGGATATCGCCCCGTTGCATGAGGTGATGTGTGTCGCCGGTGAGTTGGGAATCGCCATTGAACGCAGCCGTGCCTTCGCGCGCGAGCGGGCGAGGGCGGAGGTCGATACTCTGACCCAGCTCAGCAACCGCAGTGCAGTCGATCGTTTTCTCGACCAAGCCTTTCGTCAGGGCAGAGATGCTGGGCGGCGTTTCGTAGTGGGCTTGGTGGATATCGATTATTTCAAGCGATTCAACGACAACTTCGGACATCAATCAGGAGATGACGTGCTGAAAATTGTTGCCGATACCATGCGCGGCTTGACGCGTCCGACGGATTTCCTCGGTCGGTATGGCGGGGAGGAATTCCTGTTCGTGCTGATGGACACCGGCACCGATGGCGCGGCGATCTACGCCGAACGGATTCGCACCCAGATCGAGCAGCGGGGGCATATTCTCACTGAGCGTTTCCCTGGCTATCCCTTGACCGCGAGCATCGGCATCGCACCCTATAGGGAAACCTGCCAAGACCTGGCCACACTCGTCGCGGCCGCCGATGCGGCCCTGTATCGAGCCAAGGCATCCGGCCGCAATCGTGTCGAGGCGGCTTGACTGGGTGGCTGGGTCGAGCGCGGCGAGACCATCATCTTGAGTGATCGGCTTTGGGTATCGCGATGTCCGCAAGGCATCTTTTCCAACCGTTTTTAAAGTTCGGCGTCGTCGCTATCAATGAAGTGGATACCGAGTTCGCAGCGCGTGTCCGAGGCCTCCAGCTTGGCCCACACCACCGATCCCGTGTATGAGGTAATCTGTGTCCACCCGTTCTGCCTGGATTCCAACGTGAGCAGCACCTTCGAGCCTCGCTCATAGCAATGGTCAGCATGCAGCCTGACCCCGCTGGCGCTGATGTCATGCGAGAGACAATGGCGGCTGCATGCCTTGCTGTCGTCCAGTTGTGCGTCGATCATCTGGATCTGAACCTCGCAGCGATCCTCCCGTCGGAAATGGCGGCGACGGTTGATGGTCCGGGTCGATTCTAGCGAATGCTGTATCGAATCTTGTCGCATTGAATTATTCCGCTGATGGCCGATGGTTTTAGTCAGTATTGCGCCAATGCATGAGTATAGATGCAAAATTGCGGCGGAACCTTGTAAGACTACAGTCGAGACTTTGGCATGACGTCTCGCGATCGTAACCCGACTGAGACCAGGATGCCCACATAGACGGTCGCGCCGATGAGGATCCAACCGATCAGGTGCGCGATGCGGTAGCCGCTGTCCCAATCGATCCAGCGCGCCTGCGTCGCGGTCCCGAGCAGGATCACCATGCCCATCGCCAGACTGGCGCCCAGCCCTTTGAGCAACAGTGCGCCCCAGCCGGGCAGGGGACGATAGATGCCCTCGACCAGCAGGGCGCGCAGCAGCAGCCCCGCATTGACCACGGCGGCGATGCTCGTCCCCAGGGCCAGTCCCACATGGCCGAACGGATAGATCAGAGCGAGATCGCAGAGGAGTCCGACCGCCAGCGCGATGAGTGCGATACGCACCGGCGCGCGCATCTCCCGCCGGGCATAGTAGCCAGAGGCCAGAATCTTGATGGCCATGAAGGCGATGATGCCAAGTGAATAGGCCATGAGCGCGTGCGCGGCCATCGTGACGTCGTCCGGGCCGAACTCGGATGATAGAAAGAGCGTCGCCATCAGCGGCATGGAAAGCGCCAGCAGGCCGATGGCCGCGGGCGTCCCCAGCAGCAGTATCCAGCGCAACGCCCAGTCGAGGGTGTGCGAGAAGTCCTGTGGCGCGTCTGCTCCATGACGCTGAGCCAATCGCGGCATGATGACCGTGGCGAGCGCGACGGCGAGGATGCCGAGCGGAAACTCCATGAGCCGGTCGGCGTAGTAGAGCCAGGAGATACTGCCCGTCTGTAGAAAAGAGGCGAGCAGAGTATCGAGCAACAGGCTGATCTGAGCCACCGACACCCCCAGAATGGCCGGTCCCATCTGAGCGAAGACACGCTGAATGCCGGGATCGCGGATGTTTAAGCGCGGGCGCGGCAGCAAACCGAGTTGCTGCAAAAACGGGAGCTGGAAGCCGAGCTGAACGACACCGGCGATAAGCACGCCCCAGGCCAGAGCCATGATGGGCTGCTCAAAGCGTGGCGCCAGCCAAAGCGCGCAGGCGATTAGGATGAGATTGAGGATGGCGGGCGTGAAGGCCGGGATTGCGAAGCGCTCGTGGGTGTTGAGGACGCTCGCGGCGAAGGCGGTGAGCGTGATAAAAAAAACATAGGGGAGGGTGAGCCTCAGCATGGCCGTGGCGGTTTCCCACTGCGGCGCATCGTTGGCAAAGCCCGGCGCGAAAAGCAGGATCAGTAGCGGTGCGGCAAGCACTCCGAGCGCCGTGATCACGGCCAGCACGACACCGAGCGTGCCTGCCATCGCATCGACGAAGCCCTTGAGTGTCAATGCGCCGTCGGTCTGGCGCACCTTGTAGACGTGCAAGACTGGCACCAGGGCCATTGAAAAAGCGCCTTCGGCAAAGAGTCGGCGGGTGAAATTCGGAATCTTGAAGGCAACAAAGAACGCATCGGTCGCTGCATCGCTACCAAAGGTGCGCGCGATCACCAGATCACGAACGAAGCCGAGCACCCGTGACACCAGGGTGCCGCCGCCGATCTGAGTGATGGATACGATCAGAGAAGCCACTGAATCAGGAATCTCCAAGCCCGAAAGAGCGGCGATTATAAAGTGGTGTGGAACGGAAATCGCGCGTTCGCGATTGACAACGCCCGTTTGACATTGAATAATACTCGATCTTTAATTTTTAACGATTGGTTTTACCGCCGGATCTTCAGGAGACCCACTTGGCCAATTCAGCACAAGCACGTAAGCGCGCCCGTCAAGCAGAAGTCCGCCGCCAGCGCAATGCGGCACAGCGCAGTACGTTGCGCACCTTCATTAAGAGGGTGGTCAAGGCGATCCGGTCGGAAGACAAGGATGCTGCGGTGCAGGCCTTCAACGATGCCGTACCGCGTATTGACCGCGCCGCCCGCAAGGGCCTGATTCATGCCAACAAGGCCGCTCGCCACAAGAGTCGCCTCAATGCGCATATCAAGGCGATGGACTGACCCCCGTACAGAGCAGTCGAAAAACCGGCGTAATGCCGGTTTTTTTATGTCTGTTTTCTGTATCGGCTCTCGTGTGAGCGGATAGCACCCGAGATCAGATCCGAATGTTCAGCCTCCGACAAATTTCCAAAACCTACCAAGGCCACCCCGCGCTCGATGCCATCGATCTGGCGATCGCGCCGGGCCAGACCACCGTGCTCATCGGTCCTTCCGGCTGCGGCAAGTCGACGCTGCTGCGGCTTTTGATCGGGCTCATCGCGCCGGACGCCGGCGAGCTGTGCTTCGATGGACAACCCCTGCTGGCGACAACCCTGCGCGATCAACGGCTGCGCATGGGCTATGTCATTCAGCAGGGCGGACTCTTTCCGCATCTGACCGCCCGCGCCAACGTGATTCTGATGGCTGGGCAGCTCGGTTGGAGTGATCGGCGTATCAGCGATCGACTAGAAACATTGAGACGGCTGACGCATTTTCCAGCCGACGGGCTGGAGCGCTATCCCAGCGAGCTTTCAGGCGGGCAGAACCAGCGTGTCGCGCTCATGCGCGCGCTCATGCTCGACCCGGAGGTGCTACTCCTCGATGAGCCGCTGGGCGCGCTCGATCCGATGATTCGCTTTGAGCTACAGCAGGACTTGAAGGCGGTTTTTGAGACCCTCGGCAAAACCGTCGTCCTGGTCACCCATGATCTGGCAGAAGCGGCCTTTCTCGGCGAGATCATCGTGCTGATGCGGGCGGGACGGATTCTCCAGCTCGGCACCCTGGCCGAAATGATCGCCGCCCCCGCCGATCCCTTCGTCGAGCAGTTCATCCGCGCACAGCGCAGCCACCATATCGCAGAGGCGCTGACCTAATGCGCGTGCGCCGTCTCCAGCGGGTGTTCGCGGTCGCCCTCGCCGTGCTCCTGCTCCAAGGATGCGGCCAACCAGAAGGGCAGGTCGTGATCGGCAGCAAGAAGTTCACCGAAAGCGTCATTTTAGGCGAGACGCTGACCGCGCTGGTGAAAGCCGAAGGCGTCGCGGTGCGTCACCGCGCCTCGCTCGGTGGGTCGCGCATTCTCTTCAACGCTCTGGCCAGTGGCGAGATCGACGCCTATGTCGAATACACCGGAACCCTGAGCCACGAGATCCTGGCGCGTGAGTCACCGGCCGATGAGGCCGAGCTACGCACCTGGCTGTCCGGGCAGGGGATCAGGATGACCGGATCGATCGGCTTTCAGAACAACTTCGCCTTAGGCATGCCCGAGCCGATGGCAGCGGCGCTGCGGATCGAGACGATCAGCGATCTCGCGGGGCACCCAGATCTGCGTGTGCGCTTCGGCAGCGAGTTCATGGAGCGGGCTGATGGCTGGCCTGGGCTGCGTGAGCACTACCGGCTGAACCAGCGGGATGTGCGCGGTGTCGAGCACGAGCTGGCCTATCGTGCTCTGGGTGCGGGCGAGGCCGATCTCACCGAGCTGTATACGACCGATGCCGAGATCGCCTACTACGATCTGCGCACGCTTGGAGACGATCTTAGTTATTTCCCGCGCTACGACGCCGTGCTCTTGTATCGGGCCGACCTGGAGCAGCGCGCACCGCGTGCGTTCGCGGCGATCGGGCAAATCCTGGGACGCATCGATACGGCGCAGATGATCGCGCTGAACGCCGCCGTCAAGATCGAGGGGCGGACAGAGGCGGAGGTGGCCGATGAATTCGCGCGGACCCATTTGGGGATCGCGGTCGATCGGCCCACTCCCGGACTCCTCGCGCGACTGATCCGTCATACCCTTGAGCATCTGGTGCTGGTCGGCGTCTCGCTCGTCGCGGCCATCTGCGTGGCCGTGCCCTTGGGGATTATTGCTGCCCAACGGCGCCGCCTTGGGCAGATCGTGCTCGCAACGGTGGGCGTCCTGCAAACGATTCCGGCGCTGGCCTTGCTGGTGTTTATGATTCCCTTGTTCGGGATTGGCGCCGGACCCGCCCTGGTGGCGCTGTTTCTCTACAGTCTGCTGCCCATCGTGCGCAACACCCATGCCGGGATCACCGGCGTTCCCGCGCCACTGCGCGAATCGGCGGAGGCGCTGGGGTTGTCGCCTGCGGCCAGGCTGCGTCGGATCGAGCTGCCGCTCGCGCTGCCGACCCTGCTCGCCGGAATCAAAACCGCCGCCGTGATCAATGTCGGCGCGGCGACCCTGGGGGCTTTGGTCGGGGCGGGCGGCTACGGTCAGCCGATCCTGACCGGCATCCGGCTAGACGATACGGCGCTTATTCTGGAAGGAGCGATACCCTCGGCGCTCTTTGCGCTGGGGACGCAGTGGCTCTTCGAGCGCGCCGAGCGAGCGGTTGTACCGCGCGGTATTCGGGGGCGCTGACGGAGTGGGCAGAGCGGCCTGGCACACCAGAAGCGATGGCCGCGAAACTCACCCAGCGGCTACGACTTGGCTGCTCTGGATCGATACGCCAGAGTGAGCAGCAGCGCGCCAAACAGGATCATCGGCAGGGACAGCAATTGACCCATGGTAAGCCAGTCGAAGGCGAGATAGCCGATATGAGCATCCGGTAGCCGCACGAATTCGACCAGAAACCGGAAGCTGCCATAGCCAAGCAGAAAAAGACCCGAAGCCGCCATCATGGGGCGCGGCTTGCTGGAGAAGACCCAGAGAATGACGAAGAGCAACAAGCCTTCCAGCGCGGCCTCATAGAGCTGTGAGGCGTGGACCGCCGGACTCCAGAGCGCGTCTTGCGCCTGGTCGAGACACTGCCGCGGAAAGTCGTCGCAGGGTAGCCGTATGCCCCAGGGCATATCGGTGCGATGACCCCAAAGCTCGCCGTTGATGAAGTTGCCGATGCGTCCAACGAGCAATCCGGGCGGGACCAGCGGCACGAGAAAATCCGCAGCTTGGAAGAAACGCAGTCGATAGCGTCGCGCAAACAGCAGGATGGCCGTCAACACACCGATCAATCCACCATGAAACGACATTCCGCCTTCCCAGACCCTGAGCAGGCTCAGCGGGTTGGCGAGGATCTGGTCCATGCCATAGAAGAGCATGTAGCCTAGGCGTCCGCCGACGATGGTGCCAATGACGCAGTAGAAGATCAGATCGTCGACCATCGCGCCGGTCCAGCCGCTGGAGCGGCGCGCGCGCCAGCGGCCAAGGAACCAGGCCAGGGCGAAACCGACCAGATACATGAGTCCGTACCAGTGGACTTTGAACGGTCCGAGAGCCAATGCGACGGGATCGATGTTGGGATAGGTCAGCATGGCGGCGGATGGTATCACGGAGATCCGGTGGATTCGAACGAGGCGGCGATGCCGGCGAAATCGAACGCCGATAGCTTGGGGTAGAAGCGACCGCTGAACTGCCCCGCCCAGCGCGTGCCTGACGGGAGCTGGTCGGCCAAACGCGCGCCTGGCGTTGGTGCTGGCGCATGCTTGGCGCGGACGTGGAAATCGGCCACGCCCGTGTAGCCGAGGATGCCGAAATGGGCTTCGGCCCCGTAACCGCCTGATCTGCTGACTAAGGATTGGGCGAGCGTCAGCTCGGGCAAGGGTAGGTTCTGGACCGATTTCTGTGGCTCATCGAAAGCTTCGAAGGCATGGATCTGAACGCCCTGAGCGCGCGACCAGGCGAATGCCTGGGTCAGGAATTTTGCGGCTAGATCGTCATTGAAATAACGCTGGAAGACCTGGATTCCCGCTGGACGGATACGCACTTCTAGAACGTTGAGCGCGCTGGTGATCTGCGCGAAAGCGGAATTGGCTCGGACGGGTGTGTCGCCCTCGACATAGCCGGGCAGATTGAAGGAGATTCCGCTGGTCGGATGGCCGATCTCGCCGATCATCAGGTCGATCCGCTTGCCAGATGGAAGGCTCGCAATCGCGGCACGCAGCCCGCGCCACTGGTTGGCAAGCTCACCCCGTTCTGGCTCGAAATAGACATCCCAGTGACCGGTTGTGCGCGCAGACTCGACTGCTTCGAGGCTAGGGTAGAGGTTCTCCATCAGGAAATCCGCGTGCGCGACCAGCCCGGCAACATCGCGCGTGAACTGGCGCACCGCCGGATCGGTCGATTTGGTGTCAACCTCGCGAAAGCGGTGGCCACGCGCGCCGAGTTGCAGGTCGAGTTCGGCGAACGCTCCGCCTGTAGCCATTTGTGCGCGCGCATAGCGGAGCATTGCGGTGATTTGCTCGGTGGAGGTCGGTCGATCGCCGGCCTTAGTCTCCACGCGAGTATATTCGTTTGACAGAATCACATGGGTGACGGTGTCTGGATAACGCGCGTTGGCGACCTTAGCCTGCGCGAGCGCCGAGAGGATGCCAAAGCGCATGCGGTCGTTGATCAGCGAGCCTTCGACAGCTAGGTTGTCGACGCCGAGCTTGATGCTCAGAACCCGTTTGCCTGCCTGAGCATTGATCTCGGCGGCGGCGAGTGCGATTTGGGCGGTGGCGTCTCCGGCGAAAAAACCCGGATTGAGTTGTGCGTCCGGGTCGCTCTTGTCGGTCGGCTCGAACAGGGTCTGATGGACCGCTACCAGTTCTAAATCCCGCCCCGGCTGGCCGCGCGTCTCAATCTGGATGCGCT
>JARIBS010000061.1 GCA_029257385.1 Thiorhodococcus sp.
TCCGGGGGTCTACCAGGGACGTGAAATGCTCAAGAATGCTTGCTGACATGAGAAACTCCAACGGTTGTTTCTCGCTAGCATCCGTCAACTCCCTGGAAAACGGAATGTTTAAACGCGCTCGCCCTGGTCTGGGAGGCTGCTTCGGTGCTCGCGTCTTGGTCAAGCTGCTATGATGCGAAGCTGCGCCGCTAGGAAGCAAAGATCGTTCGCCGTGACACGCAGATACCGCATTGCTGAGCAGGGTGTTGCTGATCCTAAGATGGACAGTCGACAGCTCGATTGGGCAAAATCACAGGCTTTTCATCGACCAGCGCCCGATAGGCGACACGGGTGCGGTTGGCAGTTTACGATGCGCCACCCGCCCAGCCCGCGCGTAGTGCAAGTCGCCCGCCTGAGCGCGAATAAGTGGACAGGATTTCAAAAGCGAACGCGCATCTGGCTGGTCTCGTCACTGACCACTGACACCTGAATTTTGTAACACTTAACCAAGAGGACGCGATGCGCACCTTACTCGTCACTGGCGGCGCGGGCTTTATCGGCGGCAACTTTGTCCACTATATCCTGGACGAGACCGATGCCCGCGTGATCAATCTGGATCTGCTGACCTACGCCGGCAACCTAGACACCCTGGCTGAACTGCGCGAGAACCCGCGCCACACCTTCGTGCAAGGCGATATCGCCGACCCTGAGCTGGTGAGTCGGCTGCTGGCTGAGCACGAGGTGGATGCGGTGGTCAACTTCGCCGCCGAGAGCCATGTCGATCGCTCCATCGATGGTCCTGGCGCGTTTATTCAGACCAATGTCGTCGGGACTTTCAACCTGCTCGATCAAGCCCGTGCACACTGGGCCAAACGCGATCCGGCGGCGCGCGCGGCGTTTCGGTTCCTGCACGTCTCGACCGACGAGGTCTACGGCTCGCTGGGACCGACCGGGCTGTTTACCGAGACCACGCCCTATGCGCCCAACTCGCCATATTCGGCCTCTAAGGCGTCTTCTGATCATCTCGTGCGCGCCTGGTTCCATACCTACGGCCTGCCGGTGCTCACCACCAACTGCTCCAACAACTACGGTCCTTATCAGTTTCCCGAAAAGCTCATCCCACTGATGATCCTCAAGGCACAGCGCGGCGAGTCCCTGCCGATCTACGGCGACGGCGGCAACGTTCGCGACTGGCTCTATGTCATGGACCACTGTCGTGCCATCTGGCGGGTCCTTCAGGCGGGAACACCAGGGGAGATCTACAACGTCGGCGGCAACAGCGAGCGCACTAATCTCGAAGTGGTGGATGTGCTCTGTGCGCTGCTCGATGAGCTGTTGCCGGAGTCCGCGCATCGTCCGCATATCGGGCTGAAGCACTTCGTTGCCGATCGTCCCGGACATGACCGCCGCTATGCCATCGATGCCAGTAAGCTCGAGGACGAGCTGGGCTGGAGGCCGCAAGAGACGTTCGAGTCCGGCATGCGGCGCACTGTCGCCTGGTATCTGGACAATCCCGACTGGTGCCGGCGTGTGACCGATGGCAGTTATCTCGGCGAGCGTCTGGGCGCCGCCGCGTCCTGAGGAAATTCAAGACATGAATCGCAAAGGAATTATCCTGGCGGGCGGCTCGGGCACGCGGCTCTATCCACTGACACGCTCGATCAGCAAGCAGTTGCTGCCCATCTACGACAAACCGATGATCTACTATCCGCTCTCGACGCTGATGCTGGCGGGGATTCGCGAGATCCTGATCATCTCCACGCCCCATGATCTGCCGATGTTCCAGTCCCTGCTGGGTGACGGCTCGCAGTGGGGACTCACGCTCGAGTATGCCGAGCAGCCGCATCCTGGCGGGCTGGCGCAAGCATTCCTGATCGGCAAGGCGTTTGTCGGGGGCGCGCCCTCCTGTCTCATCCTGGGCGACAACATCTTCTACGGCCACGGCCTGGTTGGGCAGCTCAAGGCTGCGAGCGAGCAGGAGCGGGGCGCGACGGTGTTCGGCTACTACGTCTCGGATCCGCAGCGCTATGGTGTCGCCGAACTCGATGCCGCTGGAGCGTTGCTGGGGATCGAGGAAAAACCCAGCGCACCAAAATCCAATTGGGCTGTTACCGGGATCTATTTCTACGACGGCAAGGCGTGCGAACTGGCCGAGACGCTCGAGCCTTCGCCGCGTGGCGAACTCGAGATCACCGATCTCAACAACTGCTATTTGCGCCGGGGCGAGCTGTCGCTGGTGCGCATCGGACGCGGTACCGCTTGGCTCGACACCGGCACGCACGAGTCCTTAATGCAGGCTGGGCAGTACATCGAAACCATCGAAAAACGCCAGGGTCTCAAGATCTGCTGTCCCGAGGAGATCGCCTACTTCAACCGCTGGATCGACGCCGCCCAGCTTCGGGCGATGGGCGAGGAGCTTCAGAAAAGCGGCTATGGTGACTATCTGTTGGCCTTGCTTCAGCGGGGTCAGGTATGAAGGTCATCGAAACAACGCTGCCGGGCGTGCTGATCATTGAGCCTCGGGTCTTCGGGGATGAGCGCGGCTATTTTATGGAGACCTATCGTGCCAGCGCCTATGCCGAACTCGGTATCCCCCAGCCGATGGTGCAGGACAATCAATCCTTCTCGCGCAAGGGTGTGCTGCGGGGGCTGCACATCCAGCACCCGCGCGCGCAGGGCAAGCTGGTTCAGGTCCTGGTTGGGGAGGTCTTCGATGTGGCGGTCGATATCCGGCGCGGATCGCCCCATTTCGGCCGCTGGGCGGGTGTGAGCCTGTCGGCCGAGAACAAGCGCCAGTTCTGGGTTCCACCCGGCTTTGCTCATGGCTTTCTGGTCACCGGCGAGAGCGCGCTTTTCGTCTACAAAAACAGCGACTACTATAGCCCGGAAACCGAGTTCAGCGTCCGTTGGGACGATCCGGGTATCGCTATCGAATGGCCGTTGGACGGTGCGCCCGAACTCTCCGAAAAAGACACCAACGCTCTGTGCTTGAAAGACCTTCCGCTGGATCGGCTCCCTGGTTTCGAGGATTATTCATGAACGAACGCACCCTGGCCGGTACCCGGCCCCGTCTTTTGCTGATCGGCGCCAATGGCCAGGTGGGCGGGGAGCTGCGCCGCACGCTCGCCTGTCTGGGTGATGTCGTCCCCGCCTCGCTGGAGGGCGAGTACGGTCCGGTCATTGATCTGACGCGTGCCGGCTCGGTCACCCGACTGTTCGAGGACACTAAGCCCGACGTGGTCATCAACGCCGCCGCCTACACGGCCGTCGATAAGGCCGAATCCGACGTCGAGACGGCACGCCGGGTCAACGCCGATGCCGTGGGCGAGCTGGGTGCGGTCGCGGCTAAGGCTGGCGTACCCGTGATCCACTACTCGACCGATTTCGTCTTCTCCGGAACAGCTGAGCGCGCCTACACCGAGGAGGATCTGCCTGACCCCATCAATGTCTACGGCGAGACGAAGTGGGCCGGGGAGCGCGCCTTGCTCGACTCCGGCGCCAAAGCGCTGATCTTTCGCACCAGTTGGGTCTATGGCGCGCGCGGGGCGAACTTTCTGCTGACCATGCTGCGGCTGTTTCGTGAGCGCGGCGAGCTGCGTGTGGTCGACGACCAGATCGGCTCGCCGACCTGGAGCCGCATGCTCGCGGAGATGACGGGGCAGGTGCTCTATCGGGTGGTACGCGGAGAGCTTGACTTAGACGAGGTCGGCGGACTCTATCATCTGAGCGGATCCGGCGAGACGAGCTGGTACGGCTTCGCCCGCGCCATCCTTGAGGCGAGCGGGTTTGATTCCACGCTCATCCCAATTCCGTCCTCGGAGTACCAGGCGCCCGCCAAACGCCCGATGTTATCCACCCTGAACAATCAGCGCTTTGAGGAGACTTTCGGGCTGGCCATGCCGGATTGGCGACTCTCGCTCGATCTGTGTCTGGAGGAGACCAAGGTCTGACGCGGCGCTGCTCAACGGGCCGATGGCGCATCGGCCTGCTTGAACAGCAGCGGCAGCACATCCTCGTAACGCGACGCAAAATGCACCGTCAGTCCCTTACGGATATGCTCGGGCACCTCGTCGAAATCACCCTGGTTGTCTTCCGGGAGAATGATCTCCTTAATACCGGCGCGGCGTGCCGCGATGAGCTTCTCGCGAATGCCGCCGACCGGGAACACCTCGCCGGTGAGGGTGATCTCGCCGGTCATGGCGATGCGCCGAACCGGCTCGTCGCGCGCCAGCGAGAGCAGGGCGGAGGTGATGGTAATGCCGGCGGAGGGACCATCCTTGGGCGTGGCTCCGGCGGGCACGTGGACATGGATGAACGACTTTTCGAAAAAGCCCGGATCGGCGCCGAACTCCTTGGCATGGCTCATCAGATAGCCATAGGCGATCTCGGCGGATTCCTTCATCACATCCCCGAGCTGACCGGTCAGCTTGAAACCGCGGTTGAAGCTGTGTGTACGCGCCGCCTCGATCGATAGGGTCGCCCCGCCCATGGCGGTCCAGGCAAGACCGGTGACAACGCCCGGACCGGAGAGTTTGCGCTCGTCGCGAAAGACTAAACTGCCGAGATAGTCTTTCAGATCCGTCTCAGTCACCTGAATCGGCGTTTCCTCACCCTCGAGCATCCGCACGGCGACCTTGCGCACGATCTTGCCGAGCTGCTTCTCCAGTTGGCGCACACCGGCATCGCGTGCGTAACCTTCGATGAGCGCGCGCAGCGTTTTGGTATTGAGCTTGAGCGCCTGCTTGCCGAGACCCGCCCGGTCGATCTGACGCGGCAGGAGATATTTTCTGGCGATCTGGAGCTTCTCCTCGGCGATGTAGCCTGAGAGTTTGATAATCTCCATGCGATCAAGCAGCGGCCCTGGGATGCTATCGAGCTGATTGGCGGTGCACACAAAGAGCACCTTCGAGAGGTCGAAGCGCAGATCCAGATAGTGATCCAGGAAATCCGTGTTCTGCTCAGGGTCGAGGACTTCCAGCAGGGCCGATGCGGGGTCTCCCTGGAATGAGGCCCCAATCTTGTCGATCTCATCAAGCATAATCACCGGGTTGGCGGTGCCGGCGTCCTTCATCGCCTGGAGGAACTTGCCCGGCATGGCCCCGATGTAGGTGCGCCGATGGCCTTTGACCTCCGCCTCGTCGCGGATACCGCCGACCGAGAAGCGATAGAATTGACGCCCGAGCGCATCGGCGATCGAGCGACCGATCGAGGTTTTACCCACACCGGGCGGTCCAACCAGCAGGATGATCGAACCCGCGATCTCGCCCTTGTGGATACCAACCGCCAAAAACTCCAGGATGCGTTCCTTAACATCCTCGAGTCCGTAGTGATCGCGATCAAGCACCCGGCGGGCGCGTTTGAGATCGAGCTTGTCCGTGGAGTGCTTGCCCCAGGGCAGCAGGGTGATCCAGTCGAGATAGTTGCGCGTCACCGAGTACTCCGGAGACCCGGTCTCGAGGATGCTTAACTTCTCCAGCTCCTCGTCGACCCGCTTGTGTGCCTGTTCGGTGAGGTGCAGCTTCTCGATGCGCGATTTGAATCGATCGATCTCGGCGGTGCGATCATCCTTGGCGATGCCCAACTCCTTTTGAATTGCCTTGAGCTGCTCGCGCAGGAAGAACTCGCGCTGCTGCTTGTGCATCTTCTCTTCGACGGAGCTGCGGATCTTCTGTTGGGCGCGGGCCAGTTCCAGCTCGTTGTTGAGCAGCACCAGCACCTTTTCCATGCGCGGCAGCAGCGGCAGGATCTCCAGAACCTCTTGTAACTGCTCCTTCGATGAGGTCGTCAGACTGACCGCAAAATCGGCCAGATGCGATGGGTCGTCAGGGCCAAAGCGATCCAGAAAGACCCGCAGCTCCTCGACGTAGAGCGGATTGAGCGGCAGCAGCTCTTTGATGGTGTTGATTATCGCCATGGCATAGGCTTTGACGTCGCTATCGGCGGCGACAGTCGGTTCTGGCAAGTAGGCGACGCGCGCCCGGAAAGGGCTTTTCTTGTTGATCCAGTCACTGATCCGAAAGCGCTGAAGGCACTCCACCAGAACCTGTAGATGTCCGTCCTGCTGATGGATGCGGTGGACTCTGGCAGCCGTTCCGACCTGATGGAAGTGCTGAGTTGTTGCCTCTTCCGACGTTTCGCTGTCGACTAAGACGATGCCAAGTATCTTGTGCTCGGTGTCGGCCACCGCCTTCATCGTCGGCGCCCAGTGCTCGGCTTTCATCATCAGCGGAACGGCCTGGCCCGGGAAGAAGGGTCGCAAGGCCACGGGCAGTAGATGAATCTCCAGCGGCAACACGTCGTTGGCACGCGCTAACTGAATCAGCTCGACTTCCTCACCCTCAGTTTCGTGGTCCTGAATATCCGCTTCCGCCATACCGCAACCTCTGTCTAAATGCCTTGATTTTAATGCTGATTTATTCCGGACGCGGAATCAAACCCTGTCAGGGCGAATGCGGCTGATTCCGTGACTCAGTTTTCATAGCGAGCGGTCGCATCCGCGACCAAGTCCCCGGATCTCAGGTCTTGATGATAGATTTACAAGCCAGGTTCGCCAGTCGTGCGAAGGTCGCGACACTGAGGTTTTCCGGACGCAGGGTTGGATCGATCTCCGCTTCCTCAAACAGCGCTTGATCGACGAGACCCGACAGGCTGTTGCGCAGCGTCTTGCGCCGCTGCCCGAAGGCGGCCGCGACGATTCGGGCGTGCAGGGCGCGATCGGCGATCGCGTAGCCGTCCTCCCGGAAGGGCCTCAGCCGCATAAAAGCGGATTCGACCCTGGGCGCGGGCTTAAAGGCGCCAGGCCCGATGCGAAACAGACTCTGAGCCTCGCACACGCTCTGGACCATGACGGAGAGACGCCCGTAGATCTTGTCTCCCGGGTCGGCGACGATGCGCTCGACGACCTCCTTCTGGAGCATCAGGTGCAGGTCGAGGATACAGTCGGCCTGTTCCAGAAAGTGGAACAGGAGCGGCGTGGAGATGTTGTAGGGAAGATTGCCGACCAGCCTCAGTCTGTCCCCATCGCCCGCGAGCGCGCGAAAATCAAAGCGCAGCGCATCGGCGTTGTGGATACGCAGCTCCCCGAGCGGGCTCAGTCGCTCTCTCAAAGGCGCGACAAGATCCCGGTCGAGTTCGATGACGTCGAGCTCGCCCAGAGCGCGCAGCAGCCCTGCGGTAATGGCGCCCTGTCCGGGGCCGATCTCTACGATGCGCTCCCCCGGCCGGGGAGCGACTGCTGAGTGGATGCGCTCGATAACGAGGGGGTCGTGAAGGAAGTTCTGGCCGAAACGCTTGCGGGGATGATGCTGCATCGGACTAGGTTAACCTCGCTGGCGGTCAGTCGCCAGCAGGACGTACGCTCCGGTGGTGATTAACCGCTTGGCCTCGCCTGGTTTACGATCTCACCTCGATTTGCCGCTCGCTTGGTGATTGGCATCATCGCTTGACTTCAGCGGTCCTTCGCCGAAGGGTAGGTTATCCCCGCTTGGGGCTGTGGTGTGCTTCAATGCCTCGCTGAGCGTATCGCAGATGGTGCGCAGAACCTTGATTCGGGCGTAACGTTTGTTATTGCCCTCGACCAGCGTCCAGGTCGCGTCTTTGGTGCTGGTTCTGGCCACCATCTCATTGACGGCCTCTTTATATTGCGGCCATTTATCGCGGTTGCGCCAGTCGTCATCGGTGATCTTGTACTGTTTGTAGGGGACGTTCTCGCGGTCCTTGAAACGCCTGAGCTGCTCATCCTGGCTGATATGGATCCAGAACTTCATCAGGATGATGCCGTTTTCGGTCAATTGCTCTTCGAACTGATTGATCTCGGAATAGGCGCGCTGCCATTCGGCGTCCGTGGCGAAGTTCTCGACCCGCTCGACCAGCACGCGTCCGTACCAGGATCGGTCGTAGATGGTGATGTGGCCCGAGCGCGGAATGTGCCGCCAAAAGCGCCAGAGATAGTGGTGGGCCTTCTCCTCATCGGTCGGTGCGGCAACCGGAATCGCCCGATAGAGTCGGGCATCGATGGCGTTGGTGATGCGGCGAATCGCACCGCCCTTGCCGCCTGCGTCAACGCCCTCGAAGATCAGCACCGTGGAGCGCTTCTTTTTGTAGGCGGCCCAGGCAAGCTCGTTGATCTCGTTTTGTAGGCGCTTGAGTTCGCTCTTGTAATCGTCGGAGCTTAGGGACAGCGAGAGGTCGAGCTGATCAAGCAGAGTGATTTGGGCGCTCGGGCTGGTGGGTAACTCGGGTGCATTACTCTTGAGAGTGGCGGTGTGATCTGCGGGCGTTGGTTCATTGAGCCGCGAACGAATAGCGTGCAGCAGGGTCTTGCCGACCGTGAGGTCGCGATAGAGGCGGTTGGTCGCCTCGATCAGATACCAGGGCGAGCGGCCTCGGTCGGTGTGCAGGATGACCCGTTCGGCGACCTGCTCGAAAGCGGCATAGTGCTCGGAGAACTTGCTCTTGTCCGGCAACATCTTCCAGCGACTGCGGTCGTCGCGCGACAATTCCTTGAGCCTGGCTTTTTGATCGGCTTCGGACATATGGAACCAGAACTTGATGATCAACGCACCATCCTGGATCAGCATATTCTCGAACTCAACAATATTGTTGAGTTCGCCATCGAGTGCGGCATCGCTCCAATGCTTTCTGAAACGCTGTTCGATCGGGGCCTGATACCAGCCGCCGAACAGGATCGAGATTTCTCCACGCGCCGGCATGGCACGCGAGAAGCGCCAGTAACGGGGACGCTCGCGCTCTTCGTCGGACTCGTCCCAGAAGGCGAAGGTCTGTACGCCGCGTGTGTCGAGCCAATTGTTGAGGCGGTTGACCACCCCACCCTTACCCGCCGCCTCGATCCCCGAGACAATGATGATGACCGGGATGTTGGTTTCCTTCAGATCGCGCTGAATCGCTAGCAGTTGTGTACGCAGCTCGTCTTCTTGATCCTTGAAGTCCTTTTTGCTGACGGATCGGCCAACCTTGGTTGCCTCGAACATACGTATTGTCTCCTCGGCGGATAGGGTGCAGTCGAAGGTAAAAAGCGTCCGGCCCGTGCGGACGCGCTTGCGATCATAGTGCTCAGTTTACCTTCGGATCCAGCTCGCCTTTCTCATAGCGCGTGGTCATGGCAGCCAACGATAGAGCCGTGATCTTGCTCGCGTTGCCGGCGGTGCCGAAGGCCTCGTAGCGATTTTTGCAGATGTCTTTCATCGCTTTGGTGGCGGCGATGAAGTATTTGCGCGGGTCGAACTCCTTGGGATTTTCGGCCAGGAACTTGCGGATGGCGCCAGTGGAGGACATGCGCAGATCGGTGTCGATGTTGATCTTGCGCACACCGTGCTTGATGCCCTCGACAATCTCTGAGACCGGCACGCCATAGGTTTCGCCCATGTCGCCACCGAACTTATTGATAATCGCCAGCCATTCCTGAGGCACGGAGGAGGAGCCATGCATGACCAGATGGGTGGTCGGGATGCGCTTGTGGATGTCCTTGATACGCTCAATGTCCAGGATGTCGCCGGTCGGTGGACGGGTGAACTTGTAAGCGCCGTGTGAGGTGCCGATGGCGATGGCCAGTGCGTCGACCTGGGTCTTCGCGACGAAATCTGCAGCTTCTTCAGGATCGGTGAGGAGCTGGCTGTGGTCCAGGATGCCCTCGGCACCGATGCCGTCTTCCTCACCGGCCTGGCCAGTCTCGAGCGAACCCAGACAGCCCAGCTCACCCTCCACCGAGACGCCACAGGCGTGCGAGATCTCGACGACTTGGCGCGTGATATCGACGTTGTATTCATAAGAAGTCGGGGTCTTGCCGTCCTCGCCCAATGACCCGTCCATCATGACCGAGGAGAAGCCGAGCTGGATGGAGCGCTGGCACACGGGCATGGAGGTGCCGTGGTCCTGATGCATGCAAACCGGGATGTGCGGCCATTCCTCGATGGCGGCCAGGATGAGGTGGCGCAGAAAGGGCGCGCCGGCGTATTTGCGCGCTCCGGCGGAGGCTTGCACGATGACCGGGGAGTTGGTCTCGTCAGCAGCCTCCATGATGGCGCGCATCTGTTCGAGGTTGTTGACGTTGTAGGCGGGGACGCCATACCCGTTCTCGGCGGCGTGATCGAGCAGTTGACGCAGTGAAATCAGAGCCATCGGGACATTCCTCGTGCTGTTGGTGGGGGCGAGTTGTCAGTGGGCAGTAACGGTTTAGAAATAACCGAGACACCCGTAGGTCGGTTAGCGCAGCGTAACCCGACATGGACGGCTGACAACTATTTCTCAATCATCGTCCATGAGCCTGTGCTCGCCGACCCGCATGATCTTCATCTCGTGCAGGTCCATGGACCACATCGATCTCGGCGACAATCTTTGTGCGCATAGGCATCTCTTCGAGCTTCCAACAGCCAGACCGGCGGGAGGTCGGACGCGGAAGCTGAGATCAGTCCTCGGCGCGAGCTTCCAGCATGGCAACCGCAGGGAGCGTCTTGCCCTCAAGGTACTCCAGAAAGGCACCGCCGGCGGTGGAGATGTAGGACACTTTGTCGTAGATGTCGTACTTCTGAATCGCCGCGATGGTGTCACCACCACCGGCCAGACTGAATCCGGGCGCATCGGCGATGGCCATAGAGACGGTCTTGGTGCCCCCGCCGAACTGGTCGAACTCAAACACACCGACCGGGCCGTTCCAGACGATGGTGCCAGCCTTGGCGATGATGTCGGCCAAGTCTTGGGCGGAATCGGGGCCGATGTCGAAGATCATGTCGTCGTCGGTCACCTCGGCGGCCGATTTGGTGACTGCGGGCTCGTGCTCATCGAATTGCTTGCCGCAGACCACATCGGTTGCGATCGGGATAGTGGCGCCACGCGCGGTCATCTTCTGCATCAGCGCCTTGGCGGTTGGGATCAGGTCATGCTCGCAGAGCGATTTGCCGACGTTATAGCCGGAGGCCGCGAGGAAGGTGTTGGCGATACCGCCGCCGACCACGAGCTGATCGACCTTTTCAGACAGTGCCTCGAGCACGGTCAGTTTGGTCGAAACCTTGGAGCCACCGACGATGGCGACCATGGGACGCGCCGGATTGGCCAGCGCGTTCTGCAGCGCGTCCAGCTCCTCGGCCAGCAGCAGCCCGGCGCAGGCGCTCGGGGCGAACTTGCCGGCGCCATGCGTCGATGCCTGGGCGCGGTGGGCGGTGCCGAAGGCGTCCATGACGAAGACGTCACAGAGTGCAGCGTACTGTTTGGCCAGATCCTCGGCGTCTTTCTTCTCGCCCTTATTGAAACGAACGTTCTCCAGCAGGACCAGCTCGCCGTCGGCGACCTTTGGTGGCTGGTCCAGATACTCCTTGACTAGGCGGACCTTGCGGCCAAGCTTGGTGCCCAGGTCGGTCGCGACCGGCGCGAGCGAGTTCTCCTCGGAGTAGACGCCTTCCTCGGGGCGGCCGAGGTGGGACATGACCATGACCTTGGCGCCAGCCTTGATGCAATGCTCGAAAGTCGGGATGGACGCGCTGATGCGCGCGTCGGAGGTGACTTTGCCGTTCTTGACCGGCACGTTCAGGTCGGAGCGGATCAACACCCGTTTGCCGGCCAGGTCGAGATCGGTGAGCTTGGTGAAGGACATGGTGGATCCTCTCGCGTGATATCGACGGATACAGCGTTCAGGTTCAAGGTGGACCTTGCCTGAAACCTTTTTCCGAGCCGCCAGCTTGCAGTCTCTCTTGCTGAAAGCTGGCGGTTGTCAGCTTACTTGGCGACGTGCTCGATCAGGCGCAGCATGTTGCAAGCATAGCCGTATTCGTTGTCGTACCAGGCAACGATCTTGACGAAGGTCGGGTCCAGGGCGATGCCGGCCTCGGCGTCGAACACCGATGGCGTGGGGCAGCCACGGAAATCGGTGGCGACGACCTTTTCGTCGGTATAGCCCAGCACACCGGCCAGATCGCCGGACTCGGAGGCGGTCTTCATCGCCGCGCAGATGTCGGCGTAGCTGGCGTCCTTGTTGAGTTCGACGGTCAGATCGACCACCGAGACGTTGGAGGTCGGCACGCGAAAGGCCATGCCGGTGAGCTTGCCGTTGAGGTCGGGCATCACTTTGCCGGCCGCTTTGGCCGCGCCAGTAGAGGAGGGGATGATGTTCTCCAGGATGCCGCGCCCGCCGCGCCAGTCTTTCATGGACGGGCCGTCAACGGTCTTCTGAGTGGCGGTGGCCGCGTGCACCGTGGTCATGAGGCCGCGCTTGATGCCCCAGTTGTCGTGCAGCACTTTGGCGACCGGCACCAGACAGTTGGTGGTGCAGGATGCGGCGGAGACGATGGCCTGGCCAGCGTAGGTCTTGTGGTTGACGCCGTAGACGAACATGGGCGTTGCGTCCTTGGCGGGCGCGCTTTGTACGACCTTTTTGGCACCCGCGTCGATGTGCTTCTGGCAAGCCTCCTCGGTCAGGAAAAAGCCGGTGCATTCGATGACCAGCTCGGCGCCGATGGCGCCCCAATCGAGGTTGGCCGGATCGCGCTCGGCCGTCAGACGGATCGATTGTCCGTTGACGGTCATGGTGTTGCCATCGACTGCGATGTCGCCTTGGAAGTTGCCGTGGACCGAGTCGTATTTGAGCATATAGGCTAGGTAGTCCGGCTCGAGTAGGTCGTTGATGCCGACGACCTTGATACCGGGAAATTCCTTGCTGATCGCGCGAAATGCCATCCGACCGATACGGCCAAACCCATTGATGCCAACTTTGAGTGTCATGCGTGAAAGCTCCTGTTAGAGAAAGTTGTCAGTTGTCAGTTGGAGAGGGCTCGGGTGGCGAGTATCACCCGAGCTTAGCAGGATTTCAGACAACGCCCTTCACCGTGGCGACCAGGTTCTCGACGGTGAAGCCGAATTCCTTAAACAGCGCATCAGCCGGAGCGGACTCGCCGAATTGATCGATACCGAGCACCGCGCCCTGGCTGCCGACATATTTCCACCAGCCATCCGTGACCGCGGCCTCGACGGCGACACGCGCGGTGACCGCCTTGGGCAGTACGGATTCCCGATAAGCGTCGTCCTGGGCATCGAAGGCGTCGGTCGATGGCATGGAGACGACACGAATGGCCTTTTCGCTCAGGGCTTCGGCGGCTTTGACCGCCAGCTCGACCTCTGAGCCAGTGGCGATGATGATGGCCTCGGGCGTGCCCTTACACTCGCGCAGCACATAGCCGCCGCGTGCGATGTCGGCAACTTGCTCATCCGTACGCGCGATGTGGGCGAGGCTCTGGCGCGAAAAGATGAGACAGCTCGGTCCGCTCTTGCGCTCGATGGCGAGTTTCCAGGAGACGGCCGACTCGACCGCGTCGCAGGGACGCCAGACGCTCATGTTGGGGATCATGCGCAGGGTCGGGAGCTGCTCGACTGGCTGATGGGTCGGGCCGTCCTCACCCAGACCGATGGAGTCGTGGGTATAGACGAAGATCGACGGGATCTTCATCAATGCTGCCATGCGCAGCGCGTTACGGGCATATTCCGAGAACATCAGGAAGGTTGCGCCGTAGGGGATGAAGCCACCATGCAGCGCGATGCCGTTGAGCATGGCCGACATGGCAAATTCGCGCACACCGTAATAGATATAATTGCCGGCGATGTCGCCCTTGCCGATGCCCTTGCTGCCCTTCCAGATCGTCAAATTGGAACCCGCCAGGTCGGCCGATCCGCCAAGCAGCTCGGGCAGTAGCGGACCGAAGCCGTTGAGGGCGTTTTGAGAGGCTTTGCGCGAGGCGATGCTCTCGCCCTTCTCGACCACCGAGGCGATGAAGGCATTGGCCTGTTCGGCCCAGTCCGCTGGCAGATCACCCGCAATGCGGCGTTTGAATTCAGCGGCCTCTTTCGGGTGCTTCTTGGCGTAGGCCTTGAGTGTGTCCTTCCATTTGGACTCGGCGCGCTCGCCGCGCTCCTTGGCACTCCAGCCCTGGTAGATGCTTTTCGGGATCTCGAAGGGCGGGTGATTCCAGCCGAGGTTCTCGCGGGTCAGGGCGATTTCGTCCTCGCCCAGCGGGGCACCGTGACACGACTCTTTACCCTGCTTGTTGGGCGCGCCGAAGCCGATGATGGTCTGGCAGCAGATGAGGGTTGGCTTATCGGTCACCGCACGACCTTGCTCAAGCGCGGTGCCGATGGCTTCGGGGTCGTGTCCGTCGACCTTGGGGATGACCTGCCAGCCATAGGCCTCGAAACGCTTCGGGGTATTGTCGAGGAACCAGGCCGGGGTGTCGCCACCACCGCGAATCTCGCCGTCGATGGAGATGTTGTTGTCGTCGTAGACGGCGATCAGCTTGCCCAGACCCAGCGCGCCGGCCAACGAGCAGGCTTCGTGCGAAATGCCTTCCATGAGACAGCCGTCCCCAAGGAAGACGTAGGTATGGTGATCGACCACCTCATGTCCGGGCTTGTTGAACTGAGCCGCCAGCGCCTTCTCGGCCAGCGCCATGCCGATGGCATTGGCCAGGCCCTGTCCGAGCGGACCCGTGGTGGTCTCGACACCGGGCGCATAACCGTACTCTGGATGTCCTGGTGTGCGCGAATGGAGCTGGCGGAACTCTTTGAGATCTTTGATGCCCAGATCATAACCGGTCAGGTGCAGCAGAGAGTAGAGCAGCATCGATCCGTGGCCATTGGACAGCACGAAGCGGTCGCGATTGGCCCAATTGGGGTTGGCTGGATTGTGGGTCATGAAATCATTCCACAACACCTCGGCGATGTCCGCCATGCCCATGGGCGCACCCGGATGGCCTGAGTTGGCCTTCTGAACCGCGTCCATGGCGAGCGCGCGGATGGCATTTGCAAGTTCTTTGCGTGAGGACATCAGTCCCTCCTTTCTGATAAAAGTGATCGGATGACAAAATCTTGCGCTGGCCGCGACCGTCGCCAGTTGGATGCGGTCTGTCGAGACGGATCGTGACACGACGTCGGACAGTGGTTGGGGATGTGCAGTGAGTCGGATGTGTTATAGCAAGCGACTGTGACTGCCTTCACAGAAACGACTATGGCGCTCTCTAAGAGAGCGCCATTGCGAGTCAGAGCACACCAACCCCGTAGTCAAAAAACGGATAATCAGTCATTGGCTGAATTATAAGTTATTAATATTAAAAATTGACGACGGAAATGACCAGCTTTTTCCATCGTCTTCTCTGCGTATTTTTCAGGCCGTTCGCCACTTGATCGAGCAGCCCATGCTAGGGATCTGCTCCGTGGGACCGGCGCCGGTCAGCGCCACCTGCTTCATGCCCTCGAAGAGGTCGCGCCGGACATCCGGGGGCGCGGCCTCTTTGCGACTGGCGTCGAGCCGACCACGGTATTGCAAAGCGAGTTCGGCGTTGTAGCCGAAGAAATCGGGCGTACAGACGGCGCCATAAGCCTGTGCCACCGCCTGTGAGGCGTCATAGAGATAGGGGAAGGGAAAGTCGTGCTCCTCGGCGACCTGGCGCATGTTCTCGAAAGAGTCTTCGGGATAGTCGTTGGCGTCGTTGGAGCTGATGGCGACACAGCCGATACCGAGCGCGGCCAGCTCGCGCGCATCGCGCAAGATGCGATCGCGCACGGCCTGCACATAGGGGCAGTGATTGCAGATGAACATCACCAGGAGTCCGCGCTCGCCCTTGCAGTCATCGCGGGTCCAGGTCTTGCCGTCGACGCCGGGCAGAGAGAAATCCGGCGCGGGAATGCCGAAGTCGCAGACGGGGGGTTGGAGAGCCATGGGGAACCTCCGAGTTCTGTGCTTAGGTTGCGTTGATTTGGTCATGGTACCGGAACAGCGTCCGATTCCAAATCCTATGTTGCCTTCGGCGCGCCATGCTGGTTTTACGCGCATCCGTGACAGGGTATGATGCGCGGCTTTATTAACGCGCCTCGCGGCGCCCAGATCAGGCCTCGTGTACTCATAATGAGCAAGGACTACATCTTTACATCCGAATCCGTTTCCGAGGGCCATCCGGACAAGATGGCGGACCAGATTTCCGACGCCGTACTCGACGAGATCTATCGCCGCGATCCCAACCATGCCAAGGCGCGCGTGGCCTGCGAGACGCTGGTCAAGACCGGTTTTGTGATGCTTGCCGGCGAGATCACCGTCACCGACGCCGATCTCAAGATCGACTACGAGAAGGTCGTGCGCCGGGTCGTCAAGGAGATCGGCTACGACAACTCAGACGTGGGTTTCGACGGCAACAACTGCGGCGTGCTCATCGCGCTCGGCGAGCAGTCCAAGGACATCAACCAGGGCGTCGACCGCGAGAGCGAAGAGGCGCAGGGCGCGGGCGACCAGGGCATGATGTTCGGCTACGCCACCAATGAGACCGATATGTTGATGCCGGCCCCGATCGACTACGCCCATCGCCTCGTCAAGCGCCAGGCCGAGATGCGCAAGAACGGCACCCTGCCGTGGCTGCGACCGGACGCCAAGTCCCAGATCACCATCCGCTACGCCGACGGCAAGCCGGCTGGCATCAATGCCGTGGTGCTCTCCACCCAGCACAGCGAGGATGTCAGCGAGAGCGTGCTGCACGAGGCGGTGATGGAAGAAATCATCAAGCCAGTGCTGGATTCGAGCGGTTTGCTCGACAGCAAAACCGAATATCACATCAACCCGACAGGTAAGTTCGTCATCGGCGGGCCGGTCGGCGATTGCGGTCTGACCGGGCGCAAGATCATCGTCGACACCTATGGCGGCATGGCCCGTCACGGCGGCGGTGCCTTCTCCGGCAAGGATCCATCCAAGGTCGACCGCTCAGCGGCATATGCCGGGCGCTATGTAGCCAAAAACATCGTCGCCGCCGGTCTGGCCGATAAGTGCGAGATCCAGGTCTCCTACGCCATCGGTGTCGCCGAGCCGACCTCGGTCTCCATCGACACCTTCGGCACCAGCCTCATCAGCGAGCACCGGATCATCGAGCTGATCCTTGCCCATTTCGACCTGCGCCCCTACGGCATCATGCAGATGCTGGATCTAACCAACCGCGATCTAATCAAGTATCAGGACACCGCCGCTTACGGTCACTTCGGCCGTCCCGAGGCCGGGTTCACCTGGGAGCGCACCGACAAGGCCGAGATGCTGCGCGAGGCCGCTGGAATCTAAACTTCAACACCTCGCTACCGAGGAGCGCTGCGACCCGATCATAGAGTGGATCGGGCCAGGCTCGGCGGCTGGGTCGACTTTTCCAACGGCGCTCACTCAAGATTCATCAAGAGTTGATAAACCATGAGTGAGTTCACCGATTATAAAATCGCCGATCTGTCGCTGGCCGATTACGGCCGTAAGGAAATGGCCATCGCCGAGACCGAGATGCCGGGCCTGATGGCCCTGCGGCGCCAGTTCGGCGAGTCCAAGCCGCTGAGTGGCGCGCGTATTACCGGTAGTCTGCACATGACAATCCAGACTGCGGTGCTGATCGAAACCCTGGTGGAGTTGGGCGCGCAGGTGCGCTGGTGCTCCTGCAACATCTTCTCGACCCAGGATCATGCCGCCGCCGCCATCGCCGAGGCCGGCATCCCGGTCTATGCCTGGAAGGGCGAGACGCTCGAGGAGTACTGGTGGTGCACCGAGCAGGTGGTAAACTGGCCCGACGGCGCCGGTCCCAACATGATCCTGGACGACGGCGGCGACGCCACGCTGCTGGTACACAAGGGCGTCGACTACGAAAAAGCCGGCAGCGTGCCAGAGCCGACCGACGCCGATAACGAGGAATGGACCGCAGTGCTCGGCGTGTTGGGGCGTACCTTCAAGCGCGATAATCGCCACTGGCACAAGCTCGCCAAGGGCATCATGGGCGTCACCGAGGAGACGACCACCGGCGTGCAACGGCTCTATGAGATGGCCAAGGCCGGCACCCTGTTGTTCCCGGCGATCAACGTCAACGATTCGGTCACCAAGTCCAAGTTCGACAACCTCTACGGCTGCCGCGAGTCGCTGGTCGACGCCATCAAGCGCGCCACCGACGTGATGATCGCGGGCAAGGTCGCGCTGGTCTGCGGCTACGGCGACGTAGGCAAGGGTTCTGCGGCCTCGCTGCGCGGGCTGGGCGCCACGGTCATGATCACCGAGGTCGACCCCATCTGTGCGCTCCAGGCGGCGATGGAAGGCTATCGCGTGGTGCGTATCGAAGACGTGGTCGATCAGGCCGACATCTTCGTCACCACCACCGGCAATCGCGACGTCCTCACCCACGATCACATGATCGCGATGAAGAACCAGGCGATTGTCTGCAACATCGGTCACTTCGACAACGAGATCCAGGTCCACAGCCTCAAGCAGTACGAGTGGGTCAACATCAAGCCGCAGGTCGACCAGATCATCTTCCCCGACGGCCATCGCATTACCCTGCTGGCCGAGGGCCGTCTGGTCAATCTGGGCTGCGCCACCGGTCATCCGAGCTTCGTGATGTCCAGCAGCTTCACCAATCAGGTGCTGGCCCAGATCGAGTTGTTTACCAAGCCCGAGGACTATCCGATCGGCGTCTATGTGCTGCCCAAGCGTCTCGATGAGGATGTCGCCCGGCTGCATCTGGAGAAGATCGGCGCCCGACTGACCACCCTGACCCAGCAGCAAGCCGACTACATCGGCGTGAGCGTCGAGGGTCCGTACAAGGCCGAGCATTATCGCTACTGAGTAGCTTCCAGCGATCAGCCAGAGCCTCGCAAGCCGGGCGTGAGCGTCGGTGAGCGGGGCAGTTCCTCCTTGGCGTTTGAGCAAGGGGGATCTTCGCTCATTACAATAAAGCCGCCAGCCATGCGCTCGACTGCATGGCTGG
This sequence comes from Thiorhodococcus sp., assembly GCA_029257385.1. GTDB lineage: Bacteria > Pseudomonadota > Gammaproteobacteria > Chromatiales > Chromatiaceae > Thiorhodococcus. The sequence goes on from JARIBS010000061.1 coordinate 18,741, forward strand.
CGGCTGGAGACCGGAGGCTCTCAGTCCATGTCATCCACGACTCATCAGACACCCGTCTATAGCGTCGAGCTATTTCCGCCCAAGACCGCACAGGGGATGGAGAAGCTCAAGGGCGCGATCGAGCGGATCAACTCGGTCGGTCCCGAATATTTCTCGGTCACCTATGGCGCGGGCGGCTCAACCCGCGAGCGGACCTTCGAGACCATCGACTGGCTCTGCGGCCAGGGTATCGATACCGCTCCGCATCTTGCCTGCATCGGCTCCACCCGCGCAGAGGTCAAGTCGATCCTTGAGCGCTATCGCGATCAGGGCATTCGTCGCCTGGTTGCGTTGCGCGGCGATATGCCCTCAGGTACGGGCGGCGGGCACAGTGGGGAGTTTCGCTACGCCAGTGAGCTGGTGTCCTATATCCGTTCGCAATTCGGCGATGTCTTTAGCATTGAGGTGGCGGCCTATCCTGAATATCACCCGCAGGCGGGCAACCCGGCTCGCGACCTAGAATATTTCAAGCACAAGGTCGAGGCGGGCGCGGATGGCGCCATCACGCAGTATTTCTACAACGCCGATGCTTATTTCGGTTTCATCGAGAGTTGCTGCAGGGTGGGAGTCGATATTCCCATCGTTCCGGGCATCATGCCGATTACCAATTTCACCCAACTCGCCCGCTTCTCGGACGCCAGCGGGGCCGAGATCCCACGCTGGATACGCCGTCGTCTCGAAGGCTATGGCGACGATGCCGAAAGCATCCGGGCCTTCGGGCATGAGGTCGTTCTGACCCTCTGTCGCCATTTGATTGAGGGCGGTGCGCCCGGATTGCACTTCTATAGTATGAACCAGTCCGATCCTGTCATGCGGTTGTGGGAGGCGCTCGGGCTGCCGCAGCCAGGCTGATACGCTTTTTCGGTGCGTCATCCTCCGCTCCTAACTTAGAAGGCCGCTCGTTGTTTTTGAGCGGCTTTTTTTCTGCCCGTTTCGGCGATCGGCAATTGATGTGTGCATCGCATTAGGCGTGCGCTCTAACTGATGGAATAATCACCGCCTGTGATCTGATCCCGCTTCCACTCGCAACGGCCAACGGCCCAGAGACGCGCTTCATGCCTGACCTAGACCGAACTTATCGGATCGGCCCGATCCATCTTGCCCCAACCGTGACACGTCTACAGGGCTGGACCCTGCTGTTCGGTGCCTTCTTCTCCATCGGTCTGCTGACCTTCATCTCCATCGGCCAGACCTACGTGCTCAACGCCCATCTCGGGATTCCGATCTCCGAGCAGGGCACCATCAGCGGCGACCTGGTGTTCTGGACCGAGATCGTCGCGCTGGCCTTCTTCATGCCCTTCGGGGTGCTCATCGACCGGGTCGGTCGCCGTGCGATCTTCGTCGCCGGGTTTCTGCTGCTGGCGCTGACCTATGCCCTCTATCCGCATGCGCAGAGCGTCGACGACCTCTATCTCTATCGTATCGTCTATGGTCTGGGCGTCGTGACCATCGCCGGTGGGCTGTCGACCGTGCTGGTGGACTATCCGGCCGAGCGCTCCAGGGGCAAGCTGGTGGCGATCGTCGGTCTGCTGAGCGGGCTCGGAATCGTTTTCATCAATCAATGCTTCGGCAGTCTGCCCAAGACGCTGATTGGTGGCGGCATGGACGCTGTCGAGGCCGGCTATTACACTCATTATGCCGTCGCGGCCGTGGCGGTGGTCGTGGCCGTCATCGTGATGTTTGGGCTACAGAAAGGCACGCCGGTGCGTCGCGAGGAGCGTTCGGGGATCAAGGAGCTGTTTCTGAGCGGCTTCAGCCAGGCACGCAATCCGCGCGTGCTGCTCTCTTACGCCGCCGCTTTCATCGCGCGCGGCGATCAATCCGTCAACGCCACGTTTCTGATCCTCTGGGGCACGACCGCTGGTCTGGCCAGCGGCATGGAGACGGCGGAAGCGGTGAGGAACGGCACCATCATCTTCGTCATCGCGCAGTTGGCGGCGTTGGTGTGGGCACCGATCTTGGGGCCGATCATGGACCGGATGGACCGGGTCAGCGGGCTGGCGCTATCTATGGTGCTGGCGGCCATTGGCAATCTGTCGATCATCTGGCTCGTCGATCCGATGCCGGGGTCCGGTCTGATCTTCTATATCTTGATCGGAATCGGTCAGATCAGCGTCTATTTGGCCGCCCAGTCGCTGATCGGGCAGGAGGCACCGATGGCCAAGCGCGGCTCGGTGTTGAGCGCCTTCAATATCGCTGGGGCAATCGGCATTCTCCTGATCACCGCCGTGGGCGGGCGGCTGTTCGACGGGATCGACCCCAGGGCGCCCTTCGTCCTGGTCGGTATCATTAATATTCTGCTCTTCTTTGGCTGCATTCTGGTGCGTATGCGGTTTCCGGTGCCGCCGGTTGCCTGGACGGGCAGGTCCGCCGACTGATCGAGACGCCTTTCGGTCACCGCCGGTGACGGCCCGGCAGCGGTTGACCGGCCGAGAAAAGCCTCATAAGGTCGGGGAATGCCGGTCCAATCCGCCCGCATCCGCGTCGCTCTTGCCTGCCTGGTCCTGTGGCTGTCCAGCTGCGGCCAGGCCGAACCCGATGGCCCGCCGCTGCTGCGCTGGTATGTGTTCAAGGAGCAGTCCGGCGCCTTCGAGGAGGCGGCGCGGCGCTGTACGGCCGCATCCGACGGTCGCTATCGTCTGGAGCTTGCCGATCTGCCGACCGATGCCGATCTCCAGCGCGAGCTGCTGGTGCGCCGCCTCGCCGCGCGCGATGTCGACATCGACCTCATCGGGATGGATGTCATCTGGACTGCAGAGTTCGCCGAGGCGGGCTGGATCATCCCCTGGCCTGCTGAGCAGGCTCAAAGCGTGCGCGATGGTCGCATCGCCGGACCCGTCGCCAGCGCCATGTATCGGGGTCGGCTCTGGGCCGCGCCCTTCACGACCAACACCCAGCTTCTCTGGTATCGTACCGACCGCGTCGCCACACCACCGGCGACCTGGGATGCCATGATCGAGCAGGCCGAGTCGATCGGGGAGGGCGGTCGTATCCAGGCCCAAGGTGAGCGTTACGAGGGACTGAGCGTGCTCTTCGTCTCGCTGCTCGCCTCGGCGGGTGGTTCGGTGCTCGATGCCGGCGGCGAGCAGGTCTCGCTCGATTCCGTGCCGACGCGCCGGGCGCTGGCGCTGATGCGCCGTCTGGGCGACTCGCCAGCATCCGATCCGGCGCTGGCGAGCAGCCGCGAGGATCACACCCGGCTGGCCTTCGAGAGCGGCAGCTCCGCCTTCATGCTCAACTACACCTATGTCTGGCCGAGCGCCCAGGCCAATGCGCCCGAGATCGCCGAGCGGATGGGCTGGGCGCGCTGGCCGGCGGTCGATCCCGGCTCCGGGAGCCGTGTCACCATCGGGGGTATCAATATCGGCGTCGGCGCTCATAGCCGCCATCCGGATCTGGCCTTCGACGCGGCGGCCTGTCTGGTATCGGAGCGCAACCAGCGCCTCGCCGTGCGGCTTGGCGGACTGCCGCCGACGATTGCCGCGCTCTACGATGACGCCGAGATCCGCGCGATCTTCCCCTTCGCGGATATTCTGCGCGACACTCTCGTCGATGCTGTTCAACGCCCGCCGACGCCCGTCTACAGCGATATCTCGATCGCCATCGGCCGGACCCTGCATCCGCTGCGCGAGATCGATCCCGAGCGCGATGCCGTGCGTCTGCGCGAGGCCGTGGCGCGCGCGCTCGGCTCGGAGGGTCTGCTGTGAATAGAAGGCTGGATGATCGTCGTCTGGGCTGGCTGCTGTGCGCCCCGGCCGTGCTGGCGATGCTGTTGGTCACGGCCTATCCGATCCTCTATGCCGGCTGGCTCTCGCTGCACCGCTACGACTTGCGCTTCCCCGACCGGCAGGCGTTCGTCGGACTCGCCAACTACGCCAGCGTGCTCAGCTCTGAGGTCTGGTGGCGCTCACTGTTCAACACCCTGGTGGTGACGCTCGGATCGGTCACGATCGAGCTGCTGCTGGGCTTCGTCCTGGCGTTGGTGATGCATCGCGCACTCTTTGGGCGGATGGCGGTGCGCACCGCCTCGCTGGTGCCCTATGCCATCATCACCGTGGTTGCCGCGCTCGGCTGGCGCTTCGCCTTCGATCCGACGACCGGTTTCGTCAACGCCTTGCTGGGGATCGATCATGCCTGGCTCTCGGAGCGCTGGTCGGCCTTCTTCGTCATCATCGCGACTGAGGTCTGGAAGACCACGCCCTTCGTCGCTCTGCTGCTCCTGGCCGGTCTGACGCTGGTGCCGGGGGATCTGATCCGCGCCGCGCGGGTGGACGGCGCCACGGCCTGGCAGCGCCTCGCGCACATCACCCTGCCGCTCATGAAACCGGCCATTCTGGTGGCCCTGCTGTTTCGCACGCTTGATGCCTTTCGGATCTTCGACACCATCTATGTCCAGACCCGTGGCGCGCAGGACACCGAGTCGGTCTCGATCCTGGCCTATCAGACACTGATCGCGCGGCTCAATCTGGGGCTGGGTTCGGCGGTCTCCGTGCTGATCTTCGTTGGGACCATCCTGATCGCCCTGATCTATCTGCATCTGTTCGGGACCGGGCTGCTCGCTCGGGATGAGCGGCGATGACTGGCGTGCATCGAGCCGATGCCGGGACGTCGTTGATCGAGCGTCTGTTCTGGCGGTTTACCGTCGTCGTGCTGATCGTCTATGCGCTGGTGCCAGTCGCCTGGCTGACGGCGCTCTCGCTCAAGCCGTCCAGCGAGCTCACCGACCAGCGTTTTCTGCCGCGTTCGGTCAGTCTGGAGCACTACGCAGCGGTCTTCAGGGACGCTCAGTTCCCTGCGGCCCTGGGCAACTCGCTGGGCATCGGGCTGATCGCCACCGCCATCTCGGTCGCGCTCGCGACGCTTGCGGCCTATGCTATCGTGCGGCTGCGTTTCCCGGGGCGTCGGTTGGTGCTGATCGGCGCGCTGGCGGTCGCCATGTTCCCGCCCATCGCCATCATCGGACCGATCTTCGATCTCTGGCGGCTGCTCGGGCTGTTCGACACCTGGCTCGGGTTGATCGTCCCCTACATCACCCTGACCCTGCCGTTGGCCATCTGGACCATCTCGGCCTTTTTCCGCGAAATTCCGTGGGAGCTGGAGCAGGCGGCGCGCGTCGACGGTGCGACGCGGTTGGAGGCATTTCGCCATGTGATTCTGCCGCTGGTGGCGCCGGGCGTTTTCGCCTCGGCCATCCTGGTGTTCATCTTCGCGTGGAACGACTTTCTGTTCGCCGCAGCCCTGACCTCGACTGCGGACTCGCGCACCGTGCCGGCGGCGATCGCCTTCTTCACCGGCAGCTCGCGCTTCGAGCAGCCGACCGGATCGATCGCCGCGGCCTCGGTGATCGTGACCGTTCCGGTGGTGATGCTAATCGTGCTGTTTCAGCGGCGTATCGTCGCCGGGCTGACGGCGGGGGCGGTCAAGGGGTAGCCCGTAGCGACGGGCGCCTGGCCTGTAGCGTTTCTGCTGGAGCGGCAACGCCTTATCTGAGCACGATCTAGCGAAATGGTGCATATGTCGCGAACCGGCGAGCAATGGGCCTGGTATCCTACGGTCTCGCTTGACGCCCTTCGGTTGGCTGACTACTCTGCCGGAGGCGGGGTGGCGCGTCTCGGCCACCGACGTCGACTCCCTCGCTACGCCCCGACCAGATCACCGCAGAGCAGCACGCGTGTATCCGAAATATTTCGGGCTCACAGAGCCTAGTTTTTCAATTGCGCCCGACCCTCAATATCTATTCCTCAGCGAGCAGCATCAGGAGGCACTGGCCCACTTGCTCTATGGGGCGAGCGAGAGCGGCGGTTTTGTGCTCCTCACCGGCGAGGTCGGCACCGGTAAGACCATGGTCTGCCGGGCCTTTCTGGAGCAGTTGCCGGAGGGCGTGGATGTCGCGCTCATTCTCAATCCCGCCCAGTCCGCCAATGAGCTTCTGACCAATGTGTGCGACGAGTTTCGCATTCCGCTGCCCAAGGGCAAGCTCTCCAACAAAATGCTGATCGATCGGCTCAATGCCTACCTTCTGGCCGCGCATGCCAACGGTCGCAGGCCTCTGTTGATCATCGACGAGGCGCAAAATCTGCTGCCCCAGGCCATGGAGCAGATCCGTCTGCTGACCAACCTGGAAACGACCAAGCACAAACTGCTGCAGATCTTTCTGGTTGGACAACCAGAGCTGCGGCGCATGCTTGAGCGCGACCGGCTGCGCCAGCTCAACCAGCGCATCACTGCCCGCTTCCATCTCACACCCTTCAGCCTGAAGGAAACGGGCGACTATATCCGCCATCGGATTGCTGTGGCCGGGGTGGACCGGCCATTGTTTGCCGCGCGCGCGATTCGACATATCTATCGGTTGTCGGGCGGTATCCCGCGTCTGATCAATATCCTCTGCGATCGGGCGCTGCTGGGCACCTGCGTGACGCGCGGATCTCAGGTGACGCCCGCCATCGTGGCCAAAGCAGCGCAAGAGGTGAGCGGCGATCCATTCGAAGTCAAAGGGAGATCGCCGCTGCAACTGCTCATTATCGCCTTGGCCTCATTCGGTCTGGCGGGGGCGTTGGCCTTGGCCGCGCATGTCGGCTTTGGCTTCGATCCGGTGAAGCTCCTCGCCCAAGTTGTGCAACAGGACGGCGTCGAGCCACCCGTCCAGACACTGCCGGAACAGGCCGAGATGACCGAATCCACGACGCCAGAGCCTGAACGCCCGCCCGCCGAGGCTGGAGTGGACAGCGCAGAGCCGGAGCCAGAGGCGCAATCGGCGTCCGAGCCGGCGGTCGTGGACGCGGGCGGCGAGGATGTTGCAATGGTCAAGGCGCCGATCGAGGCCTCACTCGACCGACTGGCGATGTCTCGGCCGGAGGCGATGGGCGCGCTCTTGCGACGCTGGGGGCTGGACCAGAAGACACTCGGCACCGGCGATCCCTGTATTCGCATCCTGAACTTCGGGCTGAGCTGCGAGCAGGAGCAGGGGCGGCTCAGTCATGTACGGTTCTTCGATCTGCCGGTTCTGCTGAAGGTTCTGGATCCGGACGGCGCGCCCGCCTATGTCGCGCTGGGTGCGCTGGACGCTACGGAGGCAACGCTAGACTTGCCTGAGGGCAGCGAGCGCGTCGCGCTCGAGGATCTGGAGCGGATCTGGACGGGCGACTATACCCTGATCTGGCAATTGCCTCCGGGCGGTTCCGCGCTGATTGGATCGGGCTCCTCAGGCGAGGACGTGCGTTGGCTGCGCGAGGTCTTATCGAAAATTCCGGATCTCTCGGTACTGCCCAGTCAGTCTGCCTATTTCGATGCCGCGCTGGCGAACGCGCTGCGGGCGTTTCAGGCATCCAAGGGATTACTGCCGGATGGGATCGTTGGTCCAAGGACCTTCATCGCGTTGCAGCAGGCCGCCGCGCTGCCGGGCATACCCAGGCTGACGCAAAGCAGTTCGGAGGTTGAGTCTTTAGAGGATGCGCCATGAGCTATATCCTTGAAGCGCTTAAAAAATCTCAGCAAGAACGCGAGCTTGGCCAGGTTCCGACTTTGGATGCCAGCGCGCTGTTCGTCGAGGACAAGCAGCCGGTGCCGCCGAGCTATTGGGCATTCCTCTCCGTGGGTTTGGCCGCGCTGGCCGTCGTGATCGCGCTCTATGGCGCTTTCAAGGGTGGCGCCCAGCCGACGCTCCAGACGGGAGATGCGCCATTCGCGCAGCCTGTTGAGCCACAGCGCGACCCAGCGCCACCCGCAGCTGCTGTCCGTGCACCGCTCAGCACGGCCGCCCCGCCGCTGGTCGAGGCGCCTCCGCCCAAACGCGTCGCGCGGCCTGCCCCTGCGGCACCGCTAGAGGTGCCACGCGAGACCGGCGCCGGGTCGCGCCGCGAGATCTTCGATCTGCCTGCCGTCGAGGGCGAGTTCGACACAGCGCTCGAGGACGCGCTGCTGCGTCAGTTGCAGGCCGAGCAGGAGGCGTTGAGCGAGACCCGGCGCGTGATCGCAACACCGCCGCAGTCCACCGCGCCGCCGTCCGACTTGATCGAGGATATCGAGGCATTCAAGCAACAGCTCAGGCGCGAGCAGGGGCTTGCACCGTCGGCCGCTATCGGCGGCGACCCGACGCGCTTGCGTTTAACCCCGCAACAACACGCGATGGTTCCAGGGTATCTGATGACCGTCCATGTCTATGATGCCGATGTCTCCAAACGCTTTGTCGTGATCAACGCCATGCGCTATCGCGAAGGCGAAAAAACCCGCGAGGGATTGCGTGTCGAGCAGATTCTTAAAGATGGCGCGGTACTCAGTCATCTCGGAAATCCATTCTACGTCGCGCGCTGAGACCCACCGCTGAGCGTGCGGTGCCGTCTGCATGGCTGGAAATCCTTGCGGGCGCCCGCACATTGTCTCGCCTCTAGCGCCTTGCGCGACAGTCGCGCGCCCTGATGCCAGTGCGCCGCTACAATGGCGGCGATTGAGCGTGCGAGTCGCTGAGATCGCGCGAGCGCTGCCGCGATGATCGGCATTTAAAATGATTCTGAGGAAAGGCATGCGGAAAACACGACCAACACAGGATGAAATGGACGCCGCAGCGGCGAAGCTGTTAGCGCGTTTTACACGTATCCGCCAATTCTCCGAGCAGCTCTGCGAGCCGCTGGTGATCGAGGACTACGGACTCCAGACCGTCATCGAGGCGAGTCCGCCCAAGTGGCATCTAGCGCATGTCTCCTGGTTCTACGAGACTTTTCTGCTGCGACCTTTTTTGCCGGGATACGAGGTCTTTCATCCGCGTTTCGAGTATCTGTTCAACAGTTACTACGAGCAGACAGGCGCTGGCTTCTGGCCACGCCAGGAGCGCGGTCTGCTGTCGCGTCCGACGGTCGCCGAGGTCTATGACTATCGCCATCATGTCGATGCGGCGATGGCGCGCCTACTCTGCGAGTGCGCATCCAGCGACTGGGCACAAGTCGAGATGCGCTTAGGGATCGGTTTCAGCCACGAGCAGCAACATCAAGAGCTGCTGGTGACCGACATCAAGCGCCATTTCGCTCATAATCCGCTGCGCCCCGCCTATCGCGCAGACTTGCCGATGTCGCCGATCGGCGATCCCGAGCCGCTGAGCTGGCTAAGTTTCGACGGCGGCGTGACCGAGATCGGTCTGAATGCGGCGGGCGACGATGCCTTCGGCTTCGACAACGAGTGCCCGCGCCACCGGGTTTTCCTTGAGCCCTTTGCGCTGGCGGACCGGCCTGTCACCAACGGCGAATTCCTGGAGTTCATCCGCGACGGCGGCTACGGCGACAGCGCACTGTGGCTCTCCGACGGCTGGGCGGAGCTCAGACAGCGCGGCTGGTGCGCACCACTTTACTGGGAGCAGCACGACGGCGCATGGCAGACCATGACGCTGGCCGGAATGCGCCCCCTCAATCCCGCCGAGCCAGTCTGCCATCTGAGCTACTACGAGGCCGATGCCTTCGCGACCTGGGCGGGCAAGCGCTTGCCGACGGAGACCGAATGGGAGCACGCCGCCAGCGGAGTCGCGATCGCGGGCAATTTCGTCGATGATGGCTGGCTGCATCCACGTCCGGCGGCGGGGCAGGGGCTCAGGCAGCTCTTCGGCGATGTCTGGGAGTGGACCGGATCGGCCTATCTGCCCTATCCCGGATATCGCCCGCCAGCTGGCGCGCTCGGCGAGTACAACGGCAAGTTCATGTGCAACCAGATGGTGCTGCGGGGCGGCTCCTGCGCCACCTCACGCGATCACATTCGAACCACCTATCGTAATTTTTTCTATCCCTATGAGCGTTGGCAGTTCACAGGATTCCGACTCGCGGAGACGACGTCATGACCCATAGCGCAGCGGCACGCCAACAGCGAGACCAGGACGCAGCGGCGCAATCAGACGCCGATGGGCGTGTGCGGTTTTTCGATTACCATCCCACCATCGCGGATGTGCGCACGGAGGTGCTGCGCGGGCTGGGGGAATCGTCCAAAAGCCTGCCGCCGAAGCTGTTTTATGATCAGCATGGCTCCCGGCTTTTCGATGCCATCACTCAATTGCCGGAATACTATCCGACCCGCACCGAGATCGAGATCCTGCGCGAATACGGCTCTGAGATGGCCGACAGTCTGGGTCGCGAGAACGTACTGATCGAGTTGGGCAGCGGCAGCAGTCTCAAAATCCAGACTCTGCTCGCGGTGCTCAAGCCGCTGGTCTATGTCCCCGTCGATATCTCCAAAGAACACTTGATGGCGTCGGCTCGGGCCTTGGCTGAACGCTTCCCAAAGCTCTCGATCCGTGCCGCCTGCGCCGATTACTCAGGCCCTTTCAAGCTGCCGCTCGATCCCGCGTGGCCCCGTCTAGCGGCCTTCTTTCCGGGGTCCAGCATCGGCAACTTCGACCCACAAGACGCCAGGCATCTGCTCGAGCGTGTCGCCCGATTGCTCGGGCCGGGCGGCAAGCTCTTGATCGGGGTGGATCTGCGCAAGGATCCCGCGATTCTCAATGCCGCCTACAACGATAGCGAAGGCGTGACAGCGGCCTTCAATCTGAACCTGCTCACCCGCATCAACCGCGAGCTTGGAGCCGATTTCGATCTCGACGCCTTTGAGCACCGGGCCTATTTCGACGAGGACCGGAGCCGCATCGAGATGCATCTGGTCAGCCTGTCGGATCAAGTGGTGCGGGTGGCAGGGCAGGCGTTCACGTTCAGGCGTGGAGAGTCCATCCATACGGAGAGTTCCTACAAGTTCAGCATCGCCGGATTTCAGGAGCTGGCACACGACGCCGGCTTCGAGTCCGAGCAGGTGTGGACGGATGCGCGGGGGCTCTTCAGCGTACATTGTCTGGGTGTCCTGAGCTGAATGCCTGCGGCGGGCGCCAGTATCTGTGAGCCAGATTTTCCGCCACGATCAATATGGTTTTTTGTTCACCGTGCCCGCGCACGGTAGTATCCCGCAACACATTCATTCCATGACGCCCACGGCTGGCTCGAGTATTGCCCCTACATGAACGCATTGTCTCAAGAACAGATCCTGGAACGCGATGTCCAGCTCTTCAGCGCCCTGCTCGGCGAGGTTCTGCGTGAGCATAGCCGCAAGCGCGTGCTGGTGATCGTGGAGCGCCTGCGCGACGGCTTCATGCAACTGCGCGAGCGTGAAGACGCCGAGCTGCGCGAGAAGCTCATGAAACGCATCGAGGGGCTGGATGCCCAGACCCTCTCGGAGGTCATTCGCGCCTTCACCATCTATTTTGGTCTGGTCAGCGTCGCCGAGGAACTCAACGCGCATCTAGCGCGCATGGAGCTGATTTCGACCGGTGAGCGGCTGTGGGTCGGCTCTTTCGACGATACCGTGCGCGACTTTGCCGAGGACGGCGTCAGCCCGGAGAACTTCCAGAGCCTGCTTGAGCATCTCGTCTATCTCCCGGTGTTCACTGCGCACCCGACCGAGGCCAAGCGACGGACCATCGCAGAGACCTTTCGGCGTATCTTTCTCATCGGTCAGGATCTGCATCTGCGCAAGTTCAACGAGGAAGAGCTGGAGGAGAAGCTCCAGGAGATTCTCACCAACATCCAGATCCTGTGGAAGACCGACGAGGTGCGCGTACACAAGCCGCAGGTGACCGACGAGGTCCGCCAGGGATTGTATTTCTTCCGCGAGTCGCTGTTTCAGGCAGTGCCACAGGTTTATCGCTTTCTGGAGAAGGCGGTGCGCAGGAGTTATGGGAGCGCGTGCGCGGTCAAGGTGCCCAGCTTCATCCACTTCGGCTCCTGGATCGGTGGCGATCGCGACGGCAATCCCTTTGTCAAACCAGAGACCACCGAGCTTGCAGTGCGCATGCATGCCGAGCTGGCCCTGGAGCTGTATCTGGAGCGTCTCATCAGTCTGAGCCGGATGCTCAGTCATTCGAGCGCGCTCTGTCAGCCCTCGCCGGCATTTCTCGACAGTCTCGACGTTGATGAGGACTACTGGGTTGAGACCATGGGCCAGCGTCAGCGCCGCTTTCTCTACGAGCCCTATCGGCGCAAGCTTGCCATGATGTGCCACCGCCTGCAGGCGGATCTCGAGCGGGTGCGCGCGCGCATGGATGGGCAAGACCCGGATGGGCTGCCCGAGGGCTATGCTGACGTGCGCGATTTTCTCGCCGATCTATACCTGATCCGCGACTCGCTCATTCATCATGACGACGCCAATGCCGCAGCGGGTCCACTGCAAGATCTGATTCGCCTGGCCGAGAGCTTTGGTTTTCATCTGGTCCATCTCGATATCCGCCAAGAGTCCAGCCGCCACACCGAGGCGGTCACCGAACTGTTCGCGCGTCAAGCCGGCGCGCCCTACTACCAGGCATTTACCGAGCAACAGCGGCTCATGGCGCTGGCCGAGACGATTGCCCATCCGCACCCCTTCGTGATCGACAAGGCGACCCTGACCGCCGAGACGCGCGAAACGCTGGAGGTCTTCGAGGCCATCGCGCGCATGCGCGCCGAGATCGGCGATCAGGTCTTCGGCCAGTACGTCATCTCCATGACCCACTCGGCCAGCCATGTGATGGAAGTGATGCTGCTGGCACGGCTGGCGGGGCTGGCCGGCAAGGGCAGCCAGGGTTGGTTCTGCAGCATCCAGGTCTCGCCCTTGTTCGAGACCATCGACGACCTGAGCCGAATCGATCAAGTCATGGCCACGCTGTTCGATGATCCGACCTATCAGGCGCTCCTGAGGGCGTCTGGGAATCAGCAGGAGGTGATGCTGGGATATTCGGATTCCTGTAAGGACGGCGGGATTCTGGCCTCGAGCTGGAAACTGTTCGAGGCGCAGAAGAAAATCATCGCGCTGGCCGACGATCGCGGCGTGTCGTGCCGGCTGTTCCACGGTCGCGGCGGCACTGTGGGGCGGGGCGGCGGTCCGACCCATGAGGCGATCATGGCCCAGCCGGTCGATACCGTGCATGGTCAGATCAAGTTCACCGAGCAGGGCGAGGTGCTCTCCTACCGCTACGCCAACCCCGAGACCGCGCGCTACGAGCTGACCATGGGCATCAGCGGCCTGATTAAGACGAGCCGCTGTCTGATCGAACCGCTGGAAGAGGAGCGCGAGGACTATCTGAGCATTATGAGCGAGCTGGCCCGCCACGGTGAGGAGGCCTATCGCCGCCTGGTGCGTGAGACCGAGGGCTTTCTCGACTACTTCTACGAATGTACGCCGCTCGATGGGATCGCGCTGCTCAACATCGGCTCGCGCCCCTCGCACCGCAAGAAGACCGACCGGTCCCTGGACTCGATCAGGGCCATTCCCTGGGTCTTCGGCTGGGGCCAGTCGCGCCTGACGCTGCCGGCCTGGTTCAGTATCGGGCAGGCGATCGAGCGCTATCGCGGCAATGACCCGGAGCGCTTGACCAAGCTCCAGAAAATGTATCAGCAATGGCCCTACTTCCGGGCGCTGCTGTCGAGTACCCAGATGTCGCTGTTCAAGGCCGAGATGCACATTGCGCGCGAGTATCTGCGCCTGTCCGAGCATCCCGAGCAAGCCACCGCCATTTTCGGCTTCCTTGAGGAGGAGTACCGACGCACCCTCACACAGGTGCTTGATGTTTCCGGGCTACAGACGCTGATGCAGGAGACCCCGGAGCTGCAAAACTCAGTGGCGCGGCGCAACATCTATCTCGACCCCTTGAACCATATCCAGGTCGCAGTGTTGGAGCGCTATCGTTCGGAAACCGACGAGGAAAAGCGCGAGGGCTGGTTGGATCCTCTGCTGAGATCCATCAACGCCATTGCCGCCGGAATCCGCAACACAGGTTGACGCTGCCCAGATGAACCCTCTGATTGAAGCCCGTGATCTCGTGCGTCTCTATCCCGGCGTGCGGGCGGTCGATGGCATTAGCTTCGCCGTCGAGCCTGGCCAATGCTACGGGCTGCTCGGACCCAACGGGGCGGGCAAGACCACGACATTGGAGATGCTCGAGGGCATCCAGTCGCCGACCTCGGGCACAGTGCTCTTTAAGGGACGCCCGCTGGATGGGGTCTATTTCGAGTCCATCGGTATTCAGTTCCAGGCGACCGCCTTGCAGGATTTCCAGACCGTTGGCGAGTCGCTGGCGATGTTCGCCAGTCTCTATCGCCGCACGGCCGACCCCGATGAGCTGATCCGCATCTGCAATCTCGGCGACATTCTCGATCGCGATACCCGCAAGCTCTCGGGCGGTCAGCGCCAGCGACTCTTGCTCGCGATTGCCCTGGTCAACGACCCGGAGCTGGTGTTTCTCGATGAGCCGACCACCGGACTCGATCCCCAATCGCGGCGCAATTTCTGGGGGCTGATCGAAGGGGTGCGCCGACGCGGAACGACGGTGCTCCTGACGACACACTATATGGAAGAGGCCGAGCGTTTGTGCGACCAGGTGGCCATCGTCGATCATGGGCGCATCATCGCCGAGGGTGCTCCAGAGGCGCTGGTGCGCGCGCACTTTCCGGCGAGCGTGATCCGGTTACCCGATTGCGCCTGGCCGGTCGGCACGCACCTGCCCGAAGGCGCACTGGAAGGCAATGGCGAGATTGAATTCTATGCTCAGGATGTCCCCGCAATGCTCACCGAACTCGAACGCATCGGCGCGGATCTGAGCGCGTTGCGTGTGGCGACGCCGAACCTCGAAGACCTCTTCTTGAGGCTCACTGGCCACGCACTCAGGACCTGATTTATGTTCAAACGTGTCATCGCTATCCTGATCGCCCGCAATCGTGAGTTCTACCGGGATCGCGCCGGTCTCAGCTGGAACATCCTGATGCCGATCATGATGATCGTCGCCTTTGCCTTCATCTTTCAGGGCGATCAGAAGGATGTGCTGAAAGTCGGCGTGATCGCCCCGAGCGGAGATCTGGCGCTTGTGGCTTCGCCGTTTCTAGATCTGGAGCATGTCACCTTTGTGGCTTTTAGCGCGCCCGAGAGCGCGATCATCAAAGTCGAGCGTCATCAGCTGGACTTGCTGCTCGATCCAAACGCTACACCCGCGTATTGGGTCAACGTCAACTCCGCCACCGGCTACGTAGCTGAGCGTTTGCTGCTTGCGGCCTATGCGCCTCAGACACAAGGCACGCCAGAGCGCAAAGCGGTGACTGGCGAGGCATTGCGCTATGTCGATTGGGTGCTCCCCGGCGTCCTGGCCATGAACATCATGTTCTCCAGTCTTTGGGGGGTCGGCTGGGTGGTGGTGCGCTATCGCAAAAACGGTGTGCTTAGACGACTCAAGGCCACACCGCTGCGTCCCTGGGAATTTCTCTCGGCTCAGGTTGTCTCGCGGCTGGCGGTGGTGATGGGAGCGAGTCTGATCGTCTATGTCGGCGCCGCGCTGCTGCTCGACTTTCCGATGCGAGGATCCTATCTGGCGCTTGGCTTGGTCTACGTGGCAGGGGCGCTGTGTCTCATCAGTCTGGGCCTGATCGTTGCCGCGCGTCTGCGCACCGAGGAGGTCGCCGACGGTCTGCTCAACCTCATTTCCTGGCCCATGCTGCTACTGTCGGGCGTGTGGTTCTCGATGGAGGGTACCAACGCCCTAGCGCAGACGTTCTCGCAGCTCTTACCCGTCACTCATTTAGTTGAGGCGGCGCGTGCGATCATGATCGATGGGGCGGGGGTTGTCGAAATTCTGCCGCAGATCGGTTTGTTGCTGGCGTTGGCGGTGTGTTTCCTGGCGCTGGCGACCTGGATGTTCCGCTGGGAGTAGCGCGCCGTGCCAATTTCAAAGGCTGGAAAAAGGTGCTATTCGCGCCAGCAGTGACGGTGCCGACCGAATAGCCTCTCTCGCCACAATCGCGATCAGCTCTTACTCCCTGGGGCGCTTAGAATCATGACCTCGACTTTGGCGATACCGCGCTTGACGATGCCAAGTTTGCGCGCGGCCTGTCTGGACAGATCGATGATCCGACCCTTGATGAAGGGGCCGCGATCATTGACATTGACGACAATGCTGCGTCCGGTTTTGGTGTCGGTGACCTTGACTCGGGTGCCGAGTGGCAAAGTCTTGTGCGCAGCGCTCAGACGATTCTTGTTGTAGATTTTCCCGCTCGCAGTTTTCCGCCCGTGCAGGCTGTCGTGATAATAGGAAGCCACGCCTTTCTGGACATGGCCTGAACCACCGCGGGCCAGTACATCGCTGGCGAGGGGCGGTGTGCATGTCAGCAGCGTGGCCGCAACTAAAGTTGTTCTCATAAGAGCCAATCTCATTTCAAGAAGAGCGAATGCCCATCGCGATGTAGCAGTGGGTCGCTCTGATTAGGTATGGGGCATAAGCTTAAGTAAAAACGCTACGCAGTAAAACCCTATAATTTCTTAAATCTGATCAGTATCGTGCACAAAAGGTGAAAATTTAAGGATTGATTTAAACAATAATTGTAATTTTTGATTTTACTTAAACGAATTTAGACAATCCGCTTTTGACTCATAAAACGTGCATTCTGATTATTGATTGGAATCACATCGTGTGGGTTGGTGGTGACGCCGGATCTCAGCGTCACAGGATTGGCCTTACACCTCATGCCTGACAGGACGCTCTTGGTCCAGCATGTCGGACATCGGTCCAACGAGCCTGGCCGGGAGATGCTGCCAGGCGCTGATCAGAGACATCAGCACAGAGGCCAGGTAAGGAATGGACTGCACGATTAGCACCGCTGTCCACACCCGCACGTCGAGCATGAATGCATCGTCGCGCAGCATGACCAGAACGGCGGCGAGCAGGAAGGCGAACGCAAACAGCGCCTCCTCGCGCGCGTCGGCCAGTGCGCGGATGACGGCGGGTGCTTCAGCCATCTTCGGCGTACGGAAGAACCCCAGCTTGCCCGTGATCAATCCCCCGAACATGGCGCGTGCGATGGTGTGCGAGAGCGCCAGTCCAGCCAGTCCAGCGGCGATGCTCTGACGCAAGGTGGCGGTGACGCGGCGCCGATAGAGAAAGAAGCTTTTGGACATCTTGAACAAAAACAACACCAACGGCACCAGTGCGATGCTCATGTAGGGCGGTGTAATCCGCTCTGGGAACATGACCATGGCGACCGACCAGGCAAGCGCCGCGAAGTTAAACAGCAGATTGAAGCCATCGGCGAACCAGGGCAGCCATCCGGCAACGAAGTGGTAGCGCTGGCCGGCCGATAAGGCCGTCTTGCGCACCCCGAGCAGTTCGCGCCAGTGGTGGAGCAGAATTCTGACCGCGCCGTAAGCCCAGCGATAGCGTTGCTTTCTAAAGTCCGCGAAGGTGTCCGGCATCAGGCCGCGACCGTAGGTGCAGGGAATATAGAGCGCCTTGTGGCCGGCCTCGAACAGACGCAGCCCCAGCTCGGCGTCCTCCGTGATGCACCATTCGGACCAGCCGCCCGCCTCATCCAGTACGCGTCGGCGGATCATGGTCATGGTGCCGTGCTGGATGATGGCGTTGCGCTCGTTGCGGGTGACCATTCCGAGATGGAAGAAACCGCGGTATTCGGCCATGCACATGGCCTTGAAGGCGCTCTGATCAGCGTCGCGATAGTCCTGTGGTGCCTGGACGATAGCGACTTCTGGATCGGAGAAGCCGGGGACCAAGTGGCGCAGCCATTGCGGCTTGACGATGTAGTCGGCATCGATGGCGGCGATGACCTCTGCGGCCGGGTTGGTCTCGCGCAGGACGAAGTTGAGTGCGCCCGCCTTGTATCCGGACAGCGGATCGACATGGAAGAAGCGAAAGCGCGGGCCAAGTTGTTCACAGTACGCCTGAACCGGCTGCCAGACTTTCGGGTCCTTGGTGTTGTTGTCGATCACCAGGACTTCGAACTCTGGATAGTCGAGCGCGGCGAGGCCGTCGAGCGTCTCCATCAGCAGTTCCGGCGGCTCGTTGTAGGCCGGTACGTGAATGGAAACAAAGGGCAGCTCGGCATCGGGTAGCACGCGCAGCGGGAAGGGGCGACGCCACTTGCGCAGCCACAGCGATTCGGCCCATTCGTGCGCCTCTGCCATCAGCAACACGATCACCCCGACGCCCCCGACCAGCAGCAGTAGTCCGACGATGGCGGTCGCGGGCGTCATGTATTGACGCGTGTAGTCGTAGACGATCCAGACCGCGGCGGTCGAGACCGCGTAGGTGATGAGTGCCAGGAAACTCTTGCCGCGCTTGGAGAGGGTCGAGCTGTCGCGATAGAGGAAGGCGAGCAACAACACCCCGATGACGACCGAGAGCCCGGCCAGCTCGCGCCAGTGCGGGATGCGTACGACCGGCTCCGTGAACGTAAACTTCGGCTCGCGATCTGAGTTATACACCCCCCAGTAAGTGCCGGTGGCCCCTTCTGTTCTGGCCTTCCACGGCTGATCGAAGGCTTCCATGACGTAGTAGACGTAGTGTTCCTCCTCGGCCTTGGCGATGAAGCGGCGCAGGAAGCGTGTCTGATTGGCAAGGGATGTCTCGGCGCCGCGGTTGCGCCGTCCATTGCTGGGCCAGCCGACCTCGCCGATGATGATGGGCTTGTTCGGGTAGGTTTCCTTGACTTGGTTATAGCGGTTGATCACGTAATCGACGGCCTGCTCGAGCGGGACTCCCTCCCAGTACGGCAGCAGATGGATGGTGATGAAGTCGACATGCTCGACCAGCTTGGGGTACTTGAGCCAGACGTGCCAGGGTTCGGCGGTGCTGACCGGCAGCCAGGTGAGCTTGCGCGCGCGATCGAGGTAGTCGATCAGCTCCGAGACCTCGACATCGTCGCGCAGAATGGCCTCGTTGCCGATCATGACCCGCACGATATCGCGGTGGCCTTCGTTGAGAACCTCTGCGAGCCGCTTGAATTCGCGCTCGTTGGCGTCGGCGTCCGTCCCGACCCAGGCCCCGAGCGTGACGTTCAGTCCATAGGCCGCGGCGAGGCGCGGAACGGCCGCGAGCGTCTCCTCGACGGTGTAGGTGCGCACCGCGTGCGCCTTGCCCTGGAGTAGGGCCAGATCGCGGTCGATGCTCTCCACTGTGGGGAAGCGTTTCTGACTGGGGTCATCGTCCGCGCGCATCGGCGAGAAAGAAAAGCCCTGGATGCGGGTTGGCCAGGGCGGCTCTTCATCGGGTTGGTTCAACAGCCCCCAAGCCGCGACCGTGAGGAGTGCAATCAGTACCGGGATGACGAAATTGATGGTGCGGTTCATGGGCGCTTGTTTTAGCACGAGGGCTTGGTTCGAAGAATGCCTCGTCGCGCAAAAACCGCAGGAGCAGGAACCGACGAGGCAGGATCCCTGGTAGCGCAGACCCCCATGATAGCCCGTTCCGCGACGGTAGAAGAGACTTTAGGCGCTTTAGACAGGGCGAGCGCGTTTAAATTCTCAGCCAAACACGACCTTGGCGCGGTAGTCGTCATTCCACGCGGCCTTGCGGCGCTTCTTGGGCAGACTGAACGCTGAACCCTCCTGTTCGAATAGATTCATAC
>JARIBS010000068.1 GCA_029257385.1 Thiorhodococcus sp.
CCCCAAGACACAACAACAAACGTGGCATGTCCTTCGCGCGCCAAAGTGCGTCTTGGTGCCACGAATCTGATGGACCGGTGCCAATGTCCTTTCGGCGCAATACGCTATCACTATTGCGCCCTACGGCCCTCTGGTGATCTTCGGGGAACCGCTTACCGGATGCGCACGGCCACCAACCCCACGGTTTTGTGCGCTACATCTCAAATCGTGTCTGTTTCCGTAGCGGCGACGGGTTTTCCTTTATACCCTGGTTTCGCTCGGGGTTATATTGCACATGATGCGATGTTCAGGCTGCGGATCGACTGCTTCCGACAGTCGCGTTACGTAATAGATAGATTCTGCCTAAACAACTGTTGGACGAAGCCGCTTCGTCCAACAAGGTGCTCAAGCCGAAGCCGATTTCGCTGTCCCTATACCGGTTTTGCTGAGCTTATCGTTGGCATTACACATAAAGAAGGCACTAATGTCCCAAACTCCATATAACGAAACCAGCTACAGTGTCGGAAACTCGATTTTTCCAGGATTCAATAATAAAAATGGTGTAATGATATGCGGCTATGAATTTGGGTACAGTAAGCACGATCAATATCTTGAAAATACTCGCAAAGCCGAAATTGAAAAAAAGCAATCAAAAATTAGCACCTTCTATAGTAAGTCAAAAATATATAATTCACCTTATGATCTTAGAATTATAAAGTGGTTTGGTTTTTTTGGTCATCCGCTTGGCATTGATGATGGTTGCTCACCATTTGATAAGTGTATACTTCAAACGAACTGGTGTGACGGTCAAGGAGCTTACGTCAGTGACTACGATAAATTCCTCTCCAGAGAAAACTTTGAAAATTTTCTAAATATTGTTGAGGCTTTTCTTCCTAGCGTACTAATATTTATGGGGGCGAAGCAAATTCACTATTTGCAAACTCCCGAAATCAAGAGTCGGTTCTCTGAAATATTCGGTACCGAGGTTTCGCAATTAAGTATAAAGGCGAAGCCATTTGATGGTCGAAAATTCAAAATAGCATTTCAAAATTTTGAACGCGTAAGTGTTATTTCACTTCCTCACCCAAGTGGTACAAGAGGGCTTCATGATGACTACATTAAGTTGTTTAAATCAGAAATAAACGAAGTCCTAGAGTATTATAGAAAGTCAAAGAGTGTTTAGCCCGCGTAGGGCGCAATAGCGATAGCGTATTGCGCCGCATGATTGGCAGGCGGCTCACCCCAAGACACAACAACAAACGTGGCATGTCCTTCGCGTGTCGAAGTGCGTCTTGGTGCCACGAATCTGAATGGCCTGTGCCAATGTCCTTTCGGCGCAATACGCTGCGCTATTGCGCCCTACGGACCTGGTGTCGTACCCGCCGAAAGTCTCAGTGTCTTCGCTCGTGAACAGCCTCAAAGGCGTGTCCAGTCGCAGGCTTAAAATCCAGTTTCCTGAGCTTGAGCAATTTTGGTCATTCGACACAAAACCGCATGTCCGATGGTGTGGGAGTGCCGACGGGGCAATCCCGTCAGCCCGACTCGATCAAGCCTTACGCAGGCATTTTGGTCTTGATCGACAAGGCATGGAGCGTGCCGCTCGAGACCTGCTCTTTGACGGTCTCCATCACGAGCCGCTCGCGCTTGATGGGCGTGAGTCCGGCGAATGCATCGCTGATGACGATGGCCTCAAAGTGGCTGCCATCACCCGTGACCTGGACATCGGCGCCGGGGATGCCCTCGCGGATGAGTTGGGCGACTGCTTCGGTTTCCATGCTGGACTCCTCAAAAATCAATGGACTGGGTTGGATACAGCCTGTGTGCTGTCTGAGGCTGGCGGCTCAAAGCTCGCGTGTCGCGAGCAGGCGCACATCGGGCCAGCGTTCTTCGGTCAGGTTCAGGTTGACCATGGTCGGGGCGAGATAGACGAGCTGGTCGTTGCCGTCGAGCGCTAGGTTCTCATAGCATTTTTCCTTGAATCGCTCCAGCATTTTGGAGTCATCGCACTCGACCCAGCGGGCGGTCTTAATGTTGACCGACTCGACAATGGCATCCACGCCGTATTCGGCTTTGAGACGATAGGCCGCGACATCAAACTGCAGGATGCCCACGGCCCCCAGAATGAGATCGTTGTTCTTCAGCGGCCTAAAGGACTGGGTCGCGCCCTCCTCGGAGAGTTGCAGCACGCCTTTTTGCAGCGCCTTCATTCGTAGCGGATCTTTGAGCACGGCCCGGCGGAACAGCTCGGGCGCGAAGTAGGGCACGCCTTCGTATTTGAGGTCTTCGCCATCGGTGAACGTGTCGCCGATCTGGATGGTCCCGTGGTTGTGCAGCCCGATGATGTCGCCCGGCCAGGCTTCTTCTACGCGGCGGCGTTCGTCGGCCTGAAAGGTGATGGCATTGGCCACCTGGATGGTCTTGCCGATACGAACATGGCGCATCTTCATGCCCTGCTTGTAGCTGCCCGAGCAGACCCGTAGGAAGGCGACACGGTCGCGGTGTGCGGGGTCCATGTTCGCCTGGATCTTGAAGACGAATCCGGTGAAAGCCGGCTCCGATGGGTCCACCGGGCGCTGGCGCGTCGTGCGCGCACGGGGCGCCGGGGCATACTTGACGAAGGCATCGAGCAGCTCGCGCACGCCGAAATTGTTGATCGCGGAGCCGAAGAAGACCGGCGTTTGCTTACCGGCCCGATAGGCGTCGAGATCGAGCGGATGACTCGCCCCCTGCACCAGCTCCATTTCCTCGCGCAGTTCCAGGGCCTGGTCGCCCAAAATCGTATCCATGCGCGGATTGTCGATGCCGTCGATAATCTCGCCCTGAGCGATCCTGCCGCCATGCTGGGCGCTGAACAGATGGGTTTTGCCGCTGCGCAGATCGTAGACGCCTTTGAAGCGCTTGCCCATGCCGATGGGCCAGGTGACGGGCGCGCAGCGGATTTTTAGGACCGACTCGATCTCATCAAGGATCTCGATGGTGTCGCGGCCCTCGCGGTCGAGCTTGTTGACGAAGGTCAGGATCGGCGTGTCGCGCAGACGACAGACATCCATCAGTTTGATGGTGCGCTCCTCGACGCCCTTGGCGACGTCGATCACCATGAGGGCGGAGTCCACCGCGGTGAGGGTGCGATAGGTGTCTTCTGAGAAGTCCTGGTGACCTGGTGTGTCGAGCAGATTGATGATGGCCTCGTCATACGGAAACTGCATGACCGAGGAGGTCACCGAGATACCGCGCTCTTTTTCCAGTTCCATCCAGTCCGAGGTCGCGTGACGCGCCGCCTTGCGCCCCTTGACGGTGCCGGCGAGCTGGATGGCGCCACCGAACAGCAGCAGCTTCTCGGTCAGGGTGGTTTTGCCCGCGTCGGGGTGAGAAATGATGGCGAAGGTGCGCCGTCTTTCCAGTTGCTCTTGGAGCTGACTCATCGGGGACTCGATACGCTGGTAAATCGCGGAATTATACGCAATCCACGCCCCATCGACATGCGGCGATTGCTATTTCGACCAAAGCGAGTCCACGTTGTGCGCGTCGCTTGAATATCGGCGACTGGAGCCTTGACCTAATGACGCTCATACTCAAAGCATGAAAATGCTATGGTAAAACATATCCACAAACTCATCATGGCTCTCCGATCACAGTGGCAGCATTTCGACCGTCTGTAGCCAAGGGTTCGTCGAGCGACGAACGTTTGCGGCGTTTCCGGCTCAAGAAAGGTCTCGACATCCCGCTTGCAGGCGCTCCGAGCCGACACATCGATGCCAGCCCGGTGGTTAGCCGCGTTGCCCATATCGGGTATGACAGCATCGGTGTCAAGCGCCTGCCAACGCTCGAGGTCGAGGTCGGCGATCGGGTCCGACTCGGACAGCCGATCACGCGCCGCAAGGCCTACCGAGAGGTGACCGCGACCGCACCCGGCAGCGGTGTGGTGGAGGCGATCCATCGTGGACCGCGGCGCTCGCTCGAAACCATCGTCATCCGGCTCGATCGGCCGCGCGATGGCAACGATCCGCTACCGCCTGCGGCCGATCAAGAAACCTTCAATGCCTATCGAGCCGACGAGCTGGATGGTCTGAGCCGCAACCAGGTCAGCGAGAATCTGCTCGCGTCCGGTTCCTGGCTGGCGTTCAGGACGCGTCCGTTCAGCATGATCCCAGCGCCGGACAGCACGCCGGCTGCGTTGTTTGTCACCGCGATCGACACGCATCCGCTGGCGCCGGACCCGAAGCACATCATCGATGCGGCCGGTGAGGCCTTCGCCGATGGCCTGCGGGTGATCGGCAAGCTGACCGATGGGCCGCGCTACTGTTGCCAGCGCCCAGATGCGGATTTGCCGGTGCCGGCGGCGTCCGGGTTTCAGGTCGCCGAGTTCGCCGGGCCGCATCCGGCCGGTCTGCCCGGCACACACATCCATCTACTGGCTCCGGCCAGTCTTGAGCGGACGGTTTGGCATCTCGGCTATCAGGACGTGATCGCGATTGGTCGGCTGTTTCGCACCGGACGCATCGATCCGACCCGGATCATTGCGCTGGCTGGTCCGATGGTCGCGAATCCGCGTCTGATCCACACCCGACTCGGCGCCAGCACCAACGATCTGCTGCAAGGCGAACTGAGCGGCCCTCACGAGGCGCGGGTCATCTCGGGTTCGGCGCTCAGCGGTCGGCATGCGGTCAGCACTAGCGCCTTTCTGGGGCGCTTTCACAATCAGATCACGGTGCTGGCCGAGGAGCGCGAGCGCGAATGGTTCGGGTGGCTTAAGCTTGGTCGTGGCCGCTATTCGGCGCTGAATCTGTTCTGGTCGCGGCGCGCCGAGGGCGAGACGTTGGCGTTAGGGACATCGCAGCAC
Source organism: Thiorhodococcus sp. (assembly GCA_029257385.1). GTDB lineage: Bacteria > Pseudomonadota > Gammaproteobacteria > Chromatiales > Chromatiaceae > Thiorhodococcus. Next base: position 4,820 of record JARIBS010000068.1, read on the forward strand.
GGCAACCCGCGCGCGATGGTCCCGATCGGCGCTTATGAGCGGGTGATGCCGCTCGACCTGTTGCCAACACAATTGCTGCGCGCGTTGCTGGTCGATGACATCGAGAGCGCCGAGGCGCTAGGCGCGCTCGAGCTGGACGAAGAAGACCTTGCGCTGTGCAGCTTTGTCGACTGCGGCAAGCATGACTTTGGGCCGGTGCTGCGGCGCAATCTCGACGAAATCTGGCGTGAGAATCACTGATCTATGATTGATGCACTGCGCAAATACCTCGATCGGCAAGAGCGTCACTTCCTGCCGGGCGGTCGCCATGAACGTTTCGGCGCCCTGTTTGAGTTGGTCGATACTTTCTTCTACACACCCTCGACAGTGACCGCTGTCGCGCCGCATCTGCGCGACAGCATGGACCTGAAGCGGGTGATGACCGTCGTCTGGGTCGCGGTGCTGCCTTGCGCGCTGTTTGGAATGTTCAATATCGGCCTGCAGGCCAACAGCGCGATGGCCGCGTTGGGCATCATGCAGGTCGAGGGCTGGCGCGGTGGTCTGCTCTGGCTGCTTGGCGCCGGCGGTTACGATGCCAACAGCATCTGGGACAATTTCTGGCACGGCGCAGTGTATTTTCTGCCGATCTATCTCGTCACCCTGGCCGCTGGCGGCTTGTGGGAGGTGGTGTTTGCGACCGTTCGCAATCACGAGGTCAACGAGGGCTTCTTCGTCACCTCGATTCTGTTCGCGCTGACGCTGCCGCCCGATATCCCGCTGTGGCAGGTGGCGTTGGGCATCTCGTTCGGCACCGTCATCGCCAAGGAGATATTTGGCGGCACCGGCAAGAACTTTCTCAATCCGGCGCTGGCCGGGCGCGCCTTCCTGTTCTTCGCCTATCCGAGCGAGATCTCGGGCGAGGCGGTCTGGACCGCCGTCGATGGCTTCAGCGGCGCCACGCCCCTGATGCTGGCCGCCGAGGGCGGAGTCAGCGCCATCCAGGCCGCCGGCGTCACCTGGTGGAGCGCCTTCTTCGGCACCGTGCAGGGTTCGATCGGCTCCACCTCAACCCTACTAATCGGCATCGGAGCAATCTTTCTGCTCTACACCGGCGTTGCCTCTTGGCGAATCATGGTCGGCATGCTGATCGGGGTGATCGCCACCGCGTTGCTGTTCAATGCCATCGGCAGCGACACTAACCCGGCTTTTGCACTGCCCTGGCACTGGCATATGGTGCTTGGCGGACTTGCCTTCGGGCTGGTGTTCATGGCCACCGATCCGGTCTCAGCCTCGATGACCGAGGCCGGTAAATGGGTCTACGGCGCATTGATCGGTTTTATGACCGTCTTGATCCGGGTGCTCAATCCAGCGTATCCAGAGGGCGTGATGCTGGCGATCCTATTTGCCAACCTGTTCGCGCCACTGATCGACTGGTTCGTGGTCCAGGCCAATATCCGCCGGAGGGCACGTCGTCATGTCGGTTGAGTCGCAGCTGCGTTCCATCACAGTGCGGACCAGCGGCGTGCTGGAGTCGCTGAAAACGCTCTTTCGGCTGCCGAACGATGATCCGCGCAAGACCCTGGCAGTCGCCTTGGCGCTCTGTCTGGTCTGCTCGGTGGTAGTCTCGGCGACTGCGGTGAGTTTGCGTCCGCTACAGGCACGTAATGCCGCGCTCGCGCTTGAGACGGAGGTGATCAAGGTTGCCGGGCTCGACAGCGCCGGCCTGAGTTCGGAGGAGGCCTTTGCGCGGATCGAGAAGCGGCTGGTCGATCTCGACAGCGGTCGTTTCGTCGATGACGTCGATCCACTCACCTATTCCTACCGTGATGCGGCTAAGAATCCGGCGACGAGCACCGCGCTCGACAGTGCGGCAATCGATCGGCGCCCGGACCGGATGCCGGTTTATCTGGTGCGCCAGGATGGACAGCTTGAGCGAATCATTCTGCCAGTCTATGGCGCAGGTCTCTGGTCGAGGATGCACGGTCTGTTGGCGTTGGCGCCCGATGGGCGCACCGCCAAGGCGCTGACGTTTTATGAGCAACGCGAGACGGCCGGGCTCGGGAGCGATGTCGCCGGTGCGCGCTGGCTCTCCAAATGGCCTGGCAAGGAGCTGATCGATGCCGATGGCGAGCCGGTCATCCTTGTGGTGAAGGGCAGCGTCGATGCGCGTGCGCCGAGTGCCAAGCATCGTGTCGATGGACTCTCGGGCGCGACCCTCACCGGCAATGGGGTGACCAACCTGATGCGGTTCTGGCTCGGCGAGCGGGGCTATGGTCCGTTCCTGGCCTGGTTGACCGATGCCGACCGTGGCTGAGATCTGAGTCGAAACGGAGGCTAGACGCATGATGACAAGCAAATCCGCCCGGCTCTTGCTTGAGCCGATCGTCGACAATAATCCGATCACCCTGCAAATCCTCGGGATCTGCTCGGCCTTGGCGGTGACCACCAAGGTGGCGCCGGCGATCACCATGAGCATCGCGTTGACCCTGGTTCTGGTCGGTGCCAGTCTGATCATCAGCCTGATCCGGCGGCATATGCCGAGCAGCATCCGCATCATCATCCAGATGACTATCATCGCGTCCTTGGTGATTGTGGTCGATGAGGTGCTCAAAGCCTTCGCCTACGAACTCTCCAAGCAGCTCTCGGTGTTCGTCGGGCTGATCATCACCAACTGCATCGTGCTCGGTCGGGCCGAGGCATTCGCGTCGAAAAACCCACCCTGGCCGAGTGTTCTCGATGCCCTGGGTCACGGCATCGGCTATAGCGTGATCCTGATCGGTGTGGCCGCGATCCGCGAGCTACTCGGCTCGGGGAGCCTGCTCGAAGTCCAACTGCTGCCGCTGGTCAAAGAGGGCGGTTGGTACGAACCCAATGGGCTGATGCTGCTCGCTCCCGGTGCCTTCTTTATCATCGGGCTGATGATTTGGGGGGTCCGGGCCTGGAAGCCGGAGCAGCTCGAGAAGCCCGATTACCGTATCAACATCTTGCATCGAACGGAGACACGGTGATGGCGGTATCGATGCCCAAGCGCCCGACAGACACAAGCTCTGCAACCATCGCGGCCAGTAGGCGAGCCTGCCGCGCGGCTGGAGAGCGCTGATGGAGCATTATCTGTCGCTCTTGTTCAAGGCCATCTTTGTCGAGAACCTGGCGCTGGCGTTCTTCCTGGGCATGTGCACCTTTCTTGCGGTGTCGAAGAAGGTCGAAACCGCGATCGGGCTCGGCATCGCTGTGATCGTCGTGCAGACTATCACCGTGCCTGTCAACGGTCTGATCCATGAGTATCTGCTGCGCGAAGGCGCGTTGGTCTGGCTCGGTCTGCCTGATCTGGATCTGTCTTTTCTCGGCCTGATCACCTATATCGGCGTGATCGCGGCCATGGTGCAGATACTCGAGATGCTGCTTGATCGCTACTTCCCGGTGCTGTACCAAGCGCTCGGCATCTTCCTGCCGCTGATTACGGTCAATTGCGCGATCCTGGGGGGATCGCTCTTTATGGTCGAGCGTGGCTACAATCTCATAGAGAGTACCGTCTACGGCCTCGGTACCGGGTTCGGTTGGGCGCTGGCACTGGTGCTGCTGGCCGGCATCCGCGAGAAGCTCAAATACAGCGACGTGCCGGATGGACTGCAAGGGCTTGGCATCACTTTCATCACCACCGGATTGATGGCGATGGCCTTCATGTCCTTCTCGGGCATTCAGTTGTGAGGGGCCGGATGCCAAGTTCGGTTGAGAGCCTGGTCATGATCAGCGGCCTACCTGTACTGGAAGTCTCAGCATGCTGAACCTGATCTTCGGTATCCTAGTTTTCACCGGCGTGGTGCTGGCGCTGGTGCTCGTCATTCTCGGTGCGCGGCGCCTACTGGTGCCGTCCGGCGAGATCCATATCCTCATCAACGAGGAGCACGATCTCATCACTCGCGCTGGTCGCAAGCTGCTTGGCGCGCTGGCCGATGCGGAGGTCTTCGTGGCTGCGGCCTGCGGTGGAGGCGGAACCTGTGGTCAATGCCGGGTCAAGGTCTTGCAGGGCGGCGGCACGTTGCTGCCTACCGAAGCCAGCCTGATCAATCGACGCGAGGCCGGCGAGGGCTACCGGCTCGCCTGCCAGGTTGCGGTGAGGGAGGATCTGCGTATCGAGTTGCCGCGCGAGGTCTTCGGCGTGCGGCGCTGGACCTGCCGGGTGCGCTCCAACCGCAGTGTCTCGACCTTCATCAAGGAGTTGATCCTGGATCTTCCGCCAGGGGAGGATGTCGCGTTTCGTGCCGGGGGCTATATTCAGGTCGAATGCCCGCCCTATGAGCTCGCTTATCGCGACATCGCGATCCCCGACCATCTGCGCGCGGACTGGGACCAATACGATCTCTGGAAGCTCGTGGCGAGCACCAAGCAAACCGTCACACGCGCCTATTCGATGGCCAATTATCCCGGCGAGGCCGGCATCATCCTGCTCAATGTGCGGATTGTCACACCGCCGCCGGATCGTCCGGAGGTGCCAACCGGCATCGTGTCGAGCTATCTCTTCGGCCTTGAGCCTGGGGATGAGGTGGTCATCTCTGGGCCTTTCGGTGAGTTCTTTGCCAAGGACACGGATGCCGAGATGATCTTCGTTGGCGGTGGCGCTGGCATGGCGCCGATGCGCAGCCACATTTTCGATCAGCTCAAGCGTCTGAACACCCGGCGCAGGATATCCTACTGGTATGGTGCCCGCAGCAAGCGCGAGCTCTTTTATCAGGACGACTTCGATGCGCTCGCCCGCGAGCATGAGAACTTCAGTTGGCACATCGCGCTATCGGCGCCACTGCCCGAGGACGCCTGGCAGGGCGAGACCGGTTTCATCCATACCGTCCTCTACGAACGCTATCTAAAAGATCATCCGGCGCCGGAGGATTGCGAGTTTTATCTGTGCGGCCCACCGATGATGTCGGCGGCCGTGATTGGAATGCTGCACAGTCTCGGTGTCGAGAACGACAACATTCTGCTTGATGACTTCGGCGGTTGAGATGCTTGAATTCCTGTTTGCCCTGATCCTCTTCCTGATGGCTTTTACTGGTCTCGCCTTGGGCGTACTCAACGGTCGTGCTGCGCTGAAGGGCAGTTGCGGGGGCTTGAACCAGATTCCTGGGCTGAGTTCGGATTGCGGCGGTGCCTGCGGGCGCGGCGGCCAGACCTGCCCGAACGGACACGCAGAGACTGACCATGAGAGATCGACGTGAAAGAGTAATGCGTCCTTTCGGTTGTAGCCGCGCAGCTGCGCGGCTCAATATTCAAAATCAGGGAATGCTATTCCAAACGTCCGGCGCGATCGAACCAAGGACTTTAAAACCACCATCGCCCTCGGGCCGCAGAACGAACACGACGCCCATCGGTTCTGGATATATGCTGGTTGCCGCCTCGAATGGATCGTCATGGCCGACTAGAACGGTGTTTCCTTCTTGCGGTGTTTTCGACAGGTGGGGCACCATCCGATCCCGCATCGCCGCGATTTGTTCGTCGGTATACTCCTCGGCAGGCTCAAAATTGAGGTCAGCATTCATGGTATAGCTGCCAAAAGCCAGATCCGCGCTTTTCCATGCGCGGCAGTATTCGCTGCTGATCACCTCGCCGACAGGAATCTCCAGTCGTTTGAACGCAGCGCCGATTGCCTTGACTTCGGTCCATCCCGCCTCGCTGAGAACCCGCTGACTGGCGCAGTTGCCCATCTCGGCTTTGATCTGGTCGGCATAGTCGGTTTCGGTGGACCCATGACGCATGAAGATGACATGGCCACCGCCCTGCAATGCCTCGACCAATGCGGCGGGCTTCATTTCCTGGCTCTCTTGCGCATAAGCTGGAAATACCGCTACGGCCAGGAATGCCACCGAAAGCGCTTTGCTGATGCCCGATCTCACATGGCGCTCAGGGCAATTGTTGGCGAACAGGGATGCAGGCATTGGGCTAATCTCCTTCTACGTTCAATATATGAATGAGAATCAGTTAAGCTTTCCTGGCTAAAAGAGTCAAGTAGCGATTTAGCGCATTCCGCGGACGGCTCGCCAATGGGCTATGTTCTCTGGCATAGTCAGTCCATCAAGCTTTCAGCTCATCAGGTAGCATGTCCCATACTATTACCCACAAGCCCGGACCTGATTAGCAAGCTCTTTCAGCCAGGCGGAGTCAGCGCTTTGGGTGTGGCCTGATGGTAGCAACAGCCACGAGTAGGCGGGAGTGAACCGTGTCGAGATGGAAGCGGCGATTGAGGCGATAGGCGAAGCTAGACAACTGCAGGCACCGCCGGGCCTGCCCAAACGGACACGCAGACACTAACCACGGGAGGTCAATATGAAAGAGATCAAGACCGCCAAGCAGGCCATGTCGCGTGGTCTGGTGACGCTGCGTCCTGACATGGATGTGCTCGAAGCCCTGCGCATCCTGGTCGAACAGAGCCTTTCTGGAGCACCGGTCGTCGACCAGACCGGCAACCTGGTTGGCATGCTCACCGAGCGCGACTGCATGCAGATTGCGCTCGGGGCCGGCTATCACGGCGAAGATGGCGGGCGGGTCGAGCACTTCATGACCCATCCTGCGGTCACGGTGGATGCGCGGACGCCGATCACCGAGATCGCAGTACGCTTTGCGGAGAGCCATTTCCGCCGCCTCCCAGTGATGGAACAGGGTCGTCTGATCGGCATCATCAGCCGTAGCGACGTCCTCAAGCAGCTCAAAGCCGCTTGGCAGCCTGACCGACCTCGGATCTAAAGCACACCCAACCGACTACAGCTTCGGGATCAGGATCAGCCCCCAAATCACCACACAAAAGACGATGCTCAAGAGCACGGCGGCGGAGGCGATGTCCTTCGCCCGGCCCGACAGCTCGTGGCGCTCCAGGCCGATGCGGTCGACATTGGCCTCGATGGCTGAGTTGAGCAGCTCCACGATGGGCACGATCAGGAGACTCCCGACCAGGATCGCGCGCTCGACCGGGGACTCACCGAGCCAGAGACCCAGCGGAATCAGGGGTATTAGCAGGAAGACTTCCTGGCGAAAGGCCTCCTCTAGCGCAAAGCAAGCTTTGAAGCCCTTTATCGAATAGCCAAAAGCGCGGATCAGGCGCTGCAAACCCTTGGGCTTAGGATCGCTCATGCGCATCCTCGCGCGGCGTGGGTTTCCAGGCCAGATCCAGATGGCGCGCGGCGCGCACGTCGTCGAGTCGGCGCACCGGCAAGCTATGCGGCGCACTGCGAACCTTCTCGGGATTCTCCTGGGCCTCTCGGCGGATAGCCATCATGGCTTCCACGAAGCCATCGAGTTCTTCTTTGGTTTCGGATTCGGTCGGCTCGATCAGCAGACACTCGGGCACCAGCAGCGGGAAATAGGTGGTCGGGGCGTGGTAGCCATAATCGAGCAGCCGCTTGGCAAAGTCCATGGCATTGACGCCAAATTCGCGGTTCTCGCGTTTGAGCGTGATGATGAACTCATGGCTGGCGCGACGCTCGGGGTAGGCGGCCTCGAAACCGCCCGCCCGCAGACGCACTATCAGATAATTGGCGTTGAGGGTCGCGAACTCGGCGACCCGTCCCATGCCTTCGCGCCCGAGCATGCGGGCATAAACGTAGGCGCGCAGCAGGATGCCCATGTTGCCGCCGAACGCGTTGAGTCGCCCGATGCTGTCGGGTCGTTCTTGCTCGGTGAGCCAGTGATAGGTATCGCCATCGCGGGCGACCATGGGCACCGGCAGAAAGGGTTCGAGACGCTTGGAGACGCCGACCGGACCAGCCCCCGGACCGCCCCCGCCATGGGGTGTCGAAAAGGTCTTGTGCAGGTTCATGTGGATCACGTCGAATCCCATGTCGCCTGGACGGACCTTGCCGAGGATGGCGTTGAGATTGGCACCGTCGTAATAGAGCAGCCCACCGGCGGCGTGCACCGCACGGGCGATTGCCTGGATGTTGCGATCAAAGACGCCCACGGTGCTCGGGTTGGTGAGCATGATGCCGGCCGTCTGGGGACCAACCGCAGCATGCAGTGCGTCGAGATCGACATCACCGTTGGCCCCGGTCGGAATCTCGCGCGCCTTGAACCCGCACATCACCGCCGAGGCGGGGTTGGTGCCGTGCGCCGCGTCCGGGACCAGGATCTCGGTGCGTGCATGATCTCCGCGTGCCTGGTGATAGGCGCGGATCATGGCCACACCGGCGAATTCGCCCTGCGCCCCGGCCGATGGGGCCAGCGAGACGGCATGCATTCCGGTGACCTGCTTGAGAATCTCCTGCAAGTCGTGCAGACAGGCCATGAACCCCTGACTATGGCTCTGCGGCGCCAGCGGATGGCGCGCCAGAAATCCCGGCAGCATCGCCAGGCTGTTACAGGCCCGTGGGTTGTACTTCATGGTGCAGGAGCCAAGGGGATAGAAATGGGTGTCGATCGAGAAATTCTTCTGCGACAGCCGTGTGTAATGGCGCACTACCTGCAGCTCGGAGACCTCCGGCAGCGCCGCTCGCGCACGACGGCGCAGCTCCTCGGGAATGTTGGTTGTTTCTGGGAAGTCGAGTGGCGCCTGGGCGGTGGCCCGGCGGCCGGTTCTGGATTGGTCGTGGATCAGCATGGCGGAGTGACTGGAATCGATGTGATGCGCTCCTGTTTTCGAGCCGTCTCGGAAAACAGGGGCGAGCAGCAAAGGTGGTTAGAGCGCGGCCAGGGCTGCGTCGTAGTCGGGTTCGTCGCCAATCTCGGGCACGAGTTGGGCATACACGACGGTGTCGTTGGCATCAAGTACGACGACCGCGCGGGCGGTGATGCCGGCGAGCGGGCCGTCCTCGATCAGGACGCCGTAATCTCGCGCGAACGCGCGCGAACGCATCATCGACAGGCCGACGATGTTCTCAACTCCCTCGGCACTACAGAAGCGCCCCATGGCGAACGGCAGATCGGCCGAAATCACCAGTGCCACGGCATCGCGCTTGTCGGCCATTGACTCGTTGAACTTCTTGGCTGAGGTCGCGCAGACGGGCGTATCGAGGCTGGGAACGATGTTTAGCAGCTTTTTCTTCCCGGCGAAATCGGCCAGTGTCTTGTCGCCGAGATCTTTATCGGTCAGCTTGAAGTCGGGTGCCGTGCTCCCGACGGCGGGCAGCTCGCCACTGAGGGTGACTGGGTTGCCTTGGAGTGCGGTCTTGGCCATTGGTGGTCTCCGGTTACTGGTTGGCTGGACTGTCGATTGGGGGCACGGTCGGCTCGGGTGCCGTTTTGGACAGGCGTTTCCAGAGGCTTGTGAGCCGGTTTCTGACACTCAGCGCGGCGAGGATCCGTGCTTGCTCCGCGAGCACTTGCCCGAGACTGTTCTCTAGGCTTGAAAACCTGGCGTCAAAATCCACACTTACAAGCGGCATGGGCTGCGTCTGAATGGCTGGACGAGAGGCATCGAAAACCGCGATCCAGGCGCCCTCATGCGGCAGGAAGGCGGTTGCGCCCAATGCGACAAATTCGCTTTTCAGCCATGTCGAGCGGTGGGTTTCGAAGGGATTGCCCACAACTTCCTGCGGGGCGACGTGCTTGGGGACCGCGATGATGAGCGTGCGGCCGATGCGTTGGAGCTGGCGGATGAATTCCAGGCCGTCGGCTTTATCGAGATGCTCGATGATCGCCAGCGCGATACACAGGTCATAGTGTCCATCGTCGATGCTCGGCAACGCGGTTCTGACGTCTTCGATGCGGATGTCGTCGTAGACCCAGTCGGGAATGTAGTCGGCATAGTCGGCAAAGCCTTCAATCGCGTCGATCCTGACGCCCGTCCAGCGTTTTTGCGCGCGATACTCACGAAAGAGCTTGGTGTGGAAAGCCTCGTCATAGTAAAGGTCGAGTTGAATCCGGCTGAGCATGCCGTAGACACCCAGACCGCAGCCGACATCGAGCATGCTGCGTGGTTTGATACGGATGACTTCCTGCATGATGGGAGTGATTTGTTCGACATTGCTAAACGGCATCGCATGCACTCCTTGTACTCGATACAAAGACGGCCGAAGTTTCCGATACGGGCCTTCAGCCGATAGCCGGTCTCGATTCAAGCGCGTTAGCCGCGCTCAACACTCTGCGCCAGTGTGTCCCTGAAAACGCCCATCTCCTCCTCGGTACGCAGCTCGGTCGCGCACACTAAAATAGCTGGATCGAGTTCAGGATAGTCCCGGCTCAGGTCGAAACCACCCAGCACATTATGCGTTGCCAGCGAGCATAGCAGGTCGTTGGCTGGGGCGGGCAGCCGCAGCGCCAGCTCGTGGAAGACGGCGCCATCAAACAGCGGTTCGATACCGGGGATCTCACACAGCATCCGCCCGAGCGTTGCGGTATTGGCGTGACAGGCAGCGGCGACCCGCTCCAGACCTTCTGGGCCAAGCAAGGCCATGTGGATGGTCGCGGCGGTCACCAGCAGGCCCTGATTGGTGCAGATATTGGATGTCGCCTTACCGCGCCGGATGTGCTGCTCGCGGGCCTGAAGCGTGAGTGTGAAACCTGGCTTGCCGTCCAGATCCACCGTGCGTCCGACGATGCGCCCAGGGAGCTGTCTGACTAAATCCTGCCTACAGCAGAGGAAACCGGCATAGGGTCCGCCGGAGGCGAGCGGCATGCCCAGGGGCTGCGCCTCGCCGCAGGCGATGTCCGCGCCCCGAGCGCCCCATTCGCCAGGTGGCGACAGGAGCGCCAGTGCGATGGGGTTGACGACGGCGACGGCCAACGCCTTGCGTGCGTGCGCCCAGTCGGTCAGCGCATCCACGGCTTCGAGCACGCCGAAGAAATTGGGCTGATTGATGACGACGGCGGCAAATTCGGCCTCACTGGCGGCCGCGTCCAACTGCTCGATGGCGGTCTGTCCGCTTTTGGCATCGAATGGCACTTCGATCAGCTCGATCCCTTGCGGCTCGACGATGCTCCGAACCGTGCGCCGATAGGCCGGATGGAGCGCCGCCGGGACCAGCACCCTCGTCGACTTGGTCTGGCGGTTGGCGCGCGCCGCCATGAGGATGGCCTCGGCGAGTGCCGATGCGCCATCGTAGAGCGAGGCGTTGGAGGCATCCAGCCCGGTCAGTGCGCTCATCATCGACTGGAACTCGTAGAGCACCTGGAGCGTGCCCTGGCTGGCCTCGGCCTGGTAAGGCGTGTAGGCGCTGTAGAACTCGCCACGGGTCGCGATCTGCCAGACCGCGGCCGGTACGTGATGGTCATAAGCGCCGGCGCCGATGAAGCAGAGCGGTTGTCCGTCGGCGCGCGCACGCGCCTGCATCAGACGGGCGATGTCCATCTCGGCCATTGCGGCGGGGACGGCCTGTAACTCACCGATGCGCAGCTCGGCGGGGATCTCGTCGAAAAGCGTATCGATCGACGTGACGCCGATGGTCTCGAGCATCGCGGAGATATCGTCTTCGGTGTGCGGTACGAAGGGCATAAGCAGCGTTCCAGGGTCCGGCTCGCGGACCCGTCGTGAGGGGAGGGGTCAGTCTTCTTCGTCGGCGACGGTCTGTTCGTAGGCGGCGGCGTCCAGCAACCCTTGATAGGCGCTCATGTCCACTGGCGCCAGACGGTAGATCCAGCCATCCTCGTAAGGACTGGTATTGATGGTCTCCGGGGTGTCGCTCAGATTGGCGTTAGACTCCACCACCTCGCCTGCGATCGGCGCGTAAATATCGGAGGCTGCCTTGACGGACTCCACCACCGCGCTGGCCTCGTCTGCCTCTAGTGTGCGGCCCGTCTCTGGCGTCTCCACGAACACGATGTCTCCGAGCGCCTCTTGAGCATGATCGGTGATGCCGATGGTCAGGGTGCCATCGCCGTTGTCTTTTACCCACTCGTGGGTCTTGGTGTACTTCAGGTCAGCAGGCAAATTGCTCATACTCATTCTCCGATGCGATCCTTAAGTGGACCTTGCTGTATTTGGGTTTATCGCGCTCGATGATATGCGGCGGTGGGGTGTTGATATCGATCGGCTCTCCCTCTAAAGCGCGATGCGCACCTTGCCCTGTCGCACAAAGGGCGGTTTGACTACCTGTGCGGGGACACGTTTGCCGCGTATCTCGATCTCGCAGTCCTTGCCGATGTCTGGCTCGACGCGTGCCAGGGCAATCGAGCGCTCCAACGTAGGCGAGAACCCGCCGGAGGTGATTTCACCGATCTCGCGGCTCGCATGCAAGACCTTCAGGTGATTGCGGATGACTCCACGCCCGGTGAGCAGCAGGCCGACGAATGCCCGCTGCCTGCCGGTATCGCGCAACTCGGTCAGTGCGCCACGGCCGATAAAGTCCCGCTCGACGGGTTCCCAGGCAACGGTCCAACCCAGCCCCGATTCCAGTGGGCCGATGTCCTCGTCCATATCCTGGCCATAGAGATTCAGCCCGGCCTCCAGGCGCAGAGTGTCGCGCGCACCGAGTCCACAGGGCCGAACACCTGCGTCATGGAGCGCTTGCCACAGTCCGAGGATCTCTTCGGCAGGGAGCGTGATCTCGAACCCATCCTCGCCGGTATAGCCGGTGCGGCTCACGAACCAGCGCTCACCGTCGGCGGTGCAGAAGGGTCGCAGCAGCATGGCGGACTCCCGGAGATCGGCCGGGATAAACGGCTCGGCCTTCTGCCGAGCGTCGGGGCCCTGTACGGCGAGCATGGCAAGATCGGCACGGCGCTCGACGGTGACCTCGAAGCCTGCGCGATGGTCCTCCATCCAGGCGATGTCTTTGTCGGCGGTCGCGGCATTGATCACGGCGCGGTAGCTGCCCGGCCCGCGCGCGTAGACGATCAGATCGTCGACCACGCCGCCCCGCGCGTTGAGCATGCAACTGTAGAGTGCCTTGCCGGGGGGCTGGAGCTTAGCGACATCGTTGGCGAGCAGGTAGCGCAGATAGGCGTGTGCGCCAGGCCCCTGAATGTCGACTGACTGCATGTGTGAGACGTCGAACATGCCGGCGGCGCGTCGCACGGCGTGATGCTCTTCGAGCTGAGAGCCATAGTGCAACGGCATGTCCCAGCCGCCGAAGGGGACGAGACGCGCGCCCAGATGCGCGTGCTCTGAAAACAAGGGGGTTCGTAATCCCATCCCATTCTCCGTCGGGCCTGAAAGAACGGTCCCCGGCCTTGAGGCCGGGGCTTGCAGCGCAACCTGGTCAGGTAGCTGTTTTATGCTCGTCCTTCTGGCGACGGAAGCGGGTGCCTCCACAATCGCTACAGGGCGGGATGCGCCCGGCCTTCACAAAGTGCGTATCAGCGCTGCAGCTGTCGCAGATGAGCGTGCCAGGTCCGGTGACCTCGCCGGCCTGGTAGAGATTCATCTGGCGCGCAGTCTCTGCCCATTGAGCGAGCTGCAAACTGGTTTGATCGGCGACCCGGGTGAACATGTCCATCATCCGCTGCTCTATGAGCTGGAGATCAAAGCGCCACCAGTCGCGCATATCCTGGCCGGTCTCGGCGATATAATTGGCGGCATCCTCAATGTCGCGCTTGATGTATTCAGAGACTTTGTCGGCCTCCTCGCGGGTCAGCTCGCCAAGCTCGACCATGTTGTCGCGGGCACTTTCGAGCATTTCGCGGAATTTTGGCACGGACTCCTGTTGCGCCCGCTCGATGGTCTCGTGGGTTTGCTTGAGCATCTGCTCATAGGCATCGACCAGTTTGTCGGTGGTGTCTTTGTTGTCTTTTTCACTCATGGGATAGTCTCTCCAAAAATCTTGACCAACGTTGATCGGCTGCATGAATCCGTACTTGATTGAGGCGGCAAGCCGCTCAACTCAGGCCCTTGACGCAACACTCAACCTGACCCGGCACATGCAAAGGTTAGGATAGCAAAAGCCACTAGAGTATCCTTGCTCACATAAACACCCAAACATCCGCTGTTACAAGACCAGATTCCATGCAGACCGACTATGATCCGCGCTTCATCGAAGCCGAGGCGCAACGCTACTGGGAAGACAACCAGTCCTTCAAGGCCATTGAGGACCCATCCCGCGAGAAATTCTACTGCCTATCGATGTTTCCCTACCCGTCGGGGCGGCTGCACATGGGCCATGTGCGCAATTACACCATCGGGGACGTGATCGCGCGTTATCAGCGCATGCTCGGCAAGAACGTGCTCCAGCCTATGGGTTGGGACGCCTTCGGCCTGCCCGCCGAGAACGCGGCCATCCAGCACGGTATCCCGCCGTCGCAATGGACCACCTCCAATATCGCCTACATGAAGGGCCAACTCCAGCAGCTCGGTTTCGGCTATGACTGGGAGCGCGAGCTGGCAACCTGCGATCCGGATTATTATCGCTGGGAGCAATGGCTCTTTACCCGCTTGATGGACAAAGGGCTGGCGTATCGCTCGCACGCGACGGTCAACTGGGACCCCGTCGACCAGACGGTGCTCGCCAACGAGCAGGTCATCGACGGTAAGGGCTGGCGCTCGGGCGCGCCGGTCGAGAAGCGCGAGATCGCGCAGTGGTTCGTGCGCATCACCGACTATGCCCAAGAGCTGCTGGATGCGCTCGACGGACTCGACGGCTGGCCCGAGCGCGTGCGCACGATGCAGCGCAACTGGATCGGTCGCTCCGAGGGCGTGTCCATGGATTTTGGCATCGCCGGTTCCGACGCGGTGCTGGGCATCTACACGACGCGCCCGGATACCGTCATGGGCGTGACCTATGTCGCTGTCGCCGCCGAGCATCCGCTGGCCCGTCGCGCGGCCGAGACCAATCCCGAGCTGGCCGCCTTCATCGATGCGTGCCGCCAGGGCGGAACCTCAGAGGCCGAGATCGAGACCATCGAGAAGAAGGGTCATCGGCTCGACATCAAGGCCATCCATCCGATCACCGGCGAGCCTCTGCCCATCTTCGCTGCCAACTTTGTGCTCATGGGCTATGGCACCGGTGCGGTCATGGCGGTGCCGGCGCACGATCAGCGCGATTGGGAGTTCGCCGAGCGTTATGGCATTCCCAAGAAGGCCGTGATCCGCTCGACGGACGCCAGTCCCTGCGGGATCGAATCGGGTGCTTACACCGAGCAGGGTATTCTGTTCGATTCGGGGCCTTTCGACGGCATGGAGTTCGCGCAGGCGTTCGAGGCCATTGCCGATTGGCTCTCTGAGCACGGCAAGGGCGGCAAGACCGTCAATTTTCGTCTGCGCGACTGGGGTGTGGCGCGCCAGCGCTACTGGGGTTGCCCGCTGCCCGTGGTCCATACCGCCGATGGCGGTGTTCGGGCAGAGACGGATCTGCCGGTGCGTCTGCCGGAGGATGTCATCGTCGACGGCTCGGGTTCGCCGCTCAAGCACATGCCCGAGTTCTCCGAATTACCCGGCGGCGAGACACGCGAGACCGATACCTTTGACACCTTCTTCGAGTCGAGCTGGTACTACGCCCGCTACTGCTCGGCCGACTGCGACACCGCGATGCTCGACGAGCGGGCCAACTACTGGCTGCCGGTCGATCAGTATGTCGGCGGAATCGAGCATGCGGTACTGCATCTGCTCTATGCGCGCTTCTTCCACAAGCTGATGCGCGACGAGGGACTGGTCGATTGCGATGAGCCTTTCGCCAAGCTCTTAACCCAGGGCATGGTGGTCGCCGAGACCTGGTATCGCGAGGGCGCCGATGGGCGCAAGCAGTGGTTCAACCCGGCCGAGGTCGAGGTCGAGCGTGACGACAAGGGCAAAGTGGTCGGCGCCAAGCTCGTCAGCGACGCTCAGCCGGTCAGCTTCGGCGGCATCGAGAAGATGTCCAAGTCCAAGAACAACGGTGTCGATCCGCAGACGCTCACCGAGCGTTACGGCGCCGACACGGTACGCCTCTACACCATGTTCACCTCGCCGCCCGATCAGTCGCTGGAGTGGAACGACGAGGGCGTCGAAGGGGCCTTCCGGTTTATCCGGCGCTTATGGGCGCTGGCCGTCGGAGAGGCCGAGCTGATCCGCTCCGCGCCCGCGCCGCTTGATCTGGACGAGGCGGCTCGCAACGCACGTCGGGAACTGCATGCAATGCTCAAAAAGGCGTTGTTCGATTACGAGCGCCAGCAGTTCAATACGGTCGTCTCGGCCTGTATGAGCATGATCAACTGCCTCTACAAGCTCGATCAGTCGCCGGGCCGGGCCGCAGTGCTGCGCGAAGGGGTGAGTCTCGTGCTGCGTCTGCTGGGGCCGATCGCGCCGCATGTGACACACCATCTCTGGCAAACGCTCGGCTTCGGCGATGACATCCTGGTTTCGGTCTGGCCCCAGGTCGATGCCTCAGCACTCGTGCAGGACCGCATCGAGTATGTCGTGCAGATCAACGGCAAGGTGCGCGGCAGCGTCGCGGTCGCGATCGATGCCGATCGCGATACCGTTCAGGCCGCGGCATTGGCCAACGATCAGATTTACAAATTCGTCGGAGACGCTGCCATTCGCAAGGTGATTCTGGTTCCGCGCAAGCTGCTCAATATCGTGCTCTGATGTCGTCGCCCTATGATCAAACAGAGCACCGTGTTGGCGCGCCGACAGGTCGTAGGCGTTGGTCGATGCTGTCGGTTGGGTGCGTGGCGTGCTTGGCGTTGGTGCTGATGGCGCAGTCCGGGTGTGGGTTTCAGCTGCGTGGCAGTGTCACGATTCCACTTGAATACAGCCCGCTGTATGTCCAGGACGCCGGAAACTCCCCGGTGCACTCAGCGATCAGAGACCTGCTGGTCGGCAGCAAGGTGCAACTCACCGAGAACCGGGCCGCCGCCGGGCTGGTGCTGCGCATCCTCTCCGAGCAGCGCTTTTCGCGCGTTGTGGCGGTCGATGTCAATGGAAAGACGCTCGCCTATGAGCTGCATTCTGTGGTCAGCTTCGACGCCGTCAGTGCGGATGGGCGTGAGCTTGTGCCGCCTCAGACCATGGATCTGACACGCAACTTCGACAATCCCGATGTTGAAGTGCTGGGCAAACAGTTGGAGGAAGAGATGATCTACGAAGACTTTGCGACCGATGCGGCCGACCGTATCCTCATGCGGCTGCGAGCGGTGTTGGGTTAGCCGTCTGGAGTTTGTTTGTACAGGCGTTTAGATCATAGGCCGCACGCGCGGCGTTTTTGCAACGAGGCGGTACATGTTCGCAATCGTCGATCGCTACATCCTGCGCGAAGTGGCGCTGGTGTCGCTGGCGATCATCGTCGTGCTGGTGCTCATCGTCGTGAGCCTGATGGTGTTGCGTACCCTGGAAGAGGTCAATGTCGGCGGACTTGGCGTCGACGTGGTGCTGCGCTTTATGCGCTTACAGCTCGTGCGCGACACTTCCAGCCTGCTGCCTCCGGCCTTTTTCCTGGCCATGCTGGTGACGCTCAGCCGGCTCTCACGCGATAGCGAGCTGATCGCGCTCAATGCCTGCGGAATCGGTCCGCCACGAATCTACCGCACGCTGCTGCTATTGGCCGTCCCCGTCGCCTTGATCACCGCCTGGTTTTCACTGGTCCTTCAGCCTCAGGCCGCAGCCGGTATCCAGGAGATTCGGATGCAGCAGGGTGAGCAGGCCGCACAGGTTGCGGGGCTCCAGCCAGGCCGCTTCTATGTGGAGGAGGATGGCGATGTGGTGGTGTATATCGGCGAGATTGATCGGCGCAAGTCCCTCGGCGATGTCTTCATTCTGGATCGCCGGGGCGAGAATACGCGCTTGGTGGTGAGCGATGGCGGACAGCATCGTCTCGAAGATGCCACGGGCGATCATCTCGTGAGCTTGAGCAAAGGTCATCGCTTCGACGGTCAGCCGGGTTCGGGCGCCTATCTTATCGGGGACTTCAAAGAGTATCAGATCCGCATCCCAGGCTCGGGCCCGACCCGCCATGCGAGCACCAAGCGCGCGACCACGCCGACCCTGGACTTGCTGAAATCGTCCGATATCGCCGATCGGGTGGAACTGGAGCATCGCATTGCCGCCCCGCTGGCGATCTTTACCCTGGCGGTGATGGCCGTCCCGCTGGTGGACATCTCACCACGCCAGCGCACCTCTGGAAGGATCGTCCTGGCGTTGCTGGCCTATTTCAGCTTCTTCAATCTCCAGCGTCTGGCCGAAAGCTGGCTCGAAACCGCCACCACGCCGGCTTGGCTCGGCAGCCTCTGGTATCAATTCGCCATCCTGGCGCTCGTCTACGCGGTGATTCTGCCGGAAAGCTTTTGGGTCAAGCGTCTACGTTACAGGTTGATGCCAGGTCCCTTGCGATAGGTTCATCAGCGCAAGGGACGGCACCTCTGCCTTATTCCTCTGTGGCGGCTTCCGTCTCGGTCGGGGCAGGGGTCTTGGGGTTAGGGAGCGTGACCAACTGCTCGGCGACCAGGATTTTCTCCTTCTCCTCGCCGTTGATCCATTTCTTGTCCTTGCCCTTGACCGCGTAGCGGCCGGAGGTCTTCTTAAACAGGGTGTAGTCGGCGGTCTTTTTGATTTGTTGCATCGGTCTCTCAATGGTTAGTGGTGTTGGCTGATTGGGTCTTCGGGGCGCTACGGGTCAGTCCTCGTAGGGTCGCTCAGGGCGCTGGTGGCGCCCGCGCTCGATCTCGATGCGAAACTGTGTGACCAGCGCCGCGATGGCGCCGAGCGCAACAAGCATCGGCGCTAAGAGCGTCAGGACGGCGGTGACACCCACGCCAGCGGTGAGCGGGATGTCGGCTAGGATCTTGCCACTGGGTCGACGCACGATGAGGCGTCGCACATTGCCCTGCTGGATCAGCTCCTTGACCTTGTCGAGCAAGGCCGATCCAGTGACACTGATCTCCTCGTGCAGGCTGCGTCCATTGTGGTCTCTCATGGTTGAAAACCTCAGATGGTATCCGGGCGAGGGTTAATCGAGCATTTTAACCTGGTTTGATGGAAAAGGTGACTGAATCGATCGGACTGCTCGCGCAAGGCCCTAAATCGCTCTGCTCTCAGGCCGACCAGAGCGGGCCTTCTTCCATCGCCGCGACCTGCTCGCGAAGCTGCAGAATGTGATCCTGCCAGAAATGCTGGCTTCCGAACCAGGTGAACGCGGCCGGAAAGGCCGGATCCTCCCAGCGGCGGGCGAGCCAGCCGGCGTGGTGGATGATGCGCAGCGTGCGCAGCGCCTCGATCAGGTGCAATTGGCGATGGTCGAACTCATAAAAGTCCTCGTAACCGGCCAGGACGTCGGCGAGCTGTCGGGCCATCTCAGCGCGCTCGCCCGAGAACAGCATCCAGAGATCCTGAACCGCTGGACCCATGCGCGCATCGTCGAAATCGACGAAGTGCGGTCCGGCGTCGGTCCACAGCAGATTGCCGAGATGGCAGTCGCCGTGCAGCCGGATATGGCATGGCTCGCCAGCGCGGGCATAACAGGCGCGAGCACCCGCGAGCGCCTGATCGACGACACTAGTATAGGCTGGCAAGAGGTCGGTGGGAATCCAGTCATTGGCAAGCAGAAAATCGCGCGGTGCGATCCCGAAGCTGGCCATATCAAGGGTTGGACGATGCTGGAAAGGCGCCACCGCACCAAGCGCATGGATGCGCCCAATTAAACGCCCAATCCACTCCAGGACATTCGCATCCTCCAGCTCCGGCGTGCGCCCGCCCCGGCGCTGGGTCAGTGAAAATCGATAGCCGCCATGCTCGTGCAGGGTTCGGCCCGCGATGAGCGATGGCGGCACGGCCGGGATCTCATGCTCGGCGAGCAGGAGCATGAAGGCGTGTTCCTCAAAAATCGCCGCGTCGCTCCAGCGCCCCGGCCGGTAGAACTTGGCGATGACGGGCGCGGCGTCCTCGATGCCGACTTGGTAGACACGGTTCTCGTAGCTAGTGAGCGCGAGCAAGTGCCCGTCGGTCGGCAGCTCAATGCTCTCGACGGCATCCAGGATGAGATCCGGGGTCAGATCGACGTAGGGGGTTGGATTCGCGGTGTGCATGGCATGATTCTATCGATCCGACAGCAGTTTGCCAGTGCCGCCGCGCAAACCCGACTATAAGGGACCGCTCGACTCACTTCTGGCAGCACTCCTGAGCTAGCTGTCCGGAACCCATAAAGCGCCAAGGCGGAAGGCGACACTACACGCAGGCATTGTGCTCATCGCGCTTCGAGCCGTAGCGTCTGCTGGTCATCGTCGGGCAGCGGGATGAACTCCGGGTCGCCCTCGACCATGGCGTAGTGTTGTTCGCGCCACGCCTGCCGGGCTTCCTCCAGCAATACCTCGGAGCTGGCGACATAGTTCCACCACAGATAGCGCGGTGCATCCAGCGGCGCGCCACCGAGTAACACCACGTGGCTGTCGGCGCTGGCACTCAGCGCGATCGTCGCACCAGGCTCGAATACCATGAGTTCGCCAACCTGCAGCGGTTCGCCATCGATGTGCATGTCACCCTTGAGCAGATAGGCCGCACGCTGCACATGTTCGTCCGGCATGCACAGGGTTTTGCCCTGCGGCACGTGCGCGTCCACGTAGAACAATGTGCTCAGCGTCGATACCGGCGAGCGCGCGCCGTAGGCATTACCAGCGATCACCCGCACGCTGGCACCGTCGATGCTCAATTCCGGCAACGCCGCAGCATCGGTGTGCTCGAATGACGGCGCGCAACGTTCGTGTTCCAGCGGCAGAGCCACCCACAATTGCAGGCCGTGCAGGGCTTGTGCGTGGCCACGGTTTTCGGCGGGGGTGCGTTCCGAATGCACGATGCCGCGTCCGGCAGTCATCCAGTTGACCGCGCCGGGTTCGATGATCTGCGTGTTGCCGAGTGCATCTTTGTGCTCGATGCGGCCTTCCCACAGATAGGTCACGGTGGCCAGACCGATGTGCGGGTGCGGGCGCACGTCCAGCGCTTGCGTCGGCGGCAATTGCAGCGGACCGAAATGGTCCATGAAAATAAACGGTCCGATCGCGTGCCGACTCGATGACGGCAGCACGCGCCGGATCATGAAGCCATCGCCGAGGTCGTGGCTGCGCCCCTTCAGACGTTCGCGAACAAGGGTCGTCATGGATGTGTCTCCTTATGTCAGCAACACGTGTTTAACCGGTGCACCACCCAGGGCGGTCGCCTCATAAGCCTCGACCGCTTGATCGAATGACCACGTCTGAACGGCTGGTGGTTGCAGCACGCCGTCCTCGAAACCTGCACGCATCTGGTCCATCAGTGCGACGATCTCCACGCCGCTCAGACCCATGCTGTCAACGCCGACCAGCCGTTTGATCCCGTGGTAGAACTCCACCAAGTTGAAGCTGACCACCTGCGGATTGCTGGCAATGGCCACCTGGCGTCCGCCCCGGCGCAGCGCGCTCAGGCACGGCTCGAACAGCTCGCCACCGACGGCGTCCAGCGCGAGATCTGCACCCTTGCCATCGGTCAGAGCTTTAACCTCGGCGGCAAGGTCCTGTTGGGTCGTGTCGATGATGGCATCGGCGCCGGAAGGGTTCTCCAGCGATCGCGACGCACCGATGACCCGCGCCTTCTTCCAGTGTGCGATTTGTGTTGCGGCGCGACCCACCGCGCCGGAAACGCCGGTGACGAGGACGCTCTCGCCGGCCTGGATGTCCCCGGCGGTGACCAGCGCGGACCAGGCAGTCAGATACGGTACGCCGATCGCCGCCGCTTGTTCCATGCTCAAGTGCGGCGGTTTGCGGCTGACCCATGCCGAGGGCATGACAAAATACTCGGCATGCGCACCATCGCGCGCCACGCCGAAGCCCGGTCCGCTACCCCAGACCTCTTCACCTTGCCGCCCGTTGCCGGCGACGATCGTGCCGGCGTAGTCGCGTCCCGGTACCCGCGGCATGCTGGCTTTGAAGTGCCCCGAGACGTTCTTCACATCGCTGGGATTGATCGCGGTGGCCGCCACCTTGACCAGGACCTCGCCGGGGCCTGGCTGGGGCATCGCGCGCTCCTGCAGCTTCAGCGCTGAAGGGGAGCCGTATTGTTCAAAACACCAAACTTTTATCTTGCTCATGATGGATGCTCCTTGTGGTGGACCGTTGCCGACCGGGCCATCGAGGCGTCCGACGACTTGCGAAACCTCACGGCGTCTGCGGCAGTTCCTGCGCACGCAGGTCGAACACCAGCACCTCGGCATCCCTACCGGCGGTCAACTCCAGCATCTGCGGATTGCGCAGGCGCACGCCGTCACCGGCCGCGAGCTTCACGCCGTTGAGTTCGACGCTGCCGCGGGCGACATGCACATAGGCATGGCGGTTCTCATCCAGCGTCAACGTGGCACGTTCATCGCCGTCGAACAGACCGGCGTAGACGTGGGTATCCTGTTGAATGCGCAGCGACCCATCGCGGCCATCCGGCGAAATGATCAGGCGCAGGCGTCCACGCTTGTCCGCGTCACTGAAGTGCTGCTGCTGGTAGACCGGCGCACCACCGGTGTGGTCCGGCACGATCCAGATTTGCAGGAAATGCACCGGCTCATCTTCGGAGCCATTGAACTCGCTATGGGTGACGCCGCTGCCGGCGCTCATCACCTGCACGTCGCCGGGCTTGATCTGCGAGCCGGTGCCTATGCTGTCGCTGTGCGCCAGGGTGCCTTCCAACACGTAGGAAAAAATCTCCATGTCGCGGTGCGGATGCGTACCGAAACCCTTGCCTGGCGTCACGCGATCTTCGTTGATCACGCGCAGGTCGGAGAAGCCGATCTGGCTAGGGTCTCTATAGTCGGCAAACGAGAAGGTGTGGCGCGAACTCAGCCAACCGTGTTCGGCCACGCCGCGGTCAGAAGCCTTGCGGACTTGCATGATGCTATTTCTCCTTGTTGATGGGAGGTGGAGGTGTGAGGCCCCCTCGGTTTTTCGTCTCGCATCAACAAGCAGTGGCGGCTGATTTTCGCCTGGGGTGACGGCAAGGGCGAAGCCAGCGACGTCTATCTCGACGATCACAGCTGATGGGTTGAGCTGATGTTGATAACTGAGCGCAAACCAGTCTCGACTTCTGGCAAAACCTCCAGCGTCGCAACGATCTGTGGGAGGCGGTGCCCGATCCGAAACAGCGCGAGCGGATCGACCGGGCGAGGCCGCTGAAGAAGGTAGCGTGATGACTGCCTTTAGCGGCCAGCGACGTGTCTACTTTTAAACCGAAATGGCGCGCCCGACAGGATTCGAACCTGTGACCCCAGCCTTCGGAGGGCTGTACTCTATCCAACTGAGCTACGGGCGCGTGGGAGGTGTCTTCAGGCCCTGGCGGATTTTCGCGCCTGGAGCCTGTTGAGACGATCAATTATCGCCCTTGCGGTGCGGTTCGTCAAAGGCGTTCTGACGATCGGGTGCGACCCAAACTGATGCACAGGCATTGGCTTCACATCTGGCCGTCCGTTTACCTCCTTAAAAGCGGGTCTAAGTCTGGACTGAGCTGGGTCTGGACTCCGTCGGCGAGCGTCTTTGTTGCGGATACCCCCTACGCAGCACAGTCTCCATCAGCAAACGATCCAGCCCCGCGCCATCGATCGACTGCGGGCGCGGCGGGAGCGCCGCCTCCAGACGGGTCAGCTCGCGCGTGATGAAGGCATCGATGATCGTCTGGGGCGGTCCATATTCCGACTCTTGCGCCGAGCGCTTCACTCTGAGTAGCTCATCAATGGCGGCGCGCAGTTGCGCATCCACGATCAGCTCCTCCACCAGCGTCGCGAAGCGCATCGGTGCCGAGCCTAGTCCCTGCTCAATCCAGAGAGTCGCCAGCAGTGGGCGCAGCACATAGAGGTACTTTTTCAGGCGCACCTGCTCGCGGGTGAGGAATTCGCGGTGGTTGCGCCGCGCCATGTGGATATAGTGATGGAATGACCGCTCGGGCTGATGGACCTGCCGGGCGAGGGCGCGCAGCGCCTCCAGGAAGAGCGGTTCGGCCCGGTAGACCACCGGTGAGTCGAGCCATTCGATCAGCGTCGCATTGCCTTTTTTCAGTAGCGCCAGCGTCTTGCGCAGCTCCCAGCCATTGATGTCCAGCACCGCAGTCAGCGGTCGCTCGATGACATCGCGCCCCGGTGTCACCCGCAGGTACCAGGGCAGGGCGTGGACATAGAGAAAGCGCACGTCGTAGTCGCTGTCCGGGGAGGCAAACCCCCAGCCGCGACTGCCCGACTCACAGGCATAGAGCACCTGGATCTGGTGCTCGGCCTCAATGGCACACAATTGTTCCAGGATCTCGGCGCGGATGGCGGGATCGACTGGGTGCTCAGTGTGGTCCATGTGTCGCTGCCTGCTCCTGAAGTTGAGATGCCTCGATTTTGGTGAACTGCCCGGAACGCATCAAGAGCCAATGAACATTGCTGGTCAGCGCTCGATGCATTTGACAACGCCGTGGGCTTAGAAGATCGTTCCGCGCCTTGAATCCCATCACTCCAGCGAGCACACCCGGGATCCGACATGACGCTTTCGCGACATGGAGGCCCCAGCAGGACAGCCTGACTCCCCATGCCGAGACTCAACGCCCGACCCGACATCGACTACCGACCCGATATCGACGGTCTGCGCGCCCTGGCTATCCTGCCCGTGGTGCTTTTTCACGCCGGCGTGCCCGGCTTCGCGGGCGGCTTCGTCGGCGTGGATGTCTTCTTCGTGATCTCGGGCTTTTTGATCACCGCCATCATCGACCGGGAGCTTCAAGCTGGTCGTTTCAGCATCCGGCGATTCTACGAGCGGCGCGCGCGACGCATTCTGCCGGCGCTCTTCGTGATGCTGGTGTGCAGCAGCATCTTCGCGGCCCTGTGGCTCTTTCCAGACCAGTACCTAGCCTATGCGCACTCGCTCGTGGCGGCGACGCTGTTTGTCTCCAGCTTCCTCTTCCGGCGCGAGAACGGTTACTTCGACCTGGCCTCGGACGAGAAGCCCCTGCTCCATACCTGGTCGCTGTCCGTGGAGGAGCTTTATTACGTCTTCTTCCCGATGATTCTGCTCTGGGCCGCGCGCCTGCCTGGGGACCGACGGCGTCTGGCGCTGATCCTCATCGCCCTGGTCTCCTTCGTAGCCTCGGTCATCGGACTGCATCAGGATCCGGCCTCCAAGTCCGTCTTCTTCTTGCCGCACTTTCGCGCCTGGGAGTTCCTGCTTGGCGCCCTGATCGCGCTCTCCGCGCCGCCTCTGGCGCCGCGCCAGTGGACCACCGAACTGGGCGCCTGGCTGGGCCTGGGCCTGATCCTGATTGCCGTCTTCGGCTACTCGCAGGGGACCGTCTTTCCAGGTGTCGCCGCTCTTGTGCCCTGCGTCGGGACCGCTCTGGTGATCGCCTGCGGACGCGCGCGGGAGACGCAGGCGGGTCGGCTACTGGCGCGCCCCGGCATCGTCTTTGTCGGGCTGATCTCCTACTCGCTTTACCTCTGGCACTGGCCGCTGCTGGTGTTTGCACGGATCGAGGTCGGCGGGGAGTTACACGGCGGACAGATCGCGAGCGTGCTGGTGCTCTCGGGCATCTTGGCCGTTGTGAGCTGGCGCTACGTCGAGCGTCCCTTCCGTGGCAAACAAGGGTGGCTGAGCAGGCGGCAGATCGCGCAGACGGCCCTGGCCGTCATGCTGCTCTTCGTCGGCATCGGGCTGCACGGAATCCTGTCGCAGGGTTGGACTAACCGCTATCCGATCGAGGTTACACGGATCCTCTTTGCCGCCAATGACAAGGATCCCCGTCTGGACGACTGCCTGAGCGTCCGCGGTGATGCCACCGGCTGTCTCTATGGCGATCCACACGCACCGCCGACGCTCGCTCTCTGGGGCGACAGCCACGCCTTCGGCTACGCCGCCATGTTGGGCGAGCTGACACGCGAGCGCGGGACGAGCCTGCGCGTCTTCACCATGCCAGCCTGCCCGCCGTTGGTCGCTTGGGGTCAGATTTCGCAGGACTGGCGCGACAGTTGCACGCGCTTCCAGCGCCTGGCGCATCGCCAGATCCTGGACACACCCGAGATCCAGACCGTGCTGCTGGCGGGTAACTACACCAAGTACGAGGACTGGGGCACCAGCTTTAGACCAGCTCTGGAGCGGGTGGTGGACGACCTGCTCGCGGCCGGCAAGGAGGTGGTCCTCATCTATCCGACGCCCCAGCTTGAGCAGGGGGTGCCCGAGTTGCTTAGCCGCAAGGTGCTTGCGGGAGAGATGCCAACCAAGCTGACCCAACCGCGGCAGGCGTTCGAATCGGCCACCCAAGAGGTGACCCGCTCCCTCGATCGCATCGCCCAGCACGACAGGGTGCTCACCATCCGACCCGACACGCGGCTCTGCGATACGCGCGAGTGCTATTTCTATCGCGACAA